>NZ_CP061306.1:0-336540 GCF_018687815.1 Polynucleobacter sp. JS-JIR-II-b4
GATAACTTTGGAGCATCGCTACAATGGATCCTCCAAAAATATGAGCAACCTACACAATCCCCCCGCCTTGAATTCAATTAGCCCACTGGGGTTCTGGGATGATGCTATCGGCATTTTATCCCGCGAACTGTCGCCCCAACAGTTTAAAACGTGGATTCAACCCCTTACCCTATTGTCTTTTGTTGAAAGTGATGACTCACTAACAATTGGAGCCCCCAACCGATTTAAGTTGGATTGGACCAAAAAGACGTTTGCCGACCGATTCCAAGAGTTGGCCTCCCAGTATTTTGGGCGTCCCATTAATGTCGGCTTTACACTCGCTGTTGAGGGTGGTGCAACCAATACCGCACCCTCCGTAACGCTGGAAGAGCCCATAGAGAAAAATGTTTCTGTGGAGATCTCGGAGCCAAGCATATCGGTAGAAGAGAGTGCTTTTGAGATTGAAGATCACTCAAAACTCAACCCGAACCTTACTTTTGAAACGTTTGTTACTGGTAAAGCCAATCAACTTGCTAGGGCTGCGTCGATTCAGGTGGCGCACAACCCTGGAACCTCTTACAACCCCATGTTCTTATATGGTGGGGTAGGTCTGGGTAAGACCCATTTAATTCACGCGATTGGCAATCACCTCTTAAAAGAGAAGCCAAACGCCCGTATTCGCTATATCCACGCCGAACAGTATGTTTCAGATGTGGTCCGCGCATACCAACAAAAGGCGTTTGACCGCTTTAAGCGCTACTACCACTCCTTAGACCTTTTACTTATTGATGACATTCAGTTTTTTAGCGGCAAATCCAGGACCCAGGAAGAGTTTTTCTATGCTTTTGAGGCCTTATTAAGCAACAAGGCCCAAGTCATCATTACTAGTGACACCTATCCCAAGGAAATGGCGGGTATTGATGATCGCCTTATTTCCCGCTTTGATTCTGGGCTAACGGTTGCCATTGAGCCACCAGAGCTAGAAATGCGTGTCGCTATTTTGATGAAAAAAGCTATTAGTGAAGGCATCCCCATGAGTGAGGACGTTGCATTTTTTGTGGCCAAACACTTACGCTCAAACGTCCGTGAGTTAGAAGGGGCTTTGAGAAAGATTTTGGCGTTTGTTCGCTTCCACGGTCGTGAGGTCACGATTGAGGTTGCCAGAACAGCACTAAAAGACCTACTTTCTATCCAAAATCGTCAAATTTCTGTCGAAAATATTCAAAAAGCAGTTGCTGATTTCTATAGCATCAAGGTTGCAGACATGTACTCCAAAAGGCGCCCGGCTAATATTGCGCGGCCCCGTCAAATTGCAATGTTTATGGCCAAAGAGTTGACACAAAAAAGCTTGCCGGAGATTGGTGAATTATTTGGCGGTAGGGACCACACAACCGTCCTTCACGCTGTTCGCAAGATTGCAGATGAGCGAGCACATGATGGGCAGCTAAACCATGAGATTCACGTTATTGAGCAAACCTTAAAGGCGTAGTTTTTTGCTTGTTGATAAGGTTGTGGACAACCCCAGGGATAAGTTTGTGGATTAGATGTGGATAAATTGTGGAAAGGTTCAGCTTCATGCAAAAATAGGGTGTTGATAAAAAGTTATCCCCTTTTTATGCAGCGCTTATACAAGAGTTTTCCACAGGTTTTTTTGTCTCTAATGTGTTGTTTTATAAGGGTTTTTTGACTTATCCACGGAATTTCGAACCCTTATTACTATTACTACTAAGATATATACAAGGATTTAAAAGCAATGCAACTCGTTAACACTTCTCGCGATAGCCTACTAAAACCACTTCAGGTTGTTAGTGGAATTGTTGAACGCAGACACACGCTGCCAATTTTGGCTAATCTCTTATTTAAAAAAGTTGGAGAAAAAGTTTCATTCATCTCCACTGATATTGAAATTCAAATTACAACAAACGCTAATTTTGGTGTTGGTACAGAAGATGTAACAACAACTGTTGCCGCTAGAAAACTTTTAGACATTTTGCGTGCATTGCCAGAGGGTCCAGTATCTTTAAATCTTAAAGATAACAAGATGGTTGTACAGAGCGGCAAAAGCCGTTTCTCTTTGCAAACGCTTTCTGCAACTGAGTTTCCGGTGATGCAAAGCGTGGGCGAGGTAACTGCTGCTTGGAAGATGTCGCAAAAGAGTTTCCGTCAACTCATTAGCCAAGTACATTTTTCAATGGCTCAACAAGATATTCGCTATTACTTAAATGGGATGTTGTTGGTAATTGAGGGTAAAGAGGTGGTTGCGGTGGCAACAGATGGTCACCGCCTTGCTTACTCTCAGGTTGAGCTGGCAGAGGCCCCATCAGGCTCTGGTCAAAAACAAGAAATCATTATTCCTCGCAAAACAATTTTGGAGTGCCAGCACTTACTCGAGGATTCTGATGAATCCTTGGAAATTAGTTTGACAGCTAATCAAGTGAAGTTTGCATTTGGTGATATTGAATTAATTTCAAAATTAGTTGAAGGTAAGTTTCCAGATTTCCAGAGAGTGATTCCGAAGGGCCATAAAAACTCACTCGTAGTTGGTCGTGATGCTCTTCAATCAGCACTTCAACGCGCCGCTATTTTGACAACAGACAAATTTAAAGGGGTTCGTTTTTCCCTATCCCCAAACCGCATCACAATTCAATCAACCAATGCTGAGCAAGAAGAAGCTCAAGAGGAGATTGAGACTGAGTATGCTGGTGATGCAGTAGAAATTGGATTTAACGTTAGCTACTTGTTGGATGTTTTATCAAACCTAAAGAATGAAAAGATTCAAATTAGTTTAGGTGATGCAAATAGCAGTGCTGTGATTACTCTGCCTGGCTCAGAGAGCTTTAAGTATGTTGTGATGCCAATGCGTATTTAACTTAGAAAAAAATGACTGAAGAAAAAAAAGTAGTAGAGCAGTACGGCGCTGCATCGATTCAAATCCTAGAGGGTCTTGAGGCTGTTCGTAAACGTCCTGGTATGTATATCGGAGACACATCCGATGGTACGGGTTTGCACCACCTTGTATTTGAGGTTTTGGATAACTCCATTGACGAAGCTTTGGCTGGTTATTGTTCTGAAATCACAGTAGTTATTCAAACTGATAACTCTATTTCTATTGTCGATAATGGTCGTGGTGTCCCAACAGGGATTAAATATGACGATAAGCATGAGCCGAAACGTAGTGCTGCTGAAATTGTCATGACTGAGCTCCATGCTGGTGGTAAGTTCGATCAAAATAGTTATAAAGTTTCAGGTGGTCTTCATGGTGTGGGCGTTAGTTGCGTAAATGCGCTATCCAAATGGTTAAAGTTAACTATTCGTCGCGATGGCAAAGCTCACCACATGGAGTTTGCGCGTGGCGTTATTCAAAATCGCAATGTTGTTGATGAGAACGGGGTTTTAGTTTCTCCAATTACTGTTACTGGTGATACTGAGCTTTCAGGAACCGAAGTTCACTTTTTGGCTGACGAAACAATTTTTGGAAACGTCGAGTTCCATTATGAAATTCTAGTTAAGCGTATTCGCGAACTCTCTTTCTTAAACAATGGTGTTCACATTAAGTTGATTGATCAACGTACGGGTCAAGAAGAAGACTTTGCTTTCTCTGGTGGTGTAAAAGGCTTTGTTGAGTACATCAACCAAACTAAAAACGTACTGCACCCCAATATTTTTTATGCTGAGGGCAATCGCCCCTCAGACCTAGGCGGTCAAATTACTGCTGAAGTATCTATGCAGTGGAATGACAGCTTTAGTGAGCAAGTACTTTGTTTTACTAACAACATTCCACAGCGGGATGGTGGAACACACTTAACCGGCTTGCGCGCTGCAATGACGCGCGTCATTAATAAATACATTGATGAGCATGAAGTTGCCAAGAAAGCAAAAGTAGAAATTTCTGGTGATGACATGCGCGAGGGCTTGGCCTGCGTTTTATCAGTGAAGGTTCCAGAACCAAAATTCTCCAGCCAAACAAAAGATAAATTGGTTTCTAGTGAGGTGCGTGGCCCGGTTGAAGAAATTGTTGCCGAAGCATTGAGCGCATATCTCCAAGAACGTCCAGCTGACGCGAAGATTCTGTGCGGCAAGATTGTTGATGCGGCCCGTGCTCGCGAAGCCGCACGCAAAGCGCGTGACATGACGAGACGTAAGGGTGTATTGGATGGGCTTGGCTTGCCTGGAAAGTTGGCCGATTGCCAAGAAAAAGATCCAACCAAATCCGAACTCTTTATTGTCGAGGGAGACTCCGCAGGGGGCTCTGCCAAACAAGGACGTGATCGTCGCTTCCAAGCAATTCTTCCGTTAAAAGGAAAAATCCTTAACGTTGAAAAAGCACGTTTTGACAAAATGCTTGCCAGCCAAGAAGTGGTTACTTTAATTACCGTTTTGGGCACCGGCATCGGGATCGAAGAATATAAGGCAGATAAATTGCGTTATCACCGCATCATTATCATGACCGACGCGGACGTTGACGGTAGTCATATCCGCACGCTGTTGTTAACTTTCTTCTATAGGCAGATGCCTGAGTTGATCGAGCGTGGCCATATCTATATTGCTCAACCACCTCTTTACAAAGTAAAGTTTGGCAAGAATGAGCAGTACATTAAAGACGACAACGAGCTAAATCAGTTGTTGTTAAAAATTGCACTTGAAACAGCATCCCTACAAACGCCATCAGGTGAAATTATTGAGGGTGAGGCGCTCAATGAGTTGGCAAAACACTATCAAGTGATTCAGTCGATTGTTGACCGCTTGTCTCGCACCATTGACGAAGATGCTCTGCGAGCAATTGCTTCAGGAACACCATTAAATCTGGATACCGAAAAATCAGCTAACGAATCTGCTGATCGCTTAAGGCAAGCGCTTGCGGATTCTTTGAATCCTTTAGCTTTGCCACCAGAAATTATTGTTCAAAAAGAAGACCGTACTGAGCGCTTCCGCTTGTTGTTATCGCGCCGTATTCATGGAAACCTGAAGCTCTCTTCCATTAACTCTGACTTTGTTCATGGTGATGATTACCAAAGCCTTGCAAATGCCGCAGCTGTTTTATCGGGCAAGGTTGTAGCGGGCTCCAAGGTTCGTCGCGGCGACCCTGATAAAAACCAAAAAGAGCAAACTATTGGCGACTTTAGGGCCGCCTTTGCTTGGTTGTTGTCTGAGGCAGAGCGCGTATTGAGTCGTCAGCGCTATAAAGGCCTTGGTGAGATGAATCCATCACAGCTGTGGGAAACCACTATGGATGCAAGCTCTAGAACACTCTTGCAGGTAAAGATTGAAGATGCCATTGCTGCGGACCAGGTCTTTACTACGCTTATGGGGGATGAGGTTGAGCCTCGTCGCGCATTTATTGAAAAAAATGCCCTTATTGCCCGCAACCTAGACGTTTAACTTATGACAGCCAAAAAATTAAAACCACCCAAGGTGGACCGATCCTCTATTGTTGTGAAGTCTTCGCCGATTCATGGAAAGGGCGTATTTGTTGCCAAACCCATTAAAAAGGGCCAGGCAATTATTGAATACAAAGGCGAGCGCATCAGTTGGAAGCTTGCAGAGAAGCGCCACCCCCACGACCCCAAAGATCCTAATCATACTTTTTACTTTTCATTAGAAGATGGTCGTGTGATTGATGCGAAATATGGTGGGAATGCTGCGCGCTGGATCAACCATTCATGTAAGCCAATTTGCGAAACCCGGGAAGACAGTTTTGATGGTGAGCCCCGCGTGTTTATTTATGCAAAGCGCGCCCTGAAGGTTGGTGAAGAGTTGTTTTATGACTACTCACTCGATATTGAGGGAAAGATTACCAAGCAAATGAAAAAAGATTACGAGTGCCGTTGCGGTGCAAAAAAGTGCCGTGGCACTATGCTTGCAACTAAAGATAAGTAAAAATAATTTTCATGTTGTTTGTAACAATCCAAGAGCTAGAGGCTGCCATCAACTACTGGCGCAGTCAGTCCCCATCGGAGGGTGATGAGTTGCGACTCTGTCCCGAGGCGTCGGCCCTGGCCAAACCTTATGCATTAATGATTGTCCAGGGCGCCCAAAGGGTGCCGGTGGATGTCTTGGATGAATTGGCTCGTTCAGCGATTCAGGAATTTCAAAAACTTCCCTAAAATTTTTTTAGCGTTGCCACTTTAATTGTTTAGGGTTATTGCTATATAAAGCCACGCTATCTTGGGGTATTCTCATATTCTTGCTCCCAAGTAGGGGGTAGAGGGCATGAGATTGCAAGAAACAATATTAAAAACAATTGGACTGGGAAAATCCTTTAAGGGATTTTCTGCGGTCACTGATGTGAACCTAGATGTCGCTCGGGGAACCATTCACGCTTTGATTGGGCCTAATGGAGCCGGCAAGACGACTTGCTTCAATTTGTTGACCAAGTTTTTAGAGCCCAGCAGCGGCCAAATCTTATTCAATGGTTTTGACATCACCAAAGAGGCCCCCGCACAAATTGCGAGACGGGGCATTATTCGCTCCTTTCAGATTTCTGCTGTTTTTCCACATTTAACGGTTATTGAAAATGTTCGTGTTGCACTGCAGCGAGGATTGGGGACCGAGTTTCACTTCTGGAAGTCTGGAAACTCCTTAAATGTGCTTAATGAGCGCGCACTAGAGCTTCTCCATGAGGTTGGCTTGGAGGACTTTGCCGACGAAGAAACGCTCAATCTAGCTTATGGCCGTAAAAGGGCGCTTGAAATTGCAACAACTTTAGCTATGGAGCCGGAGTTAATGCTTTTGGATGAGCCCACCCAGGGAATGGGTCACGAAGATGTTGAGCGTGTAACAGAGTTGATTGATCGTGTGGCCAAGGGCCGCACTATTCTCATGGTCGAACACAATATGAAGGTGGTTTCTTCAATTGCAGATCGTATTACCGTTTTACAGCGTGGCTCAGTGTTGGCTGAGGGTTCATATCATGAGGTTTCAAACAACCCACTGGTTGTTGAGGCTTATATGGGTAGCCATGGGGGAGACAACCTATGAGCACCATGGCGCTAGAGGTTAAAAATTTAGAGTCTTGGTATGGCGAATCTCACATTTTGCATGGCGTGAATTTTGCTGTGCGTGATGGCGAGGTTGTTACTTTACTTGGAAGAAATGGCGCCGGTCGAAGCACCATTCTGAAAACCATCTTAGGATTAACTAGTAAAAGAACTGGTTCTGTAGAGGTGTATGGGGCGGAAACTATCTCCATGCCCACTTATAAGATTGCTCGTTTGGGGGTTGGTTTTTGCCCGGAGGAAAGAGGAATTTTTGCTAGCTTGAGTACAGAGGAAAACCTTTTGCTTTTGCCAGAGATTGCGCCTGGCGGCATGGGTTTGGACGAGATTTATGAGATGTTTCCAAATCTCTATGAGAGAAGAAACAGCCCCGGCACCCGCTTATCTGGTGGCGAGCAGCAAATGCTGGCAATGGCGCGAATTCTGAGAACCGGCGCAAAGTTATTGTTATTGGATGAGATTACTGAGGGGTTGGCACCCGTGATTGTGCAAAAGCTTGGAGAAGTTGTTACCAGCTTGCGCAACAAAGGCTTCACGATTGTGTTGGTTGAGCAAAACTTCCGCTTTGCTGCACCCTTGGCTGATCGTCATTATGTAGTTGAGCACGGAAATGTGGTTGAGGTGGTGCAACAAAGCGAGCTTGCCGAAAAAGCAACTTTATTAAATGAGTATCTTGGTGTTTAGTGGATTTCTATAGGAGACGGTAATGAAGTTAAAGCAAATAACCGCATGTCTGGTTGCGGCGACCATGTTTGGTTCAAACCCAGCATTTGCACAAAGTGGATCTAAAGTAAGTGGCGACGTTGTAAAGATTGGTGTATTAACCGACCTTTCATCAACCTATTCTGATTTGGCTGGCCCTGGTGCGGTGATTGCTGCAAAAATGGCAATTGCTGATTTTTCCAAAGACGGCACTGTAATTGGCAAGAAGATTGAGCTTGTTAGTGCTGATCACCAAAACAAGGCTGATATTGCTGCAAACAAAGCGCGCGAATGGTACGACAAAGACGGCGTAGATGTGATTGTTGAGTTAGTTTCAACCAACGTTGCCTTGGCTGTAATGGAAGTAGCAGAGCAAAAGAACAAGATTACTTTGGTTTCTGGCGCAGCTTCTTTACCAATCACCAATGAAAAATGTACAGCGAACAACGTACATTGGACCTACGATACCTACGCACTTTCTAACGGCACAGCTAAGGCTGTAGTAAAGCAGGGTAAAAAGAACTGGTACTTTATTACTGCTGACTATGCTTTCGGCGCTGCCTTAGAGAAGGACTCAACCAACGTTGTGACTGCAAACGGCGGCAAGGTATTGGGTACTAGTAAGCATCCATTCCCCAATAGCGATTTTTCTTCCTACCTCCTGAAAGCCCAAGCTAGCGGAGCAGATGTGGTTGCTTTGGCAAACGCTGGTCAAGACACTATCAACAGCGTAAAGCAAGCCTCTGAGTTTGGCATTAACAAAAAGCAGACGGTTGTTCCATTGTTGATGTTTATCTCTGATGTGCACTCTTTGGGCCTTCCTGCCGCACAAGGCATGTATCTCACAGAAGGCTTCTATTGGGACAAGGATGACAAGACCCGTGCGTTCGCTAAACGCTTTATCTTGCAACACAAGCGTATGCCAACCAGTGTTCAGGCTGGTGTTTATTCATCCGTTCTTGCTTATTTAAATGCTGTGCAAAAAGCCGGTACCGATGACACTCAGGCTGTAATGAAGGCTTTGAAGTCAACCAACATTGATGATGGTCTTTTCAAGGGCAAGATTCGTGCTGACGGTAAATTTGAGCATGACATGTATTTGCTAGAGGTGAAGAAGCCGTCTGACTCTAAGAGCCCATGGGACTATTACAACGTCAAAGCGGTGATTCCTGCTGCCGAAGCAACACAACCACTTTCATTGTCACGATGCAAGCTGGTTACTAACAAGTAATTGATCCCCACCTAGTATGTTTGAACTTCTCGGAATTACCCCTCAAGGGCTGGTAGCCCAGCTCTTGGTGGGGCTGATTAATGGCTCGTTCTATGCCATATTGAGTTTGGGATTGGCCATTATTTTTGGCCTTCTCAACATCATTAATTTTGCACATGGCGCCCAATACACCATGGGTGCTTTTGTGGCCTGGATAGGTTTAACCCAGATTAGCCAATGGCTTGGCTTCCCTGACTTATCTATTAATTATTGGTTTGCTCTTATTGTTGTTCCGTTGGTTCTGGCTGGTTTCGGCTTAATTCTGGAGCGCACAATGTTGCGCCGCCTGTACCACCTTGATCACCTATATGGTTTGTTGCTGACTTTTGGTTTGGCTCTCATTATTGAGGGCATGTTCCGTCACTGGTACGGCATCTCTGGTGAGAGCTATCCAGCCCCAGAGATATTGCAGGGAGCAATCCCGCTGGAGTCGCTTGGCATCATCCTGCCAAAATATCGTGTTTGGGTAGTTGTTATCTCTTTGGTAGTTTGTTTCTCAACCTGGTATGTGATTGAGAGAACAAAGTTGGGCGCCTATTTGCGCGCCGGAACCGAAAACCCTAAATTACTACAAGCCTTTGGTATCAATGTCCCGCTGATGATTTCTTTGGCCTACGCCTATGGCGTTGGTCTAGCGGGCTTCGCTGGTGTATTGGCAGCCCCTATTTTCCAAGTGAACCCGTTGATGGGCTCCAACCTCATTATTGTTGTGTTTGCGGTGGTAGTGATTGGTGGCATGGGCTCGATCATGGGTGCCATCCTTACTGGTTTGGGCTTGGGTCTAGTTGAGGGCCTGACTAAGGTCTTTTATCCAGAGGCCTCCGGCGTTGTGATTTTTGTGATCATGGCAATTGTTCTTTTGATTCGTCCTGCTGGACTGTTTGGGCGGGAGAAATAAGCATGAATCCAAAAACAAAATTGCTATACGGCATCTTGGTTTTAATTGCCCTGTTATTGCCATTCCAAGATTTTATTTATCTCGTATTTGCAATGAAGGTGCTGTGCTTTGCCCTTTTTGCATGCGCATTTAATTTGCTTTTGGGTTTTACTGGGCTTCTATCTTTTGGTCACGCAGCATTTTTTGGAACTGCCGCTTACATTACCGCTTACTTCTGCAAAGAGGCGGGCCTCTCCCCTGAGTTAGGAGTTGTGTTGGGCGTTGTTGGTTCTGGGGTTCTGGGATTCTTAATTGGATCGTTGGCTATTCGCAGACAAGGTATTTACTTTGCGATGGTGACTTTGGCCCTTTCGCAAATGGTTTACTTTTTAGCTGTTCAGCTTCCGTTTACAGGCGGTGAAGATGGAATACAGGGTGTCCCGCGCGGCATGTTATTTGGCTTGATTGACCTAAAAGATGACGTTGCAATGTATTACTTTGTTTTAGCGGTTTTTTTATTTGGTTTTGCCGTCATCATGCGCGCAGTGCACTCTCCGTTTGGTCAGGTTCTTAAGGCAATTCGTGAGAATGAGCCTCGTGCAATTTCCTTGGGTTATGACGTTGATCGTTTTAAGTTGATGTCTTTTGTGCTTTCGGCTGCATTATCTGGTTTGGCAGGATCCATGAAATCTTTGGTGTTCCAGTTGGCAACACTGACCGATGTTCACTGGCACATGTCCGGTGAGGTTGTGTTGATGACTTTGCTTGGTGGCATGGGAACCATTCTGGGCCCAGTGGTTGGCGCAGGAATTGTGGTTGGTTTGCAAAACTACCTCGCCAACATTGGCTCATGGAGCACAATTGCAACCGGCTTCATTTTTGTCATTTGTGTTTTAGCATTTCGTCGTGGCGTTGTTGGCGAAATTGCCGCGTACTATAAAAACAAAAACTGAGTTTTTATTTTTCCTTTTATTATTTGGTTTTAGTGCGGCGCTCTCGCCGCACTCATTTAATTAAAAGAGACTCTCATCGAATTTTCAATTTTCATATGGCCGCTGCTTTTGGCAATGGCCTTCTTTGCTGGGCTGGTTGATGCTGTAGCTGGAGGTGGAGGCTTGATTCAGGTGCCCGCCCTGTTTGCTGCTTACCCCAATGTTCCGCCTGCAACTTTGCTAGCGACGAATAAGGTTGCCGCGGTTGGTGGGACCTTTAATGCTGCGCGTAAATTTTTGCGCCACGTTTCTTTACCTTGGGCAATTGTTTTGCCAGCCATCATCGCAGGTTTTGTTGGCTCTCTTTTGGGTGCTAATGCAGTGAGCAATTTTCCAGCCGAGCCTTTGCGCAAAGCGTTGCCATTTGTTTTGTTATTTTTGCTTCTGTACACCTGGTTTCAGCCTTCACTTGGAGAGGCGCACGCACCGAAAATTCTTGGGCGCTTGCAACAAGTCAAGGGCGTCATTCTTGGTTTAACAATTGGTTTTTATGACGGCTTTTTTGGTCCCGGCACCGGCAGCTTTTTGTTGTTTGGTTTTGTGCGCTTTTTTGGTTTTGATTTTCTCCATGCGTCTGCGGCAACAAAATTGGTAAACGTAGCAACAAACCTAGCTGCTATTTTGATGTTAGCCAGCCTTGGTCAAATTAATTGGCCTCTTGGGTTTGCGATGATGATTGCTAATATCGCCGGCAGTCAGTTTGGTAGTCGATTAGCAATTAAGCATGGCAGCGCCTTTGTCAGAAAGGCTTTTCTGCTTATTGTTAGCGTGTTGATATTGAAGTCAGCCTGGAATGCTTATTTCATCAATTAAATCAAATACTTAGAGATATATTCATTGTTTTTCTAAGATTTTTTGATCTTTTGTTTCACGTGAAACAAACAAAATGCTATGATCATCGCCCTATCTGAGGCAAATCATGCGTTATTCCAAAAGTTTCGATGTCATTGTGGTTGGCGGCGGTCACGCTGGGACTGAGGCCGCGCTTGCGTCGGCACGCATGGGTTGCGACACCCTATTAATTACTCATAGCATTGAAAACTTGGGCGCTATGAGTTGCAACCCCTCCATTGGCGGGATTGGTAAGGGACATTTAGTCAAAGAAATTGACGCCATGGGTGGCGCAATGGCTGCCGCGACAGATGAGGCTGGTATTCAGTTCCGCATCCTCAATTCTAGTAAAGGCCCCGCTGTTCGAGCTACTCGCGCTCAGGGTGACCGAGTTTTATATAAGGCCGCCATTCGCCGCCGCCTAGAAAATCAACCTAATTTAAGCATCTTCCAGGCCGCAGTGGACGACTTATTGGTCAAGGGTGATCAGGTCCAGGGCGTTGTTACCCAAATGGGCCTGGAGTTCGAGGCAAAAAAAGTGGTCCTGACGGCGGGCACCTTCTTGGATGGAAAAATCCATGTTGGCTTAAATAATTATGCCGGTGGGCGTGCCGGTGATCCTGCCGCAGTTTCTTTGTCGGCTAGACTAAAAGAGTTGAAGCTCCCCCAGGGGAGGCTGAAGACTGGCACCCCGCCTCGTATTGATGGTCGAACAATCGACTTCTCAGTCATGCTTGAGCAGCCTGGGGACTTGGATCCAGTGCCGGTGTTTTCTTATTTGGGGCGTCCAGAGCAGCATCCTAAGCAGGTTCCTTGCTGGATTTCTCATACAAATGAAAAGACTCACGATATTATTCGAGGCGGTTTAGATCGTTCACCAATGTATACCGGTGTGATTGAGGGGGTTGGCCCCCGCTACTGCCCTTCTATTGAGGACAAAATTCATCGTTTTGCCTCGAGAAATAGCCACCAGATCTTTTTGGAGCCAGAGGGCCTAACAACTAACGAGTTTTACCCCAATGGGATTTCTACCAGCCTACCTTTTGATGTTCAGTGGGACTTAGTCCGCAGCATTCGGGGTATGGAGTCTGCGGTGATTGTTCGCCCTGGTTATGCAATTGAGTACGACTTCTTTGACCCACGCCAATTGCGCCATAGCCTTGAGACAAGGGCTATTGGCGGACTTTACTTCGCTGGTCAAATTAATGGCACTACGGGCTACGAAGAGGCTGCAGCGCAGGGTATGCTGGCCGGAATCAATGCTGGCTTGGCAGCGCAAGGTAAAGATCCTTGGCTTCCAAAACGCAGCGAGTCCTATATTGGTGTTTTAGTTGACGATCTAATTACTCGCGGGGTTCAGGAGCCGTACCGCATGTTTACAAGCCGAGCAGAATATCGCCTGAGCTTACGCGAAGACAATGCAGATATGCGCCTAACCACAATTGGGCGCGAGCTTGGATTGGTGGACGACTATCGTTGGGAGGTGTTTTGCAGAAAACAGGAAGCTGTTTCACGTGAAACATCTCGCTTGCAAGATATTTGGGTTGGGCCAAAACATGAGGCTGCCCCCCTAGTTTCTAGGTTGCTGGGTCAAGACCTGTCCCATGAATGTAGCTTAACCGAGTTATTGAGGCGCCCAGGGGTTACTTATGAAGCAATTACTGCTTTGGGTGACGGAATGTGGGCTCCTGAAACTTTAGATGAGGATCTTGGCTTGGCGTCTCAAATTAGCGACCAGGTAGAAATTTCAGTTAAATACCAGGGTTATATTGATCGTCAGGCGACAGAAATCGCTCGTCAAGAGCACAATGAATCTTTCCCACTTTCAGAGTTGTTAGATTACTCTCAGGTTGTTGGCTTATCTAAAGAGGTCCAGCAAAAGCTGAATTTGCATAAACCAGAAACATTGGGTCAGGCTGGCCGTATTTCAGGGGTAACGCCTGCTGCCCTTTCGCTTTTATTGGTGCACCTTAAAAAGGGCTTGGGCCGCACTCAAGAAACTCATGAGTGAGGGTTTGCTTGCCTTAGGGATTGAGGACCTTGGGTTGGAATTAAGCCCAAGCAATATCGCCGATTTAGAGTTGTTTTTGCAAGAAATGGGACGCTGGAACCAAGTTCATAATCTGACGGCAATCGAGGGTGAGAAAGACTCTATTCGACTGCATCTTATTGATTCTATTGCAGTTTTGCCAGTATTGAAACGCTTCTTAAAGGGCTCGTCTCCTAAGATTGCTGACCTTGGTTCAGGAGGTGGGTTGCCGGCCATTCCTATTGCCATTGTTCAGCCGGAGTGGCAGCTTTCACTGATTGAAGCCATCCGCAAGAAGACGGCATTTCTGCAGCATGTGCGCGGAAAACTGAAACTGAAAAACATTGAGGTGCTCTGCGAGAGAGTGGAAGATGCTGCAATGCAACAACCAGCACAATTTGATGCAGTCATTTCTCGGGCATTTACAAATCTCGCGCGTTTTTTGGATCTGTCATTGCCCTTCTTAAAGCCCGATGGCCTGGTATTCGCAATGAAGGCCAAGCGCGCAGACGACGAAATGAAAGATGTTTCCATGGACGATTGGCGCTTAGTTGCCGATGAGCCCCTTCATATCCCTAATTTAGCGGTGGAGCGACGCCTTTTGGTGTTGGCCCCCGTGAGAAAATCCACCCTCACCTCTTAAGTAAACCCAAAAGTAGCCATGGCAAAAATTTTCTGTATTGCAAATCAAAAAGGTGGTGTTGGTAAGACCACTACCGCCGTTAATTTGGCAGCGGGTTTAGCAGGACTACAACAGCGCGTTTTGTTGGTGGACCTTGATCCTCAAGGTAATGCCACTATGGGCTCGGGGGTAGAGAAAGCAGACTTAAACGCAAGCGTATATCAGGTACTAATTGGTATGACGTCAGTTAAAGAGTGTGTGCAGCGTTGCGAAAGCTCCGGGTACGACGTATTGCCGGCTAATCGTGATTTAGCGGGCGCTGAAATTGAATTGGTAGATCTAGATTTCCGCGAAGCACGTTTGAAAGATGCGCTTGCTCAAGTGGCAAACGATTACGACTTTATTTTGATTGATTGTCCGCCTGCTTTGTCCTTACTTACGCTCAACGGATTGTGCGCAGCAAATGGTGTGATTGTGCCAATGCAATGTGAATACTTTGCATTGGAGGGTTTGTCCGATTTGGTAAACACTATCAAACAAGTGCATGCAAATTTGAATCCCGACTTAGTCATCATTGGTTTATTGCGCGTCATGTTTGATGCGCGCATGACTTTGCAACAACAAGTTTCCGATCAGTTGCTTGAGCACTTCGGCGATAAAGTATTTAAGACCATTATTCCGCGCAATGTGCGTCTTGCTGAAGCCCCCTCTTATGGGCTTCCTGGGGTGGCTTTCGATAAATCATCACGTGGCGCAAAAGCCTATTTAGAGTTTGGTGCTGAGATGGTTGAGCGCATCAAACACATGTAATTTTTAGAAAGAATAATAAAGATCATGGTTGCCATTAAGAAAAAAGGTTTAGGTAGAGGTCTTGAAGCTTTGCTTGGAGAGAAGACGCAGCAAGCGAATCCCTCCACCGAAATCAATCGTTTGCCATTAACTGCTTTGCAGGCAGGCAAATATCAGCCGCGTCAAAAAATGGAAGCTGGTGCTTTGCAAGAGTTGGCAGAAAGTATTCGCGAGCAAGGCGTCATGCAGCCCTTATTGGTTCGCCTGGTGGCGCCTGGCAAATACGAAATTATTGCGGGCGAAAGACGTTTTCGTGCGGCAACTATTGCGGGGTTAAAAGAGGTTCCGGTTTTAGTTTCTGGCGCCGATGATCAGGCTGCAGCAGCAATGGCCCTGGTAGAAAACATGCAGCGAGAGGATTTAAATCCTCTCGAAGAATCACAGGGTTTAGCTAGGTTGATCGAGGAGTTTGGATTTACGCACGAACAGGCAGCAAAGGCTGTAGGCAAGTCGCGCAGTGCAATTACCAATTTATTGCGCCTCGCCCAGCTAGCAAAGCCGGTGCAGGCCATGTTGTTGGCCGGAGATATCGATATGGGGCATGCTCGTGCGCTATTGCCCCTTCCTGGGTCTAGCCAGGTGGCTTTAGCCCAGAGAATCTCAGCACAGGGTCTGTCTGTCCGTGAGGCGGAGCGAATGACTGCTGCTTTGGTGATTGCGGGCGGTCAAATTGGAGACAAAAAGGCTAAAAGTAAGTCAAACACTTCTTCGCCCAGTAGTGATCCAGATATGCAGCGTTTGACGCAGGAAATTGCAGATTTGATTGGCTTAAGCACCGAATTCAAGCTTAAAGGCAAGGGCGGAGAGCTCAGGCTTCGGTTCAGCCAATTCGACGAACTAGATTCTTTATTAAAAAAATTGGGTATTGAGTCTTAAATTAGGTAGAAAAATGTCCCCAAATCCTTTGACATATTGCACTGCACACATTAAACTTTCGGGGCTAAATTGATTCCTCAAAAAAATCAATTTTCCGAGGTAGATGAGTGGGATGAACCCGAAGAAGTTATCCGGGTTTACAGCAAAGAGGAAATTGTTGCGATGCAGCAAAGCGATGCAACAAAGCACCGAGCTCTTTCACCGTGGAAAATTATTTTGGCCCAAGTGTTGATTACGGCTATCAGCATGGTGTTTTGGTCAATTTTTGGGGAGCCGGTAGGGGTAAGCCTTTATACTCAGTCGGCCTTTTTAGGTGGTTTAATTAGCGTCTTGCCTACAACCCTGTTTTTAGTCAGGTTGGAGTTGGCAAAAAAATCGCAAAGATTGAATCCAGGAAGATTTTTGGCGGCATTGGTTTCAGGTGAATTTATCAAAATCGCCGTGACGCTGATGCTGTTTATAGGGATTGCGTATTACGTCCCTGGCGTGCTTTGGGTCCCCTTGTTGGTGACTTACCTGCTTGCCTTGAAGTGTGTATGGCTGGCGTGGTTGTGGCGCTAAGTAGTGACAATTGAGATTGAAACAAAGGACCAGTTAAGAGATGTCTAGCGAAGTACACCAAGCCCACGAGGCAGCCGAGCAAATGACGCCAACCGCGTACATTTCTGAGCATTTACAAAATCTCACCAGCACTGGTGAGCATCAATCCTCCATCGTTGATTTCAGCGTCATCAATTTAGATACCATTTTTTGGGCTTCATTGATGGGCTTCATAGCAGTATTTATATTATTGATTGCAGCACGTCGTGCAACTCCTGGCGTTCCTGGTCGGTTCCAGTCTTTGATAGAAATGATTGTGGAGATGGTCGATACACAAGCCAAGAGCATTGTTCATGGTGATCGCACTTTCATTGCGCCTCTCGCGCTCTTCGTATTTTTCTGGATCATTCTTTTAAACACCCTCGACTTAATTCCTGTGGATTGGGTGTTGGGCGTAAATCATTTCATCGGTAACTTTGGCGGACATGTGCCGCACAACCGCATGGTTCCCACAACTGATTTAAATGCAACGATGGGCATGTCCCTGTCAGTGTTGGTTTTGGTGTTCTTTTACAGCTTCAAGGTAAAAGGTTTCGGCGGCTTCTTGCACGAACTCATTTCTGCCCCTTTTGGTGCGAAATGGTATTTAGCCCCATTCAACCTCGCACTGAACATCATTGAGTATTTGGCGAAAGGCGTTTCTTTGGGAATGCGACTTTTCGGCAATATGTACGCTGGCGAATTGGTCTTCTTATTGATTGCCTTGCTTGGTAGCGTATGGACCTTTAATTTAGATTTATCCCTGTTCGGATTGGTGGGCCACGTTATTGCTGGATCAGCTTGGGCCATCTTCCACATTTTGGTTATTTTGTTGCAAGCCTTTATTTTCATGATGTTGACTTTGGTTTACATCGGGCAAGCGCATAGCCATCACTAAGATTTTATTTTTAACTTACCTCTTTTAACTTCAGGAGTCAGCAACATGCAAGCATTTTTAGCAACTATTCAAGGTTCAACAGCTATTTGTATCGGCATCATCATCGGCCTCGGCGCGATCGGTGCATGTTTGGGTATCGCATTGATGGGCGGCAAGTACATCGAAGCTTGTGCACGTCAACCAGAATTGATGGAGCCACTCCAAACTAAGATGTTCCTTTTGGCTGGTTTGATCGACGCTGCGTTCTTGATCGGCGTTGGTGTTGCAATGTTGTTTGCTTTCGCAAACCCACTGCTCGCAGTTATTAAGTAATTGTTTTGGCGTGGATGACCAACGGGTCATCCAACTGTTCTCAACAATACTGAAAGGAATATCGTGAATCTGAACGCGACCCTATTCGCGCAAATGATCGTTTTCTTCGTCTTATGGTGGGTTGTTGCACGCTTTGTGTGGCCACCGCTAGTTAAGGCGTTAGATGAGCGTTCAAGCAAAATTGCTGATGGTTTAGCTGCTGCAGAGCGTGGTAAAGAAGCTCTCGCACTGGCCAGCAATGAAGCTGAGCAAGAATTAAATAAAGCACGCCAAGAAGGTGTTCAACGCGTTGCCGAAGCTGAGAAACGTGCACAAATGTCGGCCGAAGAAATTCGCGCTAACGCACAAGCTGAAGCCGCTCGAATCATTTCTCAAGCGCAACAAGACGCAGCCCAGCAAGTTACTCGTGCCCGCGAAGTTCTGCGTGCTGAAGTGGCTGTTCTCGCTGTCAAAGGCGCCGAGCAAATTTTGCGTCGCGAAGTTGATGCAAAAGCGCATGGCCAATTACTTGATCAATTAAAGGCAGAACTTTGATATGGCTGAATTAGCCACCATTGCACGTCCTTACGCGGAAGCGCTTTTTCAAAGCGCCAAGCCGGCTGAGCTCGCTGGATGTTTGGAGCAATTAAATGAATTGGCTCAGCTTGCTGCTTTGCCAGAAGTTGCTGCATTGTCAAACAACCCAAAAGTCTCAGCTGATGATTTAAGCAAGTTACTTTCTGGCATGGTGAAGACCAAGTTAGATGGCAAGGTTGCCAGCTTTTTGAATCTTGTGAATCAAAACCACCGCTTAGCAGCCGTTCCTGAAATTGCTCATCAATTTGAAGCAATGAAGAACAAAAGCGAAGGCGCTGCAGAAGTAAATATTACTAGCGCATTCCCTTTAGAGGGTTCTGCGTTAAATGATTTGTTGTCAAGTTTGAAGAAGCGCTTTGGGGGTAAAGAATTGCGCCCAACGATCCAAATTGATCCAACATTGATTGGCGGAGTTCGCATTCAAGTTGGCGATGAAGTAATGGATAGTTCAGTTAAGGCCCAGTTAGCTCAAATGCAAGCAAGTCTTGGCGCATAAGTGATCCCTATTAAGAACATACGAAATAAGACCCAGGAGTAAGTAATGCAACTCAACCCTTCCGAGATCAGCGAGCTGATCAAAAGCCGAATTAGCGAATTGGGCGTTGACTCCCAAGTTCGCAACGAAGGCACTGTAATTTCAGTGACCGACGGTATTTGCCGCGTACATGGCTTGTCAGGTGTTATGCAGGGCGAAATGTTGGAGTTTCCAAACAACACTATCGGCCTCGCATTAAACCTTGAGCGTGATTCTGTTGGTGCCGTAGTGTTGGGCGAATACACCCACATTAAAGAAGGCGACCCAGTAAAATGTACTGGCCGCATTTTGGAAGTTCCAGTTGGTCCAGAGTTGCTCGGTCGCGTAGTAAACGCGCTCGGTCAGCCGATTGATGGCAAAGGCCCAATCAACACCAAGTTAACTGACTTTATTGAAAAGGTGGCGCCTGGCGTTATCGCACGTCAATCCGTAAGCCAGCCAGTACAAACTGGTTTGAAGGCGATTGATGCGATGGTTCCAATTGGCCGTGGTCAGCGTGAGTTGATCATTGGCGACCGTCAAACTGGTAAGACAGCAGTTGCGGTTGACGCGATCATTAACCAAAAAGGTAAAGGCGTTTATTGCGTTTACGTGGCGATCGGTCAAAAAGCTTCCACTATTGCTAACGTTGTTCGCAAGCTCACAGAATTGGGCGCAATGGAGTACACCGTTGTTGTTGCAGCGAGTGCTTCTGAGTCTGCAGCGATGCAGTACCTATCTGCTTACGCAGGTTGTACCATGGGTGAATACTTCCGCGATCGCGGCGAAGATGCTTTGATTGTTTATGATGACTTGACCAAGCAAGCGGTTGCTTATCGTCAAATCTCCTTGTTGCTCCGCCGCCCACCAGGCCGTGAAGCTTATCCTGGCGACGTGTTCTACCTCCACTCACGCTTGCTCGAGCGCGCTGCCCGTGTAAATGCTGAGTACGTTGAAAAGTTCACTAACGGCGCAGTAAAAGGCAAAACCGGTTCTTTAACTGCATTGCCAATTATTGAAACTCAAGCTGGTGACGTTTCTGCATTCGTTCCAACCAACGTAATTTCGATTACTGACGGTCAGATCTTCTTGGAAACTGACTTGTTCAACGCTGGTGTGCGTCCTGCGATTAACGCCGGTATTTCTGTCTCCCGCGTTGGTGGTGCCGCACAAACTAAAGTAATTAAGAAATTGTCTGGCGGTATTCGTACCGACTTGGCGCAGTATCGTGAATTGGCAGCGTTTGCTCAGTTCGCATCTGACCTTGACGAAGCAACCCGCAAGCAACTTGAGCGCGGTCGTCGCGTTACTGAATTGTGTAAGCAAGCTCAATACAAGCCACTCCAAGTTTGGGAAATGGCCGCTTCACTTTATGCTGTTAATAACGGCTACTTCGATGACCTCGAAGTGAAGAACGTATTGCCATTCGAAAAAGGTTTGCAAGATCATTTGAAATCTAAATTCGCTGACTTAGTTGCGCGTATTGAAGAAACCAAAGATTTGAGCAAAGATGACGAAGCTGCATTGCGCGCTGCCATTGAGGATTACAAGCGTTCTGCCTCTTTCTAAGAGGGCTCGCATAAATCATGGCAAGCACAAAAGAGATACGATCTAAGATCAAGAGCGTGCAAAACACGCGCAAGATCACGAAGGCAATGGAAATGGTCGCCGCATCCAAGATGCGTCGCGCCCAAGAGCGCATGCGTAATGCGCGTCCATATGCTGAAAAAATTCGTGAGATTGTTGCCAACCTTTCTAAAGCTAATCCTGAGTTCCGCCCTGCTTACATGGCAACTCGTGAAGTGAAGAAAGTTGGTACGATTTTGGTTACTACAGACAAAGGCTTGTGCGGCGGTTTAAATACCAACGTCTTGCGTTTGATTGCTAACCAAGTGCGCGATTTGCAAGAAAAAAATATTGAGATTGCGTACACCGCAATTGGTTCAAAAGGTTTGCAATTTTTGAATCGCTCAAAAGCAAAATTGATTTCTCAAACAATCCAAATTGGTGACACACCACATATGGATGTTTTGATTGGTGCAATTGTTGCCCAATTAGAAGCGTTTGAGCGTGGCGAGATTGATGCTGTTTATTTGGCATATACCCGCTTTGTAAATGCAATGAAACAAGAGCCTGTTTTAGAAAAACTCTTGCCTTTGGAGCCAGAAGCTTTGACTCCACAAGAGAAAACAGGCAATTCTTGGGATTACATCTACGAACCTGATGCAGAGTCTATTTTGAATGGCCTGCTTAAGCGTTACGTTGAAGCAATGATTTATCAGGCGGTTGCTGAAAACATGGCTTCTGAGCAGTCTGCACGTATGGTCTCTATGAAGGCCGCTTCAGATAATGCGAAGAACGTAATCGGCGAATTGCAATTGGAATACAACAAAACACGACAGGCTGCTATTACTAAAGAGTTGTCAGAAATTGTTGGCGGAGCGGCTGCGGTTTAAGCGGTCGGCGATTAGGAATACGAAAGAATTCAGGAATTAAAAGCGGAGAAATGCGATGAGTAACGGAAATATCGTGCAATGTATCGGTCCAGTGGTGGACATTCAGTTCCCACGCGACAAAATGCCAAACATTTATGATGCGTTGACATTAGTTGATAGCGGTGAAAAATCATTTGCTGAAAAAGGTTTGACCTTTGAAGTTCAGCAACAAATTGGTGACGGCGTAGTTCGCGCTATTGCCATGGGTGCAAGCGATGGTTTGCGTCGTGGTATGGAGGTTAAATCTACTGGCGGCCCAATTTCTGTGCCTGTTGGCCCAGCTACACTCGGCCGCATTATGGACGTTTTAGGTCGTCCAATTGATGACGCAGGTCCGATTGCCACTGAAGAGCGTCGTGCTATTCACCAGCCAGCACCTAAGTTTGATGAGCTATCACCTTCTGTGGATTTGTTAGAAACCGGTATTAAGGTTATTGACTTAGTTTGCCCGTTTGCTAAAGGCGGTAAGGTTGGCTTGTTCGGTGGTGCGGGTGTTGGTAAGACCGTGAACATGATGGAATTGATTAACAACATCGCTAAGCAACACTCAGGTTTATCAGTGTTTGCGGGTGTTGGTGAGCGTACTCGTGAAGGTAATGACTTCTACCACGAGATGAAAGAATCTAACGTTATCGATAAGGTGGCGATGGTGTTTGGTCAGATGAACGAGCCTCCTGGCAACCGTTTGCGCGTTGCGTTAACTGGTTTGACAATGGCTGAAGCTTTCCGTGACGAAGGCCGTGACATTTTGTTCTTCGTTGACAATATTTATCGTTACACATTGGCCGGTACCGAAGTTTCTGCATTGCTCGGTCGTATGCCTTCCGCCGTGGGTTACCAACCTACATTGGCTGAAGAGATGGGTAAATTGCAAGAGCGTATTACTTCTACCAAGACTGGTTCCGTTACCTCTATCCAGGCCGTTTACGTTCCTGCGGATGACTTGACCGACCCATCACCAGCTACAACCTTCTTGCACCTAGACTCCACAGTTGTGTTGTCACGTGATATCGCTGCATTGGGTATTTACCCAGCGGTTGATCCATTGGATTCAACTAGCCGTCAGCTCGACCCACAAGTGGTTGGTCAAGAGCACTATGAAGTAGCTCGCGAAGTGCAGATGACATTGCAGCGTTATAAAGAGTTGCGCGACATTATTGCAATTTTGGGTATGGACGAGTTGTCACCAGAAGATAAGTTGTCTGTATCACGTGCTCGTAAGATTCAGCGTTTCTTGTCCCAGCCTTTCCACGTTGCTGAAGTGTTTACTGGTTCACCAGGCAAATACGTTCCATTAAAAGAAACCATCCGTGGTTTCAAAATGATCTGCAGCGGCGAATTGGATCACTTGCCTGAGCAAGCGTTCTATATGGTGGGTTCAATTGATGAAGCCATCGAGAAAGCCAAGAAGCTTTAATCTAGGGAAATTATGTCAACCATACGCGTAGATGTAGTGAGTGCTGAGCAGTCTATTTTCAGCGGGGAAGCCAAGTTTGTTGCGCTTCCTGGCGAAAGTGGTGAGCTCGGCATTTTGCGCGGCCACACTCCTTTGATTACACGTATTCGTCCAGGCTCAGTTCGTATTGAAAAAGCTGATGGTGATGAAGAGTTTGTTTTCGTAGCAGGTGGCTATTTAGAAGTTCAGCCAGATCGCGTTACTGTTTTAGCGGATACCGCTATTCGCGGACACGATCTTGATGAAGCTAAAGCGATTGAAGCTAAGAAACGTGCTGAAGAAGCGATGCAAAACCGTGGCACTGACTTTGATTTGGCTTTGGCCCAATCTGAGTTTGCAATGGCGGCTGCACAGCTGGCTGCAATTGCACGTTTCCGTCGTAAAAAGTAATAGCCGGTCATCTCCTTGCTGTTAAATGATCGGTTTTTAAAGGCCTGCCTGGGCGAAGCGGTTGATCAAACACCGCTTTGGCTCATGCGTCAAGCCGGCCGATACCTCCCCGAATACAACGCTACTCGCGCTAGAGCCGGAAGTTTTCTCGGGCTCGCAAAAAATCCTGCTTATGCTACTGAAGTAACACTTCAGCCTTTGGATCGCTATCCATTGGATGCTGCAATTTTGTTTTCTGATATTTTGACCATTCCTGATGCAATGGGATTGGGTCTGAAATTTACTGCTGGCGAAGGCCCTAGTTTTGACCATCCCCTGCGTACTGAAGAGGCGGTTAAGAAATTACGTGTTGCTGATATGGATCAGCTCAAGTATGTTTTTGATGCTGTTTCAGAAATTCGTAAAGCACTCATTCAAGACGGCAAACAACGCGTTCCATTGATCGGCTTCTCGGGAAGTCCATGGACATTGGCGTGCTACATGGTTGATGGATCCAGTGCCGATGATTTTCGTCATGCCAAAACCATGATGTTTAGTCGTCCTGATTTGATGCAGCATATCCTTGATATTAATGCTCAGTCAGTGGCAGCCTATTTGATAGAGCAAGTTAAAGCAGGCGCACAGGCCCTGATGATTTTTGATACTTGGGGCGGAATGCTTCCAGACGGTTGGTATCAAAAGATGTCTTTAGCATCGATGCAAAAAGTAATTGCCTTATTGCCGCGCGAGCATGAAGGTAGAAAAATTCCAGTCATCATGTTTACTAAAGGTGGCGCAATTTGGCTCAATGACATGGCGCAAGTTGGTGCTGATGTGATTGCTATCGACTGGACAATGTCGCTGAGTCGTGCAAGAAAACAGTTGCTCGCTCTGAACAAGCCGTTGGCATTACAAGGCAACCTAGATCCGCTAATCTTGTTCGCAGAGCCAAAACAAATTGCAGAGCAAGCCAACCTTCTCCTCGAGGATTTGGCGAGTGCGCCATCCCTCAAACCTGGTTTACATCCTTTGGATGGCCATGTTTTTAATCTAGGCCACGGCATTTCTCAATTCACCCCTCCAGAGAGCGTGACCGCTCTCGCCGAGGCTGTCATAAATCGCTCCAGGTCTCTCAGGACAAAGTCATAATACTGAGTGAATGCTAACTTGCTGCTGAGAATTTTTAACGAAAGTTATACACAGTTAGCGACGAAATTCAAAATTCAGTGAGATTGCGAATAAAGATGAAAATTCACTTTCGAATATCTTTGTAAGTTACTGATTTATATAAATAATTACTAAAAAGCTTTAAAAGAGTGCAGAATCTGAAAGCTGATAAATTAGCTTATAAATCAGAATCCTCGGATGATATCCACAGACTTATCCACAAGCAAAATAGAGATTTGAAGTAAATCATGCCCCCTCCAATCGTTGTCCAAGTTGTTGTTGATAAGCCCCTTGCCCAGGGCTTTGACTACTTGTGGGATGAAGAGGCATTAGGGTGCGCCCCACAAGTAGGGGCAATAGTTGGGGTTCCCTTTGGGCGAAGTTCACTGGTGGGGTTGGTAATTAAAGTAAGCGCTTACTCAGACTATGATCTTGATAAATTAAAAGGGGTAAGCAAAATTGCGCCCCTTCCCCCCTTGGACCCAGCAGTATTGAAGTTAATGAACTTTGCCAGCCAGTATTACATTCATGCGCTAGGCGAGACCATCATTCCCACCATTCCACAGATGTGGAAAAAGCCAGATGATTGGGAAAAGATCCCCAAGAAATTAGCTGCAGATGAAGAAAAGCAAAAGAAAAAAAACAAGCTAGAGGCCGTTGAGGGATTTGTTGATGAGGCCCAGCTGAACGATGGTCAAAAACTCGCCTTAGAAAAATTACGCACTATTCCTTCGGGAGAATTCAAAGCAATACTGTTGCAAGGACAAACTGGTAGTGGAAAGACTGCTGTATTTTTAAATTGGTTGAGTGGTATTTTGGAGGATGCGAGTGCACAAGTATTGCTCTTGGTCCCTGAAATTAATTTAACGCCACAGTTGGAGCGCAGAGTGCGCGCTTATTTTCCAGATAAAAAAATGGTGGTGCTTCATAGCGGTGTCAGTGAGAAAGTAAGAGGCATTGCTTGGTATGAGGCGATGACTGGTCAAGCCCAAATTATTTTGGGAACAAGATTGGCTGCATTAACTCCCCTTCCTAATCTACGCGCCATTGTTGTGGATGAAGAGCATGATCCATCCTATAAACAGCAAGATGGTATTCGTTACTCTGCAAGGGATCTTGCGATATGGCGTGCCCACGATCTCAAGCGCCCGATCCTATTGGCCTCGGCTACGCCATCGCTTGAGACTTGGATGGCTGCCAGGGCTGGTCGTTATGAATATATTCGCCTAGATCAGCGCGCTCAAGGCGCAAGTTTGCCAAAAGTGCATTTGATCAATACGCGCGATCCACAAACGCAATTTAGTCCGGGTGATATAGAGAAGCCAAAATCCAAAAGCCTGATTACTAAAACCCTTGCGAATGCGGTTAGTCAGAATCTAGAAAATAAGCAGCAAAGCTTAATACTGATCAACCGACGAGGTTATGCTCCAGTGCTTAGCTGTGGCGCTTGCTCATGGCTCTCAAGATGCGAGCAATGCAGCTCCTATATGGTGCTGCATAAAGCTGGAGCATTAGGCAGGAAATCAGTTTTAAGTTGCCACCATTGCGGCTTGGTTAAATCGATTCCAAGCCATTGTCCTGATTGTGGCAATGCCGACTTGAAGACCTTGGGACAGGGAACTCAAAAGATTGAAGATGCTATTGAGGAGATGTGGCAGGCTGCAAGAGTGCTGCGAGTCGATACAGACTCCAGCAGAAAGAGTAAGGGTGCCGAAGCGCTCTTTCAGGAAATTCACGAAGGCAATATCGATATCGTGGTTGGGACCCAGATGATTGCCAAGGGGCACGATTACCAAAATATTGGCTTAGTTGCTGTGCTGGATGCGGATAGTAGATTGTTCTCTCAAGACTTTAGGGCTGCAGAGCGATTATTTGCCCAATTAGTTCAGGTTGCAGGGCGGGCTGGGCGATCCAATAAGGATGGTGAAGCAGGTGGTGCTATTTATATTGAAACGCAGTTTCCGGAGTCTGCAGTTTTTCAGTTTTTACTGCGCCATGACGTAGATGGGTTTTTAAGCTTTACGGCCAATGAAAGAAAAGAAGCGGGCTTGCCGCCATTTGCTTACCAGGCCCTTATCCATGCTGAGGCTAAAAGTTTAGATAAAGCAATTCAGTTTTTGAGTAGCTTGAAGGGATATTTAAAGTCTCGGGGCCACATAAATAAAGGCCTCAGAGTCTATGATCCGGTCCCCAAGGCAATGATGCGCGTAGCTGGCTCGGAACGCGCCCAACTTCTGGTGGAGTCTGACGATCGTAAAAACCTGCAAGAAATCTTAGAGGCGATAGATCTTTATTTGCGAGAGAACTCTCAGGGGCGCATTAGTAAAGAAGGGCGTATTCGTTGGTTAATTGAGCGCGACCCCATTTCAATCTGATTGATTTCAGATATCAGGCGCCAGGGCCCGCGTTATATATTTCTGGGGTCAAGAGTTGATTGAGCTCTTCAGCAAGAATTTCATCGGAGGCGGGTTTGATTTTGAATAACCAAACACCGTATGGATTTTCATTGACGATCTCAGGCGATGTATCTACCTCTTCATTGAGCGCAACAATCTCCCCGCTTATGGGTGCATGAATATCGCTAGCTGCCTTCACTGACTCAATCACAGCAATAGCCTCACCCTGCTTTACTTGTTGTCCAAGTTTTGGGGCTTGAAAGAACATCACATCACCTAGCGCTTCTTGCGCATGATTGCTAATGCCAACCCACACTAAACCGTCATTTTCCTGATCGGCCCATTCGTGAGTTTCTGCAAATTTAAATGTATCTTGGCTATTCATTGTTTTATCCTTTAGGTGCATTTTATGCTGACTCCCCTAAACTAGCTTTCCCCAATGATTCACTTAACTACTTGTACGTATGCCAATTAAATTAGGAATTGTTCCTGTTACACCGTATGAGCAAAATTGCTCTATTTTGGTTTGCCAGGAGACTGGCGATGCCGCTGTGATTGATCCTGGCGGGGATATTGAAAAGATTCTTGAGGGCGTTAAGCAGATGGGCGGCAAGGTTAAAAAGATATTGTTGACGCATGGACATTTAGATCACTGCGCTGCCGCCAAAGACTTGGCTGATCAGCTTGGTGTGCCTATTGAGGGGCCACAAGAAGAGGAGCGTTTTTGGATTGATCAGCTGCCAGAACAAACAGTGCGCTTTGGTTTTGGGCATGCCAAAGTTTTCGAGCCTGATCGTTGGTTAAATAATGGTGATCATGTGCAGGTTGGCAATATTGATCTTGAGGTATTTCATTGCCCAGGGCATACGCCTGGCCACGTTGTATTTTTTGACAAAGAAGATCGTCTTGCAATTGTGGGCGATGTTTTATTCGCGGGATCAATTGGCAGAACTGATTTTCCGCGTGGTAATCATGCAGATTTAATTAATGCGATTAAAACCAAATTGTGGCCCTTGGGAGATGATGTACAGTTTGTTCCTGGTCATGGACCAATGTCGACGTTTGGTCAAGAGCGCAAAACGAACCCCTATGTGGGAGATGGCGCGTAGCTAATGAATCTAGCGATTTGAACTACCAGTGGGTATTAGGTTTTAGCTGAACCGGTACGATGCGTACGGTTGTATAAACAGCTAGCGCAGATCCAGCGCTGCTTGCGATTGCTTGTCGGAATCCATGTGCCACCCTCAAGTCGTTTTTCACGGCTGCAAGAAGAGCAAAATTTCAGGCTCTGGGAGGTTTCTTGGGTAGCTGCTGGAGTCGATGTAGTCATGGGCAATCCGGGTAAGGCAAATCTTATACAGAGATCTATTTTACCCGTTTTGTCCCGCTGGGGCTGGGGTTAGCACAACCCGGACTGAATCGGCCGTTTTGTTGCCGTCAAAATCTAACCAGGCCTTGTTTTCAAAGTCATAGAGCTTGCACTTGCGCGCAGTATCGAAATACCAGCCCCAAGAGAACTTTTGGACAAAAATACGGTCTGGAAGGATCGTTTCTAGGGTCTGTTGGGCCTCTGGCAGGCGATAAAGCGGTACGCTCATATCCACATGGTGCGCAGTGTGCTCCATGATGTGGTGCATCAATTTGCCCCAAATCCAGTTAAAAGTCAGGTGAACGGTTGTGGATACAAAAGGCTGGGCGCGTAACCACTCCGATTTCTTGTCATACCAAGAGACTTTTGGATGGGTATGGTGCACGTAAACCACAAATCCAATCATGCCGTTCCAGAACAAGAATGGCACTGCGAAGCCAGTGATCAAGCCAATCCAAATAGATTGCCCAGTAGCAATGGCCCCAGCAATTAAGCAGCCAATCCAAACGATTGCAAATGCGGTAACAAGCAAATTGTCTTTTAAGAAAATAGGACGATCACCAGGTTTGTTTTTTGCATTTGGGAAGTACTCACGTCTCCACCAGATTTCAATGAGGTAATAAAAAACAGGGCCCCAGCCGCTACGGTAAAGGCGCTCTAGAGCCTTACGCAATGGGGGAAGCGCGTCGTATTCTGATTTTGATAGGGGCGCCCATACAAAGTCAAAACCTTTTAGATTGGTTTGGCCGTGATGCACAACGTTATGACCAACATCCCACAAGCTATATGGTGTGAGAGATGGCAAGAACGCAATACGACCTAACACTTTGTTCAGTTCGCGATTGGGTGTGTAACTTTGATGGCAAGCATCGTGACCCAATATAAAGATGCGACCTGTTACAAAACCGGCAATCAAACCAAAAACAATTTTGAGCAACACGCTCTCTACGAAGATTGTTCCTGCGATACAGCCTAGCCATAGGAGGGCATCGATTACTAGGAGCATAATTGCGCGCCCAGTTTCTCCTTGTGCCATCGGGATTAGCCAGCTTCGAATGATTTTTCGATGCGGTAATGGCGCCTCTGGGTGCAAAGGATTAGTTAAGGAAGGCTCTGAAAGGGCGGTATTTAGATGTGTAGACACGATAAGAATCAATAAGTTAGGTGCAAATGATAGCGGTTTTCGCAATTTCACGCATGATGTAGGTCAAAAACCCCTTGATTTTTGGCGCGCCCGGCAGGAATCGAACCTGCGACCCTTGGCTTCGGAGGCCAATACTCTATCCACTGAGCTACGGGCGCTAGTGGAAAAACTGGTTACCTCTCTATTGTAAGTGTCTATAACCCTTCTCTCTAGTTATAATCTCGACAAAACAACCCTAAAACCCGTCAAACGATAAATTCTTATGAGCAACGAGCACGGAAGTCTAATTAAGTCCCCAAAACAACTCATCATCATGGTGTTCGCAAGCTTTTTCGTGCCACTCATCATCATTTTGTTGTTAATGGTGTTTGTGAACAATGGCAAGCGCGCAGATTCATCTGCATCTGCTGATCAAATTATTAAGCCAGTAGGGCAACTCAATTTTAAAGATGCTAGCGAGCCTGCGGCTCCTGCAACTAGCGCCAAATAATTCTTTAGCGCATATTTAAAAGCTGGCCTTGTGCCAGCTTTTTTATTTTCATTTATTCACTCTTTGCATCTAAGGCAACTTGGTAGGCTTCTTTTTTTGTGAGGCCTAAAGTTTGCGAAAGAACGGCAGCAATTTCTTTGCTCCCCATATAGGGGCTCAGTGCATTAGCCCACAACAAGAGAGCTGAATGCTCCGGAGTCTCATCGCTATTGGCTGACCGCCCTGCAACCACGATGACAAATTCACCCTTAAGGCTCTCCGCTGCCTCTAGCCAGTGAGTAACGTCTTGCGCTTGAAGTGGCACCAGCTGCTCAAATTTTTTGGTTAACTCACGGCAGACTAAAAGCTGACGATCAGCCTCTAAATTTTTTGCAAGCAATGCAAGAGTTTCTTTAATGTGGTGCGGAGACTCAAAAAAGATGCTTGCCTTTTTGCTGCTGGAGATATCCTGCAGCAGAGCATCACGCTCTTTAGTTTTATTGGGCCAAAAACCTAAAAACTGAAAGCGCCCTTCTGAATGATGCATCACTGAGCCGGCCGCCGAGATAGCGCTTGATACAGCGCTTGCGCCCGGAATGGGAATTACTCTGAGCCCTGCTTTTTGAACCTCATTTACCAGCTTTGCCCCTGGGTCCGAGACTCCTGGGGTGCCAGCATCTGAAATATAAGCCCAGCGCTCATTGTTCAAGAGGTGTTGTATGACTGTTTGAGCACCGCCAATTTCATTGTGTTCGTGCAACGCTAAACATTTTTTATGAATGCCAAATTGTTGGAGTAATGCCGCACTATGTCTAGTATCTTCACAAGCAATCCCATCGACTGAATTGAGAACATGTAGGGCGCGCAAAGTAATGTCACCTAAATTGCCGATCGGTGTTGCAACCATGTATAGGGCCCCAGCAGGTAAATCCTGCTGCTTTAAGAAATCGAAAGAGCTTAATTCCATGGGGGCTTGCCTGCGAAAAGTTAAATAATTAGTAAGAGGATACGTTGCTTTTGGGATAAGCCGATTGCTACTGAAATTAGGACATCTTTGGCGCATAATATTGTTATGGAAAAAGATATCAATGAACGTTTGCGTCAGCGTGCCTCCCAGCATTTTCTGGACAGCATTGCGGTAAAGCAAGAGGCCGAAAAACTGCTTCCCGAATCTGTTGCTAGAGGCGTTCTAGCAATGGTGGACTGTTTGCGTGCCGGCGGCAAGGTGATGGCTTGTGGCAATGGCGGTTCTGCAGCTGATGCACAGCACTTTGCAGCAGAGCTCGTTGGTCGATTCGAGAGAGAGCGCCAAGAGTTGGCGGCGATCGCTTTGACGACAGATACTTCAATTCTTACAGCTATTGGAAATGACTATAGTTACGATGAGATTTTTAGTAAACAAGTTCGTGGGCTAGGGAAAAAGGGTGACATTCTGCTGGGGATTTCAACCTCGGGGAATTCAAAGAATGTTGTTAAAGCTATTGAAGCTGCCAAAAAGCTTGGCATGAAAGTTATTGCATTCACTGGTAATGGTGGCGGGAAGATCGCTCAATTATTGGATGGAGATGACGTCCACTTGTGCGCACCCTCAACACGAACCGCACGCATTCAAGAAACACATTTAGTTTTACTTCATGCTTTATGCGATGGCGTAGATCACGTATTACTCGACTAGAAATCATTATTACTTCAATACAGAAATTACCTAAATGAAAATCTCACTCTTTAGAAGACTGTTTCTTGCCACCCTCATTGCCTCACAACTTTCAGCATGCGCGGTAGTTGCTGTTGGTGGGGTAGCGGCCGGGGTAACAGTGCTCGCAGACCGTCGCACGCCAGGCGTGCAAGCTGTTGATAAAGGCATTGAGTTAGAGGCAGAGAATGCGCTAGCAAAACGATTTGGTGATAACGCGCATATTAACGTGACTTCGTTTAATCAAAAAGTATTGATCACTGGCGAAGCGAAGGATGTTGACATTAAGGGTGAGGCAGGTGCTTATGTAAAAGCGATGAAGAATGCCCGTTCTGTCTTTAATGAGCTGGTCATTGGGCCAAACAGTAGCTACACATCACGCGCAAACGATTCTTACCTCGAGTCTAAGATCAAAACCCAAATGATCTTTACTGATAAATTGCCATCAAACTCTATGGCCATTGTGGCTGAAGGTAGCAACGTATATCTCATGGGTATTTTGACGCAAAACGAAGCCGATATTGCAAAGAAAGTTGCGAGCAATATCAATGGCGTTAAAGAAGTTTTTGTTTACTTTGACATTATTTCTGAAGAAGAAAAAATGCGCCTAGAAGCTATAGGCAAAGCAGATCAAACTCAAGCTAGCAGTCCTCCAAAATTTCAATAATTTTTTCGTAGGTTGGTGATGTTAAAAAAGCGAGCGATTGTAAAAATAGTTTTTTTATTTACAGTGCTCGCTTATTTCTTGCCTACTGCGCAGGCGAATATTCAAGACGAGAATGCATTCGCACTTGCAAAACAAAATGCTTGCTTAGGCTGTCATGCAATCAATAAAAAAATTGTTGGCCCTAGTTTTCAAGCGGTGGCAGAAAGATATAAGAGTGACCCCAATGCCCAAGCATTTTTAAAAAATAAAATTGCTAAAGGAGGGTCTGGTTCATGGGGCGTTGTACCTATGCCGGCCAACTCAAAATTAAGTAATGCAGATTTATCTACATTAAGCGGCTGGATCTTGCGTGGAGCGCCCTACAAAAACTAGAGCTGTAAATTAGCGCGCTAAGCCTGGTCTGCCTAGAAACCACCACCAGGCTTCATTAGAGCGCTTGAGGTTTTCTTTTAGGGCGTAGTCCATGCCAGCCCACTGCTCATTGGCGGCCTCTTCCACAATAGTTGCGGTATTTGCTGGGGGCAGCTTAAGGCAAGCATCAGCATCGCCATAGGCGTATTCAACGGTCATCCCTGCCTTTTGCGCCAGATGCATCATGGCTTTGTTATTGGCAAGGCAATGAACGTAAAGGGTTTCAATGTTGGTATTGCGTGAGTGAACGGCTGAGCGTTGCAACAAGGCTGTTCCCAGCCCTTGGGAGCGCCCTTCTGGTAGGACAGACACACCAAATTCAGCAGCTCGTGCCTCTCCCTTGCGCTCAGGCAAGTAGGCTAAATGGGCCATGCCAACTAGCTCCAGGTCCAAATTGAAAACACCAAAAATGACGTCCCGATTGAAATCAAGGCCTTCTACATAGTGACGAATCACCTCATCAGGGGTCTGAGTACCAAACCGTAGACGTCTATCTTCATCATTTAGTTGCAATAAATGATTCAGTATTTCCTGTTTATATCCAGCGTGAAGTTCGCGAACAGGCACGGCTCTCCCGGCCCAATGGGGGCTTGAGGGTGAGTGGCTATTCGCTAATTTATTGTGCATAGCAATATCTTAGCAGGGATAAGGGAAAATTTCAGGGTTTTCCCTAGGTTTGTTGGAAATATGCGAAATAAGCATGAAAAAACAGCGTAATTTTTGGGTTGACTAGGTCTAAACCCTAAAAAATAGGATTTTTTTTAAAAAAGTTGAAATTTTTTTTAAAATCTAAACCATTGTTTTAATTGACTATATTTTTAAAGTAAGAAAAAACTTAGCCTTTTTTAAGCAAAAGAGTACGAAAGGTGTTGACGACCCTAAAAATGTGGGATATAGTCTCACCTCTCTGCTGAATGTTTTACGAAATACGAAAAACAAGTCAGCCCTCTTTAAAAATTAGTCAACCGATAATTGTGGGTACTAAGTGAAAGCATCCAGTCCTTCGGGACAGATGTAAATAAATAGTACTCATAGACAGTAAAAAGATTTGGTTTTATTACCAAGTCAATTTCTTGAATGAGTGCGACGATCCGCAAGGATCACAGGAATTGAACTGAAGAGTTTGATCCTGGCTCAGATTGAACGCTGGCGGCATGCCTTACACATGCAAGTCGAACGGCAGCACGGGTGCTTGCACCTGGTGGCGAGTGGCGAACGGGTGAGTAATACATCGGAACGTACCTTATCGTGGGGGATAACGCAGCGAAAGCTGTGCTAATACCGCATACGCCCTGAGGGGGAAAGCGGGGGATCGAAAGACCTCGCGCGATTAGAGCGGCCGATGCCTGATTAGCTTGTTGGTGGGGTAAAAGCCCACCAAGGCGACGATCAGTAGCTGGTCTGAGAGGACGATCAGCCACACTGGGACTGAGACACGGCCCAGACTCCTACGGGAGGCAGCAGTGGGGAATTTTGGACAATGGGGGAAACCCTGATCCAGCAATGCCGCGTGAGTGAAGAAGGCCTTCGGGTTGTAAAGCTCTTTTGTCAGGGAAGAAACACCGGCTCTAACACAGTCCGGGAATGACGGTACCTGAAGAATAAGCACCGGCTAACTACGTGCCAGCAGCCGCGGTAATACGTAGGGTGCGAGCGTTAATCGGAATTACTGGGCGTAAAGCGTGCGCAGGCGGTTATACAAGACAGGCGTGAAATCCCCGGGCTTAACCTGGGAATGGCGCCTGTGACTGTATAGCTAGAGTGTGTCAGAGGGGGGTAGAATTCCACGTGTAGCAGTGAAATGCGTAGATATGTGGAGGAATACCAATGGCGAAGGCAGCCCCCTGGGATAACACTGACGCTCATGCACGAAAGCGTGGGGAGCAAACAGGATTAGATACCCTGGTAGTCCACGCCCTAAACGATGCTGACTAGTTGTTCGGGATTTACATCCTGAGTAACGTAGCTAACGCGTGAAGTCAGCCGCCTGGGGAGTACGGTCGCAAGATTAAAACTCAAAGGAATTGACGGGGACCCGCACAAGCGGTGGATGATGTGGATTAATTCGATGCAACGCGAAAAACCTTACCTACCCTTGACATGTCACTAACGAAGTAGAGATACATTAGGTGCTCGTAAGAGAAAGTGAACACAGGTGCTGCATGGCTGTCGTCAGCTCGTGTCGTGAGATGTTGGGTTAAGTCCCGCAACGAGCGCAACCCTTGTCTTTAGTTGCTACGCAAGAGCACTCTAAAGAGACTGCCGGTGACAAACCGGAGGAAGGTGGGGATGACGTCAAGTCCTCATGGCCCTTATGGGTAGGGCTTCACACGTCATACAATGGTGCATACAGAGGGTTGCCAACCCGCGAGGGGGAGCTAATCTCAGAAAATGCATCGTAGTCCGGATCGTAGTCTGCAACTCGACTACGTGAAGCTGGAATCGCTAGTAATCGCGGATCAGAATGTCGCGGTGAATACGTTCCCGGGTCTTGTACACACCGCCCGTCATACCATGGGAGTGGGTTTTGCCAGAAGCCGTTAGCCTAACCGCAAGGAGGGCGACTGCCACGGCAGGGTTCATGACTGGGGTAAAGTCGTAACAAGGTAGCCGTATCGGAAGGTGCGGCTGGATCACCTCCTTTCTAGAGAAAAGATGCTGAATCCTAGTGCCCACACTTATCGGTTGACAATAAAAGCCACGGGTCTGTAGCTCAGCTGGTTAGAGCACTGTGTTGATAACGCAGGGGTCGTAGGTTCAAGTCCTACCAGACCCACCACCAGCCAGAAACAAGACTTAGTGGGACGTTGGGGGATTAGCTCAGCTGGGAGAGCACCTGCTTTGCAAGCAGGGGGTCGTCGGTTCGATCCCGTCATCCTCCACCATCATCTAAATGTCAAAACTAAGCGATCTAACGATTGTTTAGTTTTGCCATTTATGGCTGTTCTTTAAAAATTTGAGTAAGCAAAGTGTCAAATGTTTCTTTGAGAGGACATTTGACAATGTAATAAGGGTAAAGATTGAATCATCAATCAGTAATACAAACGAGTTTTACCAAGTTCTTAACAAAGTACTTACAGTTTGGATTACGGCAAACATGTCAGAAGTAGAAGTAAACCTGTAACAGGTACTAGCAATGGTGCTCGTTATAGGATCAAGTGAATAAGTGCACATGATGGATGCCTTGGCGATTACAGGCGACGAAAGACGTTATAACCTGCGATAAGCCCCGGGGAGCTGGTAAATAAGCTTTGATCCGGGGATTTCTGAATGGGGAAACCCACCACTTTTGTGGTATCCATACCTGAATACATAGGGTATGAGAAGCGAACCTTGTGAACTGAAACATCTAAGTAGCAAGAGGAAAAGACATCAACCGAGATTCCCAGAGTAGTGGCGAGCGAAATGGGAAGAGCCTTCTAGTGATATCTCAGTAATTAACAGAATGGAATGGAAAGTCCAACAATAAAGGGTGATAGTCCCGTATGTGAAAATTATTGAGTGGTACTAGGCTAGAGACAAGTAGGGCGGGACACGTGAAATCCTGTCTGAATATGGGGGGACCATCCTCCAAGGCTAAATACTCGTAATCGACCGATAGTGAACAAGTACCGTGAGGGAAAGGCGAAAAGAACCCCGGGAGGGGAGTGAAATAGATCCTGAAATTGTGTGCATACAAACAGTAGGAGCCTCGTAAGGGGTGACTGCGTACCTTTTGTATAATGGGTCAGCGACTTACATTCAGTAGCAAGCTTAACCGAATAGGGAAGGCGTAGCGAAAGCGAGTCCGAATAGGGCGCTAGTTGCTGGGTGTAGACCCGAAACCAGTTGATCTATCCATGGCCAGGTTGAAGGTGCGGTAACACGTACTGGAGGACCGAACCCACTAACGTTGAAAAGTTAGGGGATGAGCTGTGGATAGGGGTGAAAGGCTAAACAAAACTGGAAATAGCTGGTTCTCTCCGAAAACTATTTAGGTAGTGCCTCGTGTATCACTGTAGGGGGTAGAGCACTGTCATGGTAGTGGGGTCCATTGCGGATTACTGCGCCATAGCAAACTCCGAATACCTACAAGTGCAAGCACGGGAGACAGACATCGGGTGCTAACGTCCGGTGTCAAGAGGGAAACAACCCAGACCGCCAGCTAAGGTCCCTAATATATGCTAAGTGGGAAACGAAGTGGGAAGGCTAAAACAGTCAGGAGGTTGGCTTAGAAGCAGCCATCCTTTAAAGAAAGCGTAATAGCTCACTGATCGAGTCGTCCTGCGCGGAAGATGTAACGGGGCTAAGCATATAACCGAAGCTGCGGATCACAGTAATGTGATGGTAGGAGAGCGTTCTGTAAGCCTGTGAAGGTGTCTTGTAAAGGATGCTGGAGGTATCAGAAGTGCGAATGCTGACATGAGTAGCGATAAAGGGGGTGAAAAGCCCCCTCGCCGTAAGCCCAAGGTTTCCTGTTCAACGTTCATCGGAACAGGGTGAGTCGGCCCCTAAGGCGAGGCAGAGATGCGTAGCTGATGGGAACAAGGTTAATATTCCTTGACCATTGTTAGATGCGATGGGGGGACGGATCGCGGAAAGTTGTCCGGGTGTTGGAAGTCCCGGTTCTTGCGTTGGAGATGGCTATTAGGTAAATCCGGTAGCGTAATTCAAGGGCGTGAGACGAGCGAATTTATTCGCGAAGCAATTGGAAGTGGTTCCAAGAAAAGCCTCTAAGCTTCAGTCTAACAAGACCGTACCGCAAACCGACACAGGTGGGCGAGATGAGTATTCTAAGGCGCTTGAGAGAACTCAGGAGAAGGAACTCGGCAAATTTGTACCGTAACTTCGGGATAAGGTACGCCCTGGTAGTTTGACCCTGTACAAGGGGAGGACGAAAGGGTTGCAATAAAAAGGTGGCTGCGACTGTTTAATAAAAACACAGCACTCTGCAAACACGAAAGTGGACGTATAGGGTGTGACGCCTGCCCGGTGCTGGAAGATTAAATGATGGGGTGCAAGCTCTTGATTGAAGTCCCAGTAAACGGCGGCCGTAACTATAACGGTCCTAAGGTAGCGAAATTCCTTGTCGGGTAAGTTCCGACCTGCACGAATGGCGTAACGATGGCCACACTGTCTCCTCCTGAGACTCAGCGAAGTTGAAATGTTTGTGATGATGCAATCTACCCGTGGCTAGACGGAAAGACCCCATGAACCTTTACTGTAGCTTTGCATTGGACTTTGAATCGGTCTGTGTAGGATAGGTGGGAGGCGTTGATAACAGGATGCTAGTTCTGTTGGAGCCAACCTTGAAATACCACCCTGATTTATTTGAGGTTCTAACCTTGGCCCGTTATCCGGGTCGGGAACAGTGCATGGTAGGCAGTTTGACTGGGGCGGTCTCCTCCCAAAGTGTAACGGAGGAGTACGAAGGTACGCTTGGTACGGTCGGACATCGTACCTAAAGTGCAATGGCAAAAGCGTGCTTAACTGCGAGACCGACAAGTCGAGCAGGTGCGAAAGCAGGTCATAGTGATCCGGTGGTTCTGTATGGAAGGGCCATCGCTCAACGGATAAAAGGTACTCTGGGGATAACAGGCTGATACCGCCCAAGAGTTCATATCGACGGCGGTGTTTGGCACCTCGATGTCGGCTCATCTCATCCTGGGGCTGTAGCCGGTCCCAAGGGTATGGCTGTTCGCCATTTAAAGAGGTACGTGAGCTGGGTTTAAAACGTCGTGAGACAGTTTGGTCCCTATCTGCCATGGGCGTTGGAGATTTGACGGGGGCTGCTCCTAGTACGAGAGGACCGGAGTGGACATTCCGCTGGTGTACCTGTTGTTTCGCCAGAAGCATCGCAGGGTAGCTATGAATGGAAGAGATAACCGCTGAAAGCATCTAAGCGGGAAACTTGCCTGAAGATGAGATCTCCCGTAGGTTTAACCTACATAAAGGGTCGTTGAAGACCACAACGTTGATAGGTCGGGTGTGGAAGTGCAGTAATGCATTAAGCTAACCGATACTAATTGCCCGTTAGGCTTGATCCTATAACCAGCACTATTGTGTTGGATGTTTGCCAGATTTAATCTGCATCCTTATTACATGCTTACTCAAATAGAGTTGTTGATTTAATCAGCAACTCGACCCTCTACGCCCGGTGACCATAGCAAGTTGGAACCACTCCTTCCCATCCCGAACAGGACAGTGAAACGACTTTACGCCGATGATAGTGCGGATTACCCGTGTGAAAGTAGGTAACTGCCGGGCACCAATGCGACGCCCAGACCCTCTTAGGTCTGGGCGTTTTTACTTGTGCAAAGCGTTTAGAGATATTGACAGAAACTCCATTTGGAGTCAGAATATTGGGTTCGCGGAGGGGTGTCCGAGCGGCTAAAGGAGGCAGACTGTAAATCTGTTGGCTATGCCTACGTAGGTTCGAATCCTACCCCCTCCACCAGATGTGCGGGATTAGTTTAATGGTAAAACAGCAGATTTCCAATCTTCGGTCAAGAGTTCGATTCTCTTATCCCGCTCCAGAATTTGTTGCATTAGATTTCGCCCATGTGGCTCAGTGGTAGAGCACTCCCTTGGTAAGGGAGAGGTCGGCAGTTCGATCCTGCCCATGGGCACCATGTTTGATTTTATTAATTGTGTATTTCGTGTTTGGTTTAAGAGTTAACTAAAGGCAGATTAAAAATGGCAAAAGAAAAATTCGAGCGGACAAAACCGCACGTAAACGTAGGCACCATCGGTCACGTTGACCACGGTAAAACCACATTGACAGCAGCAATTGCAACCGTGCTTTCTAAAGCATTTGGTGGTGAAGCTAAAGCATACGATCAGATCGATGCTGCTCCTGAAGAAAAAGCACGCGGTATTACGATTAATACAGCGCACGTTGAGTACGAGACTGCAAATCGTCACTACGCTCACGTTGATTGCCCAGGACATGCTGACTACGTTAAGAACATGATTACTGGTGCTGCTCAGATGGACGGCGCTATTTTGGTTTGTTCTGCTGCTGACGGCCCAATGCCACAAACTCGTGAGCACATCCTCTTGGCACGCCAAGTTGGTGTTCCTTACATCGTGGTGTTCTTGAACAAGTGCGACATGGTTGATGACGCTGAATTGTTAGAACTCGTTGAAATGGAAGTTCGTGAGCTTTTATCTAAGTACAACTTCCCTGGCGATGACACACCAATCATTCAAGGTTCTGCTAAGTTAGCTCTTGAAGGCGACGAAGGCCCATTGGGTAAAGAAGCCATCATGAAATTGGCTGAAGCACTTGACTCATACATCCCAACTCCAGAGCGTGCTGTTGACGGCGCGTTCTTGATGCCAGTAGAAGACGTGTTCTCTATCTCCGGTCGCGGTACTGTAGTTACAGGTCGTATCGAGCGCGGTATCGTTAAAGTTGGTGAAGAGATCGAAATCATCGGTATCAAGCCAACACTCAAGACAACATGTACTGGTGTTGAAATGTTCCGCAAATTGCTCGACCAAGGTCAAGCAGGCGATAACGTTGGTATCTTGTTACGCGGTACAAAACGTGAAGAAGTTGAGCGCGGCCAAGTATTGGCTAAGCCAGGTTCAATCACCCCACATACTCACTTTACAGCCGAGGTTTATATCTTGGGTAAAGATGAAGGTGGTCGTCATACTCCATTCTTTAACAACTATCGTCCACAGTTTTACTTCCGTACAACGGACGTAACTGGTTCAATCGAGTTGCCAAAAGACAAAGAAATGGTTATGCCTGGTGATAACGTCACGATTACTGTAAAACTCATCGCTCCTATCGCGATGGAAGAAGGTTTACGTTTTGCGATCCGTGAAGGTGGCCGTACTGTTGGCGCCGGCGTGGTTGCAAAGATTTTGGCTTAAGTAGTAAGTTTTAATTAGTTTTTATAAAGGGGTGTAGCTCAATTGGCAGAGCGTTGGTCTCCAAAACCAAAGGTTGGGGGTTCGATGCCCTCCGCCCCTGCCACGATTTGAACTGAAAGCAAAATGTCTCATCAAACAGCAAGTCATACTGAAGAAAAAAGCGGCTGGGTCTCTGGACTCGCTGCTTTAGTCGTCGTTGCAGCGCTAGTCTTGTACTACACGCTGGTAGATCAATCTATGTTGATTCGTCTCGCTGTTTTGTTTGGCGGTATTGCTGCTGCAGTTTTGATTGTGGCGATTTCACCAGATGGGCGCCGCTTTATCGCCTACGCAAAAGATTCTTGGTATGAAGTAAAAAAGGTTGTTTGGCCAACTCGTAAAGAGACTACCCAAATGACTCTAGTCGTATTTGGCTTTGTTCTGATCATGTCCTTATTTTTGTGGATTGCAGACAAATTGATTGAATGGCTAGTTTTTTCAGTCTTTTTGGGCTGGAAGTGAGTAAAAAATGATTGATTCTGAAGTAGCTACTAATCCACAAGCTACCGGCAATATGCGCTGGTACGTCATTCATGCTTATTCCGGGATGGAAAAAAGCGTGAAAAGAGGTCTTGAAGAGCGCATTGCTCGTTCTGGAATGCCTGAGAAATTTGGCCGTATTTTGGTCCCCTCCGAAGAGGTTGTGGAAATCAAGTCCGGTACCAAGTCAGTTTCTGAGCGTCGCTTCTTCCCAGGATATGTCCTGATTGAGATGGAAATGACCGATGAGAGCTGGCATTTGGTGAAAAATACACCAAAAGTAACTGGTTTCGTAGGCGGCGTTCGTAATCGTCCGAGCCCAATTTCTACGGCTGAAGTAGCCAAAATCATGGATCAAATGCAGGCTGGGGTGGATAAACCTAAGCCTAAGACCCTATTTGAGGTTGGCGAGATCGTGCGAGTTAAAGAAGGCCCATTTGTTGATTTCAACGGAAATATCGAAGAAGTCAATTATGAGAAGTCAAGATTGCGCGTTTCTGTTACAATTTTTGGCCGCGGTACCCCAGTTGAGTTGGAGTTCGGCCAGGTAGAAAAGATGTAAAAACAAGGACTTAGTCCTGGTTTTAGTAGTTAGCAGTTAAGTGGTTAGCAATAACCGAGGAGCGGAGCTAGAAAGCCAAAAACTAGCGAAGCGTTTACTCAACAGCGGTCTTTCCTAATGAGGTTAGGCGCGCTTTAAGGAGCACACATGGCAAAGAAGATTATTGGCTTTATTAAGCTGCAGATCCCTGCAGGTAAAGCAAATCCATCACCACCCGTAGGTCCAGCATTGGGTCAACGCGGTCTTAACATTATGGAATTCTGTAAGGCGTTCAATGCTCAAACTCAGAGCATGGAACCTGGCCTACCAATTCCAGTCGTGATTACAGCGTTTGCTGATAAGAGCTTCACATTCATCATGAAGACTCCTCCAGCAACCATCATGATTAAGAAGGCTGCGAAGATTGAAAAAGGATCACCACGTCCTCATACCGATAAAGTGGGTTCAATTACTCGTGCTCAAGCGGAAGAAATCGCTAAAGCAAAAATGCCAGATTTGACAGCAGCCGATATGGACGCAGCTGTTAGAACAATCGCTGGTAGCGCCCGTTCCATGGGCATCACTGTGGAAGGTCTCTAATCATGACTAAATTATCTAAACGCGTTAAAGCAATCCAATCTAAAGTTGATCGCAACAAGTTCTATTCATTAGATGATGCGTTGAACCTCGTTAAAGAGTGTGCAACTGCTAAGTTTGATGAGTCTATCGACGTTGCTGTTCAGTTAGGTATTGATGCTAAGAAATCTGACCAAGTTGTGCGTGGCGCAGTAGTGCTCCCAGCTGGTACAGGTAAGCATGTTCGTGTAGCTGTTTTTGCTCAAGGCGAGAAGGCTGAGCAAGCTAAAGCCGCTGGTGCAGAAATTGTTGGCATGGAAGAACTTGCTGAGCAAATTAAAGGCGGCAAAATTGATTTCGATATTTTGATCGCATCCCCAGACACAATGAAAATTGTTGGTACTTTAGGTCAAGTATTGGGCCCACGTGGTTTGATGCCGAATCCAAAAGTTGGAACAGTAACTCCTGACGTTGCTACTGCAGTTAAAAATGCAAAAGCTGGTCAAGTTCAGTTCCGTGTGGACAAAGCCGGTATCGTGCACGCAAGCATTGGCCGTCGTTCATTCGAGCCAACTGCATTGAAATCAAACTTGCTCGCATTGCTCGAGGCTTTGAATAAAGCAAAGCCACCTGCATCTAAGGGTATCTATTTAAAGAAGGTTGCCGTAAGCAGCACCATGGGTGCAGGCGTACGCGTAGACCAAGCATCGTTACAGGCAGCAGCTTAATTAGCTTGTAGCAAAAAAGAACTTTGGGTCGACTCCCGCTCTTGTAGTGAGAGTCGAACATCAAAGACCGTTGGTGAATGAGTTTGCTTTTATAGAGATGAATTCTTAATCGTTACGAAAGTAATAGCCAGCGCAGATGGCGACCCTGAAAAGATTTCACAAGAATCTCTTGTGACAAATGATCAGACGCTGGTGTGTAACCCCAACTGGAAACAGTTGGTTTTTTAGGAGTTAAACCGTGCCTTTGAATGTACAAGACAAAAAAGCGATTGTTGCTGATGTCGGCGCTCAATTGGCTGGAGCCCAAACTGTCGTGCTCGCTGAATACCGTGGTATTCCAGTAGAGCAGTTGACAAAGCTACGTGCTAGCGCACGTGACCAAGGTGTATATCTTCGCGTTTTGAAGAACACATTGGCACGCCGTGCTGCACAAGGCACACAGTTTGAGCCTCTTGCTGATTCGATGGTTGGCCCCTTGATCTACGGTATTTCTGCTGATCCTATTGCTTCGGCAAAAGTATTGCAGAACTTTGCTAAGACTCAAGACAAGCTAGTCATTACTGCTGGCTTATATAACGGCAAGTTGTTGGACGTAGCGGGTGTTAAATCCCTCGCGTCTATTCCAAGCCGCGACGAGTTGTTATCTCAGTTGTTGGGTGTGATGTTGGCGCCTGTATCTGCGATGGCTCGCGTATTGGGCGCAGTAGCAGCACAAAAGGCAGAAGGAGCACCTGCTCCTGTTGCAGCACCGGTAGCGGAAGTAGCAGCAGCCCCAGCAGAAGCAGTTGCTGAAGCCGCCGCTTCAGAAGCAAGTGCTGAGCCTGCAGCCGCAGCCCCAGAAGCTGGAACAGAAGCAAAAGAAACCCCTGCCGCTGAATAAGCGACAGATTAACTATTTAAGTATTAGGAGCTAAAAATGGCGATTACTAAAGAAGAAATCATTGATGCAGTAGGTAGCATGTCCGTTATGGATTTGAACGACTTGGTTAAAGCGTTCGAAGAGAAGTTTGGCGTTTCAGCTGCAGCGATGGCTGTTGCTGGTCCTGCTGGTGCAGCTGGCGGCGCTGCTGCTGAAGAGCAAACAGAATTCACTGTTAACTTGCTCGAAGCTGGCGCAAACAAGGTTTCAGTAATTAAGGCAGTTCGCGAAATTACTGGTCTTGGCTTGAAAGAAGCTAAGGACTTGGTTGACGGTGCACCGAAGCCAATCAAAGAAGCTGTTGATAAGAAGACAGCTGAAGAAGCTAAGAAGAAGCTTGAAGAAGCTGGCGCTAAAGCAGAACTCAAGTAATACATACACTGCTGGCGCCTCTCAAAAAGGGGCGTTAGCCATGTTGGGTTTGACCTCTAGAGGTCAAACCCGATTTCATTTCTGATTGAAATCGGGTTTGCCTTCTGATACGACTGCAGAATGCAAGTTTGGTCGGACACTAGATCTATCGGTTTAGTGTTGTCCGCCAGTGATTGGTAGTGGCCAATCGCCAAATCTTTGTACAGTCGCTGAATTCGGAGATGAAATGAACTATAGCTTCACCGAACGCAAGCGAGTCCGTAAAAGCTTTGCTAAGCGAGTAAACAACCACCAGGTTCCGTACCTGATCGCAACGCAGCTGGAATCCTACGCTAAATTTTTACAGGCTGAAAAGCCAGCAATGTCTCGTCTTACTGAGGGACTTCAAGCTGCCTTTACATCAGCATTCCCAATTGTGTCTAACAACGGCTATGCACGTATGGAATACGTGTCCTACCAGTTATCACAGCCACCGTTTGACGTTAAAGAATGTCAACAACGTGGTTACACATACCACTCTGCCTTACGCGCAAAAGTTCGCTTGATTATTTATGATCGCGAAGCGCCTACTAAGGTTAAAGAGGTAAAAGAGAGCGAAGTCTACATGGGTGAAATTCCACTCATGACAGAAAATGGCTCTTTTGTAATCAATGGTACTGAGCGCGTGATCGTTTCTCAGTTGCACCGTTCCCCAGGCGTGTTCTTCGAACACGATAAGGGTAAAACACATAGCTCAGGTAAGCTGCTGTTCTCAGCACGCATCATTCCTTACCGTGGTTCATGGCTCGATTTCGAGTTTGATCCAAAAGACATTCTCTATTTCCGAGTTGACCGTCGTCGTAAGATGCCTGTCACCATTTTGCTCAAAGCAATTGGTTTAAACAACGAACAGATTCTTGCTAACTTCTTTAACTTTGACCATTTCTCATTAACTGCTAACGGCGGTTCAATGGAATTTGTGCCAGAGCGTTTGCGTGGTCAGCTGGCTAGCTTTGATGTGCTCGATAAGAATGGCGTAGTAGTCATTCAAAAAGACAAGCGTATCAATGCAAAGCATATTCGTGAACTCGAAGCTGCTAAAACAAAAACAATCGCTGTACCAGACGATTATTTAATTGGTCGTGTAGTGGCACGCAATATTGTTGATCCAGATTCTGGTGAAATCTTGGCTTACGCTAATGATGAAATCACTGAAGAGTTGTTGGCTACATTGCGCGATGCAGGCATCAAACAATTGGAAACCATCTACACGAATGATTTGGATTCTGGCGCATATATTTCACAGACATTGCGCACTGATGAAACTGCAGATCAAATGGCTGCTCGTATCGCCATCTACCGCATGATGCGTCCTGGCGAGCCTCCAACAGAAGATGCTGTTGAAGCCTTGTTCCAGCGCTTGTTCTACAACGAAGATACTTACGATTTGTCACGCGTTGGCCGTATGAAGGTCAACAGCCGTTTGAACCGTCCAGAAATGGAAGGTCCAATGGTTCTGTCGAACGAAGATATTCTCGATACTATTAAGTCCCTCGTAGATTTGCGTAACGGCAAAGGCGAAGTAGACGATATCGATCACTTAGGTAATCGTCGTGTACGTTGCGTTGGTGAGTTGGCTGAAAACCAATTCCGTGCTGGTTTGTCACGTGTCGAGCGTGCGGTTAAAGAACGTCTCGGCCAAGCCGAAACAGAAAACCTCATGCCGCATGACTTGATTAACAGCAAGCCAATCTCTTCTGCGATTCGTGAGTTCTTCGGCTCTTCACAGTTATCCCAGTTTATGGACCAAACCAACCCACTCTCAGAGATCACGCACAAGCGTCGTATTTCTGCATTGGGACCTGGTGGTTTGACACGCGAGCGCGCAGGCTTTGAAGTGCGCGACGTGCATCCAACCCACTACGGACGTGTTTGCCCAATCGAAACTCCAGAAGGACCAAACATTGGTTTGATCAACTCACTCGCGTTATTTGCGCGTTTGAATGAGCACGGTTTCTTAGAAACTCCATACCGTAAGGTTTCCAACAGCAAGGTAAGCGATGAAGTGGTTTACCTCTCTGCGATTGAGGAAGCAAAGTATGTGATTGCTCAGGCAAACGCAACGATTGACAAGAGTGGCAAGCTGGCCGATGAGTTAGTTTCTGCTCGTCAAGCTGGTGAGACCATGATGGTTAGCCCAGAGCGCATCGATTTCATCGACGTTGCTCCTAGCCAGATCGTTTCTGCTGCTGCTTCACTCGTTCCATTCTTAGAGCACGATGATGCAAACCGTGCGTTGATGGGTGCGAACATGCAGCGTCAAGCAGTTCCTTGCTTGCGTCCAGACAAGCCATTGGTTGGTACAGGTTTAGAGCGCATTGTTGCGGTTGACTCCGGCACTGTTATTTTGGCGTCCCGCGGCGGTATCGTTGATTATGTTGATGCTAACCGCGTCGTGATTCGTGTAAACGATGATGAGACAGCTGCTGGTGAAGTTGGTGTGGATATTTATAACCTCATCAAGTACACCCGTTCAAACCAAAATACCAACATTAACCAACGTCCTATCGTTCAAGCTGGTGATCGTGTTGTCCGCGGCGACGTAGTTGCTGATGGCGCATCTACCGATTTGGGCGAATTGGCTTTGGGTCAAAACATGACTGTGGCATTTATGCCGTGGAACGGTTACAACTTCGAAGATTCAATCTTGATCTCTGAAAAAGTTGTTGCTGACGACCGCTACACCTCTATTCATATTGAAGAGTTGTCAGTGGTTGCACGTGATACCAAGCTGGGTTCAGAAGAAATTACTCGCGATATCTCCAATTTGGCAGAGTCACAACTCTCCCGTTTGGATGAAAGCGGTATTGTTTACATCGGTGCTGAAGTTGAAGCTGGTGACGTATTGGTTGGTAAAGTAACTCCAAAGGGCGAGACTACTCTTACCCCTGAAGAGAAGCTCCTCCGCGCGATCTTTGGTGAAAAAGCTTCTGATGTTAAAGATACTTCTTTGCGCGTTCCATCAGGAATGATCGGTACCGTTATTGATGTTCAAGTCTTCACCCGTGAAGGTATTGAGCGCGATGCACGTGCGCAGTCAATTATTCAAGAAGAATTACAACGCTATCGTTTGGACTTAAACGACCAGTTGCGTATTGTTGAAGGCGATGCCTTCATGCGTTTAGAAAAGCTGTTGATTGGCAAGGTTGCCAACGGCGGCCCTAAGAAATTAGCTAAAGGCACCAAGATCGACAAGGAATACCTTGCTGATTTGGATAAATACCATTGGTTTGATGTTCGTCCAGCGGATGATGAAGTTGCCTCACAAGTTGAAGCGATTAAATCTTCTATCGAAGCGAAGCGTAAACAGTTTGATGAAGCTTTTGAAGAGAAGCGCACCAAGCTTACCCAGGGCGATGATTTGCAGCCTGGCGTAACGAAGATGGTTAAGGTGTACTTAGCTGTTAAGCGTCGCTTGCAGCCTGGTGACAAGATGGCCGGTCGTCACGGTAACAAGGGTGTGGTTTCTAAAATCGCCCCAGCTGAAGATATGCCATTTATGGCTGACGGACGCCCTGTTGACATTGTCTTGAACCCATTGGGTGTTCCTTCCCGTATGAACGTTGGCCAGATCTTGGAAACCCACTTAGGTTGGGCTGCCCAAGGTATTGGTAAGCGTATCGACGAGATGGTTCGTGAGCACGCTAAGCAAACTGAATTACGTAAGTTCTTCAAGCAGCTTTATAACGAAACAGGTCGTGTTGAAGACATCGACAATTTCACTGATGAGCAGATCAATGTTTTGGCTGAGAATCTCCGCCAAGGCTTGCCATTTGCTACTCCAGTGTTTGACGGTGCTACTGAAGCTGAAATCGGACGCATGCTCGAGTTGGCGTATCCAGAAGATGTTGCTAAATCTTTGAAGATGACCCCTTCACGTCAGCAAATGATTTTGTGCGACGGCCGTACTGGCGATCAATTTGAGCGTCCAGTAACTGTTGGCGTAATGCACGTATTGAAACTCCACCATTTGGTCGATGACAAGATGCATGCACGTTCAACCGGACCTTACTCTTTAGTAACGCAACAGCCATTGGGCGGTAAAGCTCAGTTCGGTGGTCAGCGCTTTGGTGAGATGGAAGTCTGGGCCCTCGAAGCATACGGTGCTTCATATGTCTTGCAGGAAATGCTGACAGTGAAGTCCGATGACGTCGCAGGCCGCACCAAGGTTTATGAAAACATCGTCAAGGGCGAGCACACGATTGATGCTGGCATGCCCGAATCCTTCAACGTGCTGGTAAAAGAAATCCGTTCGTTGGGTATTGACATTGACATGGAGCGCAACTGATATGAAAGCATTGCTCGATTTATTTAAGCAAACGCAGGGCGAAGAGCAGTTTGATGTCATCAAAATTGGTCTCGCATCTCCTGAGAAAATTCGCTCATGGTCTTTTGGTGAAGTACGCAAACCAGAAACCATCAACTACCGGACTTTTAAGCCCGAGCGTGATGGTTTGTTCTGCGCCAAGATTTTTGGACCAACCAAAGACTACGAGTGCTTATGCGGTAAGTACAAGCGTTTAAAGTTCCGTGGCGTAATCTGCGAGAAGTGCGGCGTTGAAGTTACTCTCGCTAAGGTGCGTCGTGAGCGCATGGGCCACATTGAGTTGGCAGCCCCTGTAGCGCACATCTGGTTCTTGAAGTCTTTGCCATCCCGTTTGGGTATGGTTCTCGATATGACATTGCGGGATATCGAACGCGTTCTTTACTTTGAAGCATATGTAGTAGTTGATCCTGGTATGACTCCTGAAGGCGCGATGAAGCGCGGTCAGATCATGTCTGAAGATGAATACATTGCTAAGACCGAAGAGTATGGTGACGGTGCATTTACCGCCATCATGGGCGCGGAAGGTATTCGTGATCTCTTGCGTTCGATTGATATCGATCGCGAAGTAGAGACGATTCGTGCAGATTTAAAAGCAACGGGTAGTGATGCCAAGATCAAGAAATACGCTAAGCGCTTGAAAGTGCTCGAGGCGTTCCAGACTTCAGGTATTAAGCCTGACTGGATGATCATGGAAGTATTGCCAGTATTGCCTCCAGAATTGCGCCCATTGGTGCCATTGGATGGCGGTCGCTTTGCCACTTCTGATTTGAACGACCTCTATCGTCGTGTAATCAACCGTAACAACCGTTTGAAGCGTTTGTTAGAGTTGCGCGCACCAGAGATCATCGTTCGTAACGAAAAGCGTATGTTGCAAGAAGCGGTTGACTCATTGCTCGACAACGGTCGTCGCGGTAAGGCTATGACTGGCGCTAACAAGCGTCCTCTCAAGTCCTTGGCTGAGATGATTAAAGGTAAGAGCGGTCGTTTCCGTCAAAACTTGTTGGGTAAACGTGTTGACTACTCTGGTCGTTCAGTCATCGTGGTTGGCCCTACATTGAAATTGCATCAGTGCGGCTTACCAAAATTGATGGCTTTGGAATTGTTCAAGCCATTCATTTTCAACAAGCTTGAGACTTTAGGAATTGCAACCACCATTAAGGCTGCAAAGAAAGAAGTTGAAAGCCAGACTCCAATCGTTTGGGACATTCTCGAAGAAGTGATTCGTGAACATCCAATCATGTTGAACCGTGCGCCTACATTGCACCGTCTCGGTATTCAAGCTTTCGAGCCAATGCTGATTGAAGGTAAAGCAATCCAATTGCACCCATTAGTCTGCGCGGCATTTAACGCCGACTTTGACGGTGACCAAATGGCGGTTCACGTTCCTTTGTCGCTCGAAGCGCAAATGGAAGCACGTACATTGATGTTGGCTTCGAACAACGTATTGTTCCCAGCTAACGGCGAACCATCAATCGTTCCTTCACAGGACGTGGTGTTGGGTCTGTACTACGCTACACGTGACAAGATCAACGGTAAAGGCGAAGGCATGGTTTTCGCCAACATTACTGAAGTAGTGCGCGCATACGAAGCAGGTCAAGTTGAATTGGCCTCACGCGTTGCTGTGCGTATTACTGAGTTTGAGATCGTGGACAAAAAAGCAGAAGGCGATGCGCGTTTTGCTGAGAAGACCAAGATCTATCAAACATCAGTTGGCCGTGCAATCTTGTCTGAGATTTTGCCTAAAGGCATGTCTTTCGAGGAAATCAACAAGCCTTTGAAGAAAAAAGAAATCTCACGTTTGATCAACACTTCATTCCGTAAGTGTGGATTACGCGAAACGGTTATTTTTGCTGACCGCCTCTTGCAGTCTGGTTTCCGTTTGGCAACCAACGCTGGTATCTCAGTTGCGATCGACGATATGTTGATCCCAACTTCTAAAGAGCGCATCATCACTGAGGCATCTGCCAAGGTTAAAGAGTATGACAAGCAGTTCATGTCAGGTCTCGTAACCAATCAAGAGCGTTATAACAACGTGGTTGATATTTGGGGTGCTGCAGGCGACCAAGTTGGTAAGGCGATGATGGATGAGTTGTCGCACGTTGACGTACTCGACCGTAACGGTAAGACTGTTCGTCAAGAATCCTTTAACTCCATCTACATGATGGCGGATTCTGGTGCGCGTGGATCTGCAGCGCAGATTCGTCAGTTGGCTGGTATGCGTGGTTTGATGGCTAAGCCTGATGGCTCCATCATTGAAACCCCAATTACTGCGAACTTCCGTGAAGGTTTGAACGTATTGCAGTACTTCATCTCAACCCACGGCGCTCGTAAAGGTCTGGCTGATACGGCGTTGAAGACAGCTAACTCGGGTTACCTGACACGTCGTTTATGCGACGTCACTCAAGATCTCGTGGTGATCGAAGATGATTGCGGCGCAACTAATGGTGTAACCATGAAGGCGCTGGTTGAGGGCGGCGAAATTATCGAAGCATTGCGTGACCGTATTTTGGGTCGTGTATGTATCGGTGACATCGTTCACCCTGACACACAAGAAGTCATTGTTCCGAACGACACATTGCTCGATGAAGATCACGTTGATCAAATCGTTGCATTGGGTATCGACGAAGTTAAAGTTCGCACAGTATTGTCTTGCTTAACTCGCTTTGGTTTGTGCGCGAAGTGCTACGGACGTGATCTAGGTCGCGGTGGTTTGGTGAACGTTGGTGAAGCGGTTGGCGTTATCGCTGCTCAGTCCATCGGTGAGCCAGGCACACAGTTGACTATGCGTACCTTCCACATTGGTGGTGCAGCGTCACGTGCATTGGTTGCAAGCAACATCGAAGCTAAGTCTAATGGTGCTTTGAAATTCTCTACCACGATGCGTGTTGTCAAGAACGCGAAGGGCGAGCAGATCGTGATTTCACGTTCTGGCGAAGCCTTGATCGTTGATGAGAACGGTCGTGAGCGCGAGCGTCATAAAGTGCCTTATGGTGCAACTCTCTTGTTAAAAGAAGATGCAGCAGTGAAGGCCGGCGCAAGCTTGGCGACATGGGATCCATTGACACGTCCGATTATTTCTGAGTACGCTGGTATCGCCCGCTTCGACAACGTTGAAGAAGGCGTAACCGTTGCTAAGCAGGTAGACGAAGTTACCGGTCTTTCCACCCTGGTGGTAATTGACGGTAAGCGTCGTTCTGCAGCAAGCAAAGGCGTTCGCCCAATGATCAACTTAGTTGATGACAAGGGTAACGAAGTCATGATCGCTGGTACTGATCACCCGGTAAACATTGGTCTCCAAGTGGGCGCTTTGATTACGGTTAAGGATGGTCAGAAAGTCGAAGTTGGTGAAGTATTGGCTCGTATTCCAATCGAATCACAGAAGACTCGCGACATTACCGGTGGCTTGCCACGCGTTGCAGAATTGTTCGAAGCACGTTCACCTAAAGATGCGGCTGTTTTGGCGAAAGTTACTGGAACAGTTTCCTTCGGTAAAGAAACCAAAGGTAAACAGCGTTTGGTGATTACCGATATGGACGGCGAAGCCAATGAATTCTTGATTCCTAAAGAGAAGCAAGTTCTCGTTCATGACGGTCAAGTTGTGAACAAGGGCGAGATGATTGTGGAAGGCCCTGCTGATCCACATGACATCTTGACTCTCAGAGGTATTGAAGAGTTGGCGATCTACATCGTTGATGAAGTTCAAGACGTTTACCGTTTGCAAGGCGTGAAGATTAATGACAAGCACATTGAAGTGATCGTGCGTCAAATGTTGCGTCGTGTGCAAATTACTGATGGTGGCGATACTGCTTACATCACTGGTGAGCAAGTTGAGCGCTCAAAACTGTATGACGCTAACGATTTGGTGATTGCCGCAGGTAAGCGCCCAGCTCAGTTCGAAAACGTGCTGTTGGGTATTACTAAAGCATCCTTGTCGACAGACAGCTTCATTTCAGCGGCTTCTTTCCAAGAAACCACCCGTGTATTGACCGAAGCCGCAATTATGGGCAAGACCGATACACTCCGTGGCCTCAAGGAAAACGTCATTATTGGTCGTCTGATTCCTGCTGGTACCGGCTTGTCTTATCGCCGTGCACGCAAGGTCAGGGAGCAATTCGAGCGTGATCGCGCTCAAATGATTGCCGCCGAAGAGGAAGCAATGGCCAATATGCCTGTAGAAATTGAGGCTGAAGTCGTTGCTCCTGCTGGGGAGGCTGATCCGAGCTAATTTGGTAATTCTGGCCAGAAATGGCCAGTTTTTTCCCCATTTGGTTGACGGAAAAGGCTGGCCAAGCTAGAATGCTGAGTTCTACTGATTCAGAAGAGGGTCTTTTTGACCTAGAAATTCTCTAAGTCATTGATTTTCTTGAAGAAAGCAACAAAGAAGTACTAACCGAGCTATTTTATGCCAACAATTAATCAATTAATACGTAAGCCAAGATCCAGGCTGATCGTGAAAAGCAAGAGCCCTGCACTGGAAAACAGTCCGCAGCGCCGTGGTGTTTGTACACGTGTGTACACCACTACTCCTAAAAAGCCTAACTCTGCGCTTCGTAAAGTAGCCAAAGTTCGCTTAACCAATGGTTTTGAAGTGATTTCATACATTGGTGGTGAAGGCCATAACCTCCAGGAACACTCAGTAGTGTTGATTCGTGGCGGTCGTGTAAAGGATTTGCCAGGTGTTCGTTACCACATCGTTCGTGGCTCACTTGACTTGCAAGGTGTTAAAGACCGTAAGCAGTCACGTTCCAAGTACGGTGCTAAGCGCGCTAAGAAAGCTGCTTAATAGCAACTTAAAGTATTTGCAGTAAGTCTTCGTTTGTCAGACTTAAAAGACAAGTAAGTGGTTGTTCCGTCTAAGAATCTTCTTGGATAGTAGGACAACCGGAGCGGGTGATCCAGGTGGATCGCCCCTAACTGAACTGAAGGAGTAGTTATGCCACGTCGTCGTGAAGTTCCCAAACGGGAAATTTTGCCGGATCCAAAATTCGGAAATGTAGAAGTAGCTAAATTCATGAACGTCCTCATGTTGGACGGCAAGAAATCGGTTGCAGAGCGTATCGTTTACGGTGCCTTTGATCACATCGAGAAAAAAGCAAACAAAGAACCACTCGAAATTTTTTCAACAGCCATGGGCAACGTTAAGCCAATGGTTGAGGTAAAGAGCCGTCGTGTTGGAGGTGCTAACTATCAGGTTCCTGTTGAAGTTCGCCCATCACGTCGTTCCGCTTTGGCAATGCGCTGGTTGCGTGAAGCCGCTAAGAAGCGTGGCGAAAAATCAATGGCTCAACGTCTAGCCAACGAATTATTAGAAGCTGCAGAAGGTCGCGGCGGAGCAATGAAGAAGCGTGAAGAAGTTCACCGTATGGCAGAAGCTAACAAAGCTTTCTCACATTTCCGCTTCTAATCAAATAGTAAAGAAAAGGCACCAACAGTGGCACGTAAAACCCCTATCGACAAATACCGCAATATCGGTATTTCTGCGCACATTGACGCAGGTAAGACAACAACTACAGAACGCGTTTTGTTCTACACCGGTGTTAATCACAAAATCGGTGAAGTGCATGATGGCGCTGCAACCATGGACTGGATGGAGCAAGAGCAAGAGCGTGGCATCACGATTACTTCTGCTGCTACTACAACGTTCTGGAAAGGCATGGCTGGTAATTTTCCAGAGCACCGTATCAATATTATTGATACCCCAGGACACGTAGACTTCACTATTGAAGTTGAGCGTTCAATGCGCGTGTTGGATGGTGCTTGCATGGTTTACTGCGCGGTAGGTGGTGTACAGCCACAATCTGAAACTGTTTGGCGTCAAGCTAACAAGTATCAAGTTCCACGTTTAGCATTCGTAAACAAGATGGACCGTACTGGTGCGAACTTCTTCAAGGTCTACGACCAAATGAGAACTCGCCTTAAAGCGAATCCAATCTTGATTCAAATTCCAATCGGCGCTGAAGAAAACTTCAAAGGTGTTGTGGATTTGGTGAAGATGAAGGCCATCTATTGGGATGAGGCTTCACAGGGTACTAAATTTACTTACGAAGAGATTCCTGCTGAATTGCAAGCTTCTGCTGAAGAGTGGCGCGAGAAGATGCTCGAAGCTGCTGCTGAAAGCTCAGAAGAGTTGATGGAAAAATACCTCGGCGGCGAAGGCTTGACCGAAGAAGAAATCAAAGCAGCATTGCGTCAACGTACTATCGCTAACGAAATCGTTCCAATGTTGTGCGGAACAGCTTTCAAAAACAAAGGCGTTCAGGCGATGTTGGATGCTGTAGTTGAATTGTTGCCTTCACCATTGGACGTTCCACCAGTTCCATGTGAATTGGAAGATGGCACTCCTACAACACGTGAAGCGTCTGATAGCGCGAAGTTCTCTGCGTTGGCATTTAAGATCATGACTGACCCATTCGTTGGTCAGCTCATCTTCTTCCGTGTTTACTCCGGCGTGATGAAATCTGGCGACACAATCTACAACCCAATTAAGGGTAAGAAAGAGCGTGTTGGTCGTTTGTTACAGATGCATGCAAACGAACGTGAAGAAATTAAAGAAGTATTTGCTGGCGATATCGCAGCTGCAGTTGGTCTGAAAGACGCAACTACAGGCGAAACATTGTGTGATCCAGATAGCATCGTTATTTTGGAGCGCATGGTATTCCCAGAGCCAGTGATCTCTCAAGCTGTTGAGCCAAAGACAAAAGCTGACCAAGAAAAAATGGGTCTTGCTTTGAATCGTTTGGCACAAGAAGATCCTTCTTTCCGTGTGAAGACTGATGAAGAATCAGGCCAAACTATTATTTCTGGTATGGGCGAGCTCCACTTGGAAATTTTGGTTGACCGTATGAAGCGTGAATTCGGTGTTGAAGCAACTGTTGGTAAGCCACAAGTTGCATACCGTGAAACGATTCGTAAGGTTTGCGAAGAGATCGAAGGTAAATTCGTTAAGCAGTCTGGTGGTCGTGGTCAATACGGTCACGTGGTCTTGAAGTTAGAGCCACAAGCCCCAGGTAAAGGTTTTGAATTCGTTGACGCTATTAAGGGCGGTGTTGTTCCACGTGAATACATCCCTGCGGTAGAAAAAGGCATCATCGAAACATTGAACTCCGGTATTTTGGCTGGCTATCCAGTTGTAGATATCAAAGCAACATTGTTCTTCGGTTCATACCATGACGTTGACTCCAATGAAAACGCATTTAAGATGGCGGGTTCTATGGCGTTCAAGGACGGTATGCGCAAAGCATCCCCTGTGTTGCTTGAGCCGATGATGGCTGTTGAAGTTGAAACGCCAGAAGATTTCATGGGTAACGTAATGGGTGATCTCTCATCCCGTCGCGGTATTTTGCAAGGTATGGATGACATTCCAGGCGGCGGTAAGATCGTTCGCGCTGAAGTGCCGTTGGCAGAGATGTTTGGTTACTCAACTGGCTTGCGCTCGTTGACCCAAGGTCGCGCTACCTACACCATGGAATTTAAGCATTATTCCGAAGCACCGAAGAACGTTGCTGAAGCAGTTATGGCTGCTAAAGCGAAGTAATTTATCCACATTAATTTTGAATATTGACTAGCTAAAGAAGGCAGACAAAAATGGCAAAAGAAAAATTCGAGCGGACAAAACCGCACGTAAACGTAGGCACCATCGGTCACGTTGACCACGGTAAAACCACATTGACAGCAGCAATTGCAACCGTGCTTTCTAAAGCATTTGGTGGTGAAGCTAAAGCATACGATCAGATCGATGCTGCTCCTGAAGAAAAAGCACGCGGTATTACGATTAATACAGCGCACGTTGAGTACGAGACTGCAAATCGTCACTACGCTCACGTTGATTGCCCAGGACATGCTGACTACGTTAAGAACATGATTACTGGTGCTGCTCAGATGGACGGCGCTATTTTGGTTTGTTCTGCTGCTGACGGCCCAATGCCACAAACTCGTGAGCACATCCTCTTGGCACGCCAAGTTGGTGTTCCTTACATCGTGGTGTTCTTGAACAAGTGCGACATGGTTGATGACGCTGAATTGTTAGAACTCGTTGAAATGGAAGTTCGTGAGCTTTTATCTAAGTACAACTTCCCTGGCGATGACACACCAATCATTCAAGGTTCTGCTAAGTTAGCTCTTGAAGGCGACGAAGGCCCATTGGGTAAAGAAGCCATCATGAAATTGGCTGAAGCACTTGACTCATACATCCCAACTCCAGAGCGTGCTGTTGACGGCGCGTTCTTGATGCCAGTAGAAGACGTGTTCTCTATCTCCGGTCGCGGTACTGTAGTTACAGGTCGTATCGAGCGCGGTATCGTTAAAGTTGGTGAAGAGATCGAAATCATCGGTATCAAGCCAACACTCAAGACAACATGTACTGGTGTTGAAATGTTCCGCAAATTGCTCGACCAAGGTCAAGCAGGCGATAACGTTGGTATCTTGTTACGCGGTACAAAACGTGAAGAAGTTGAGCGCGGCCAAGTATTGGCTAAGCCAGGTTCAATCACCCCACATACTCACTTTACAGCCGAGGTTTATATCTTGGGTAAAGATGAAGGTGGTCGTCATACTCCATTCTTTAACAACTATCGTCCACAGTTTTACTTCCGTACAACGGACGTAACTGGTTCAATCGAGTTGCCAAAAGACAAAGAAATGGTAATGCCTGGTGATAACGTAACTATTACCGTAAAACTCATCGCTCCAATCGCGATGGAAGAAGGTTTACGTTTTGCGATCCGTGAAGGTGGCCGTACTGTTGGCGCCGGCGTGGTTGCAAAGATTTTGGCTTAAGTAGTAAGTTTTAATTAGTAAAAATATTTAGCGGTTTGCTAACCGGTGACATCAGTGCTGCTGATGTCACCGAGCTCTTTAGATGTATAACGTGGCAGCACCACAACGCTCTTTGGAATTAATATGCAAAACCAAAAAATTCGTATTCGCCTTAAAGCATTTGATTACCGTTTAATCGACCAGTCTGCAGCTGAAATCGTTGATACAGCTAAGCGCACTGGTGCAGTTGTTAAGGGTCCAGTACCTTTGCCAACCCGTATTGAGCGTTTTGATATCTTGCGTTCACCACACGTGAACAAGACATCCCGTGATCAGTTAGAGATCCGCACCCATCTCCGTTTGATGGATATCGTTGATCCTACAGAGAAAACTGTAGATGCTTTGATGAAATTAGATCTCCCAGCAGGTGTGGACGTCGAAATTAAGTTGCAATAATTTGTTGTTTCCGGTCTTTTTACTTGTCAAGACTGGGTTTTCGGGATAGAATCTAAGGCTTCGCTCAATTATTTGGGCGAAAATCTTAGTTTTATCAGCACTAAAAACGTTGTAAGTTATTGATTTAGAAGTACTTTTACTTGTAAATCACTTAAATTAATTTTGCCGACCAATCGAAGTCGGCGTGGAGCATGAATATGAGCTTAGGCTTAATCGGCCGCAAGGTCGGCATGACCCGTCTATTTACGGACGAAGGGGATTCTATCCCTGTAACCGTAATTGACGTGAGCGACAACAGAATCGCTCAAATCAAGACCCAGGCAACTGATGGCTATGATGCTATCCAGTTGGCACATGGGACACGTAGAGCTACTCGCGTTACTAAAGCAATGGCTGGTCACTTCGCCAAAGCTGGTGTGATGGCTGGTAACGGTCTCAACGAATTCCAATTAGACGCAGCAAAAATCGCAGAGATGACACCAGGACAAGTAATTCCTGCTGACACTGCATTTACTGCTGGTCAAAAAGTGGACGTACAGGGTGTGTCTATCGGTAAGGGCTACGCAGGTACCATTAAGCGTTATCACTTCGCTTCTGGTCGTGCATCCCACGGCAACTCACGTTCACATAACGTACCAGGTTCTATCGGTATGGCGCAAGATCCAGGACGTGTTTTCCCTGGTAAGCGTATGACCGGTCACTTAGGTGACGTTACACGTACAGTTCAAAATTTAGTCATCGCACGCATTGATTCAGAACGTAATCTGATCATGGTTAAAGGCGCTATTCCAGGCGCCCCAGGCGGTAAAGTTATTGTTACTCCAGCGGTGAAAACACCGTTGAAGAAGAAATAAGGAGAGCGAATATGGAACTTAAGCTTCTCCAAGACAACGGTACTTTAGGTGCGGGCGTACAAGCTTCACCAGAAGTATTCGAACGTGAATATAACGAAGCCTTGGTACACCAAGTTGTTGTGGCTTACCAAGCAAATGCGCGTAGCGGTAACCGTGCACAAAAAGACCGTGAGCAAGTTAAGCACACAACCAAGAAACCTTGGCGTCAAAAAGGTACTGGTCGTGCACGTGCTGGTATGAGCTCTTCCCCGCTGTGGCGTGGAGGTGGTCGTATATTCCCGAATTCTCCAGAAGAGAATTTCAGCCAAAAAGTAAACAAGAAAATGTACCGCGCTGGTATGAGATCTATTTTGTCTCAGTTAGCTCGCGAAGGTCGTTTGAATGTTGTTGATCAATTTTCTCTTGACGCTCCAAAGACTAAAGTTTTAGCTGACAAAGTTAAAGCAATGGGCTTGGATTCAGTCTTGATTATTGTTGATCAGGTTAGCGAGAATTTGTACTTGGCATCACGTAACTTGCATAAAGTTGCTGTATGTGAGCCGCAGCACGCTGATCCATTAGCTTTGGTTCAATACAAAAAAGTATTGGTAAGCAAAGCTGCGATCGCAAAAATTGAGGAGTTGCTGAAATGAGCCAAGTCCGTAAAAATGATCACAACCTAATGAGGGTTCTGCTTGGACCGGTTATCTCTGAAAAAGCCACTATGGTTGCAGAGAAAAACGAACAAGTAGTTTTCCAAGTAGCTCGCGACGCAAACAAGAGCGATGTAAAACAAGCAGTTGAATTGCTCTTCAAAGTGCAAGTTGACTCAGTTCAAATCGTGAATCAAAAGGGTAAGCCTAAGCGCTATGGCCGTTTTGAAGGTCGTCGTGACCACACTAAGAAGGCCTACGTAAGCTTGAAGCCAGGTCAAGAAATTAACTTTGAAGCGGAGGCGAATTAATCATGCCTTTGATGAAGACAAAACCGACCTCACCAGGTCGTCGTTCAATGGTCAAGGTGGTAAATCCTGACCTGCATAAAGGTAAACCTTTTGCAGCGTTAGTAGAGCCACAATTCCAAAAAGCCGGTCGTAACAATAATGGTCACATCACTACCCGTCATAAAGGTGGTGGTCATAAGCATCACTATCGTGTTGTTGATTTCAAACGCAACGACAAAGATGGCATTCCAGCTAAAGTAGAGCGCTTGGAATACGATCCAAACCGCAGTGCAAATATTGCATTGATCGTGTTTGCTGATGGTGAGCGTCGCTATATTCTTGCTGCAAAAGGTATGACTGTTGGTCAGGCGTTGATGAGTGGCTCTGAAGCCCCAATTAAGTCTGGTAACAACTTGCCAATTCGCAATATTCCAGTTGGTAGCACTATTCACTGTGTAGAAATCATGCCAGGCAAAGGTGCACAAGTTGCACGTTCAGCCGGTGGTTCAGCAGTATTGTTAGCTCGTGAAGGTGTATACGCTCAAGTGCGTTTGCGCTCCGGTGAAGTTCGCCGTGTTCTGATTGAGTGCCGCGCCACTATTGGTGAAGTTGGTAACGAAGAGCACAGCTTGCGTCAAATTGGTAAAGCAGGTGCAAATCGCTGGCGTGGTATTCGCCCAACCGTTCGCGGTGTGGCAATGAACCCAGTAGATCACCCACACGGTGGTGGTGAAGGTAGAACTGGCGAAGGCCGTGTACCTGTATCTCCATGGGGCACTCCAACCAAAGGTTATCGCACACGTCGCAATAAGCGTACAACTTCGATGATCGTTCAACGTCGTCAAAAACGTTAAGCGATAAGGATAAATAGATATGACACGTTCAGCTAAAAAAGGCCCATTCTGCGACGCCAGCTTAGTAAAAAAAGTTGAAGTTGCACAAGCCAACAAAGACAAGAAGCCGATCAAAACTTGGTCACGCCGTTCAACAATCCTCCCAGACTTCATTGGTCTGACGATTGCTGTACATAACGGTCGTCAACACGTTCCGGTATATGTATCAGAAAACATGGTGGGTCATAAGTTAGGCGAATTTGCCTTGACCCGTACTTTCAAAGGTCACGCTGCTGACAAGAAAGTAACGAAGAAGTAAGGGGATGATGATGGAAGTTAAAGCTATTCACAAGGGTGCCCGCATTTCTGCGCAAAAGACACGTTTGGTCGCCGACCAAATTCGTGGTTTGCCGATTGCTCGCGCATTAAACATTTTGCAATTCAGCCCTAAGAAAGCTGCCTTCATTGTGAAAAAAGTTGTTGAGTCCGCAGTGGCCAACGCTGAACACAATAAAGGTGCTGACATTGATGAGCTCAAGGTTTCAGCAATTATTGTTGATAAAGGCACTTCATTGAAGCGCTTTACCGCACGCGCTAAGGGTCGTGGCAATCAAATTGAAAAACAAACTTGTCACATTAGCGTGACCTTGAGTAACTAAGGAAATATATGGGCCAAAAGATAAACCCAACCGGATTCCGACTCGCGGTAACGAAGAATTGGACATCACGTTGGTATGCAAACAATACTGACTTCGCAAAGATGCTGAAAGAGGACGTAGACGTTCGCATCTACCTCAAGAAGAAACTGAAGAATGCATCCGTAAGTAAAGTAGTTATCGAGCGTCCTGCAAAGAATGCACGTATCACTATCTACAGCTCACGTCCAGGCGTTGTAATCGGTAAAAAAGGCGAAGATATTGAAGTGCTCCGCCGCGAATTACAAAAACGTATGGGTGTCCCAGTTCACGTGAATATCGAAGAAATTCGTAAGCCTGAAGTTGACGCACAATTGATTGCTGACTCTATTACTCAACAGTTAGAGAAGCGCATCATGTTCCGCCGCGCAATGAAGCGTGCAATGCAAAACGCAATGCGTCTTGGCGCACAAGGCATCAAGATCATGTCATCAGGTCGTTTGAATGGTGCTGAGATTGCTCGTCGCGAATGGTACCGTGAAGGTCGCGTTCCACTTCATACATTGAAGGCGGATATTGATTACGCAACTTCCGAAGCTGAAACTACATACGGCATCATCGGTGTAAAAGTTTGGGTATACAAAGGCGACACATTGGGTCGTGGTGCTGAAGCTCAAGTAGCTGCTCCATCTGCTGAACCAGCTGCCGAAGAAAAGAAAACTCGTCGTGCTCCAAGCAAGACAGCTGCTCGTAAACCAGCTGCTGGCACAGACAAGCCATTAGTTGCTGCTAAACCAGCAGTAAAGCGTGTGCGTAAGGTTGAAACACCTGCCGCAGATACGCAGAAGTCAGGAGAGTAAGCATGCTACAACCAAAGCGTCGCAAGTATCGTAAGGAACAAAAAGGCCGTAACACTGGCGTGGCAACACGCGGTAGTTCTGTAGCCTTTGGTGACTTTGGATTGAAGGCCGTTGGCCGTGGTCGTTTGACTGCGCGTCAAATTGAGTCAGCACGTCGTGCAATGACTCGTCACATTAAACGTGGTGGCCGTATTTGGATTCGCATTTTCCCAGATAAGCCAATTTCACAAAAACCTGCTGAAGTACGTATGGGTAACGGTAAAGGTAATCCAGAGTACTACGTAGCTGAAATTCAACCAGGCAAAGTGCTCTACGAGATGGACGGTGTTGATGAGCAATTGGCGCGCGAAGCTTTCAAGCTTGCTGCTGCTAAGTTGCCTTTACAGACCACTTTCGTGATTCGCCACTTAGGTTGATCGGGATAGAGATTATGAAAAATACAGAATTAGCTTCAAAAGATCTGAATGCATTGAATGCAGAGTTAACCGAGTTGCTTAAGACCGGTTTCAAACTTCGCATGCAAAAAGGCACTCAGCAACTAACAAATACCAGCCAATTGGGTAAAAATAAGCGCGACATCGCTCGTGTGAAGACTTTTATCGCCCAAAAGACTGCACAGAAATAAGGAAAAAGGGATATGACAGAATTATCTAAACCCTTGCGCCGTACCCTCGTGGGACGCGTTGTTAGCGACAAAATGCAAAAAACTGTGACGGTGTTGGTTGAGCGTCAAGTTAAGCATCCAGTGATTGGTAAGTACGTTGGCCAGTCTAAAAAGTACCACGCTCATGACGAAGCTGGCACATACAAGATGGGTGATACCGTTGAAATTGCTGAATCTAAGCCAATTTCACGCACTAAATCTTGGGTTGTGACCCGTTTGGTTGAGGCTTCAAAGGGTATTTAAAGAAATATTGGGGATTTTGGCGAAGATTCTTCCCAAATCCCTTTTTTACGTAGTAGAATAGAAGGCTTCTCTGGTTTTATTGGAGAAGCAGTGTTTTTCATTAATTCCGGGTTTTAACTCTCGTTAAAGCCCATAGACGGAACCAAGACTGTTTGCCTTTGGCCAATAAGTTGGGGATTAGAAATGATACAAACCGAAAGTAGATTACAGGTTGCCGATAACACAGGCGCCAGTGAAGTGTTGTGCATCAAGGTATTGGGCGGCTCTAAGCGTCGTTACGCCAGTATCGGTGATGTCATCAAAGTCAGCGTTAAGTCTGCTGCTCCACGTGGCCGTGTTAAAAAAGGTGACATTTATAACGCCGTAGTAGTGAGAACTGCTAAGGGTGTTCGCCGTCCAGATGGTTCATTGATTAAGTTCGATGGCAACGCTGCGGTTTTGCTCAACGCTAAGTTAGAGCCAATTGGCACACGTATCTTTGGACCAGTGACGCGCGAGTTGCGTACTGAAAAGTTCATGAAGATCGTTTCTCTCGCCCCCGAAGTTATTTAAGAGGCTGATATGAAAAAGATTCGTAAAGGTGATTCCGTAGTTCTGTTGACTGGCCGCGATAAGGGCAAGCAAGGAACTGTTACAGCCGTTCTCGAGAACAAGTTAGTGATCGAAGGCGTAAATATTTATAAAAAGAGCGTTAAGCCAAATCCAGCAGCCGGTGTTACTGGCGGCATGATTGACAAGACGATGCCTGTTCACATTTCTAATGTGGCTGTGGTTGACGGTAACGGCAAACCATCACGTGTTGGTATCAAACTCGTTGATGGCAAAAAGCAACGTTTCCTCAAAACCACTGGCGCAACTTTAAGCGCATAAGGGGCACGGAGAAATTATGAGCACACGTTTTCAAGAGCACTATCAAGCTAAAGTTGTTGCAGATTTGATCGCCAAATTTGGTTACAAATCTGTAATGGAAGTTCCACGTATCACTAAGGTAACCCTGAATATGGGCTTGGGCGATGCAGTGAACGACAAGAAGATTATCGAAAATGCAGTTGGCGATTTAACTAAAGTTGCGGGCCAAAAGCCAGTTGTAACTAAAGCGAAAAAAGCGATTGCAGGTTTCAAAATTCGTCAAGGCTACCCAATCGGTGCCATGGTGACATTGCGTGGTGCACGCATGTACGAATTCTTGGATCGTTTCGTTACTGTTGCATTGCCACGCGTACGTGACTTCCGCGGTATTTCTGGTAAAGCATTTGACGGCCGTGGAAACTACAACATCGGCGTTAAAGAACAGATCATTTTCCCTGAAATCGAATACGACAAAATTGATGCCCTCCGTGGTCTCAATATCAGTATTACGACGACTGCTAAAACCGACGAAGAAGCAAAAGCTTTGTTGGCAGCATTCAAATTCCCTTTCCGCAATTAAGAGGCTAACGTGGCAAAACTATCCCTGATTGAGCGCGAGAATAAGCGCGCAAAAACTGTAGAGAAGTACGCTGCCAAGCGTGCTGAACTCAAAGCGATCATTGCTGATCAATCACGCAGCGATGAAGAGCGCTATGAAGCTCGCTTGAAGCTACAGGCACTTCCACGTAACGCAAGCCCGATTCGTCAAAGAAATCGTTGTTCATTAACCGGTCGCCCACGTGGCACATTCCGTAAATTCGGTTTGGCTCGTAGCAAGATTCGTGAAATCGCCTTCCGTGGCGAAATCCCCGGTTTAACCAAGGCCAGCTGGTAAGCGGCGAAAGAATTAGGAGAACTCATGAGTATCAGCGATCCAATCGCCGACATGTTGACAAGGATCCGCAATGCGCAAGCAGTGCAGAAACCCGTAGTCTTGATGCCGTCGTCAAAAGTTAAAGTAGCCATCGCAAAAGTTTTGCAAGATGAAGGCTATATCGAAAGTTTCGAAATCAAAGGTGAAGCAGCTAAGCCAGTGCTCCACATTGATCTCAAATACTATGCAGGCCGTCCTGTTATTGAGCGTATTGACCGTGTGTCTACACCAAGTCTGCGTATCTATAAAGGCCGTCATGACATTCCAGAAGTAATGAATGGCTTGGGCATTGCAATTATTTCAACCCCTCAAGGCGTAATGACAGACCGTAAAGCACGTGCAACAGGCGTGGGCGGCGAAGTTATTTGCTACGTAGCTTAAGGAGCGAAATATGTCCCGCGTAGGTAAATCACCAATTACAGTCCCTAAGGGCGCTGAGATCAGCATCAACGGTGCAAACGTGACTGTTAAGGGCCCATTGGGCACTTTGACACACAACTTGCATCCTTCTGTTGGTTTGAAACAAGAAGATGGCGTATTGACAGTTGTTTTAAATAACAACTCACCAGAAGCTGGTGCACAGTCAGGTACAGCCCGTGCTTTGGTTAACAACATGGTTGTTGGCGTGACTGCTGGCTTTGAGCGCAAGCTCAGCTTGGTAGGCGTTGGTTATCGTGCTGCTGCTCAAGGCGAAACATTGAAATTGCAGTTAGGTTTCTCACACGACATTATTTACAACCTGCCAAAGGGTGTGAAGGCTGAGACTCCAACTCAAACTGAAATCATTATCAAAGGTTCCAACAAGCAGCAAGTTGGCCAGGTCGCAGCTGAAGTTCGCGCATACCGTTCACCAGAGCCATACAAAGGCAAGGGTGTTCGCTACGTGGATGAGGTTGTGCATCTGAAAGAAACTAAGAAGAAGTAAGCGAGATTAGAAAATGAATAAAGACGAATCCAGACAAAGACGCGCTAGGCAGACTCGTATTCGCATTGCCGAAGCATTGGCAAATCGCTTAACAGTTATCCGTAGCAATACTCATATTTCTGCTCAGGTTTATAGCCCATGCGGAACCAAAGTTGTAGCAGCTGCTTCAACAATGGAAAAAGATTTGCGCCAAGCGATCAAAAACGGCGGCAACGCTGAAGCGGCAAAACAAATCGGCAAGTTAGTTGCTGAGCGTGCTGTTAAAGCAGGCATTGTTGATGTTGCGTTTGATCGTTCCGGTCATCGTTATCACGGCCGTATTAAGGCCTTAGCTGAAGCTGCGCGTGAAGCCGGCCTGAAGTTCTAATAGGGTTTAGGAAAAAACATGGCAAAAATGCAAACTAAGATGCAAAACGAAGAGCGTGATGATGGTCTTCGCGAGAAGATGATCGCTGTTAATCGTGTAACTAAAGTGGTTAAAGGCGGTCGTATTCTCGGCTTCGCTGCACTCACTGTAGTTGGCGATGGCGATGGCCGCATCGGTATGGGCAAAGGCAAATCAAAAGAAGTTCCGGTTGCCGTTCAAAAAGCAATGGACGAAGCTCGTCGCAAGATGATCAAAGTAACTTTGCGTAAAGGTACTTTGCAGCACACCGTTACTGGTCAGCATGGCGCTTCACGCGTTTTGATTTCACCAGCTAAAGATGGTACTGGAATTATTGCTGGCGGACCAATGCGTGCGATTTTCGACGTAATGGGTGTAACTAACGTGGTTGCTAAGTCACTTGGCTCTACAAACCCATACAACTTGGTTCGTGCAACCATTGATGGTTTGAGCAAGATGAGTACTCCTGCTGAGATTGCTGCTAAGCGCGGTAAATCAGTTGAAGAGATTCTCGGCTAAGACCAAAAGATTAGGAATCTATAAATGACAACATCTAACTCCAAAGTCAAACTGCAATTAGTACGCAGCTTGATCGGTACACGCGAAAGCCACCGTGCAACTGTACGAGGCTTAGGCCTTCGTCGCATCAATTCAGTTTCTGAATTGGAAGACACTCCAGCTGTTCGCGGCATGATTAATAAAGTTTCTTATCTAGTTAAAGTCGTTGGCTAATAACTAGCAAGTAAATAGGCGAAGAATATGCAACTCAATACAATTAAACCTGCAGAAGGCTCCAAGAAAAACCGTCGTCGCGTTGGTCGCGGCATTGGTTCTGGTCTTGGTAAAACTGCTGGCCGCGGTCACAAAGGTCAAAAATCCCGTTCTGGTGGTTTCCATAAAGTCGGATTTGAAGGCGGTCAGATGCCTATGTATCGTCGTTTGCCAAAACGCGGTTTCGTGTCTTTGACACGTCGTCACGTTGGTCAAGTTACCTTGAATGACTTAGCAAAAATCAACTTGCCAGAAGTAGACTTATTGGTATTGAGAGCTCACGGCTTTGCTGGTGAGCAAATCAATGCGGTTAAGGTTATCAAGACTGGCGAGCTAAAGATTGCTGTAACCCTCAAGGGCATCACAGCAACTGCCGGTGCAAAAGCAGCTATTGAAGCTGCTGGTGGCAAATTGGTTGAATTGGTTTAATAGGTCTTTTAGTAGATATGGCATTAGCACCTACCAATAACGCAAACACTGCAGCAACAGGTGGCAAGTTTGGCGAATTACGCCAACGCTTGATTTTCCTGGTGCTGGCTTTGCTCGTGTTCCGTTTGGGTGCTCATATTCCAGTCCCTGGAATTGATCCCGACCAATTGGCGCAGTTGTTTTCTGGCCAAAAAGACGGCATCTTGGGAATGTTTAACTTGTTCTCAGGTGGCGCCTTATCTCGTTTCACTGTATTTGCTTTGGGTATCATGCCGTATATCTCTGCGTCGATCATCATGCAGTTGATGACGATTGTTGTTCCATCTTTAGAGTCGTTGAAAAAAGAAGGCCAAGCAGGTCAACGCAAGATTACTCAATACACTCGCTACGGCACAGTATTTTTGGCAACATTTCAGGCATTAGGCATTTCTGTTGCGTTGCAAGCCCAGCCAGGTTTAGTAATTAACCCAGGCTTGATGTTTGAGCTCAATACTGTAGTTACTTTGGTAACCGGCACAATGTTCTTAATGTGGCTTGGTGAGCAAATTACTGAGCGTGGTCTTGGTAACGGTATCTCCATTATTATTTTCGGCGGTATTGTTTCAGGCCTACCAAATGCGCTAGCAAGCTTGTTAGAGTTGGTTCGCACCGGCTCAATGAATATTATTTCTGCATTGCTCATCGTTGTTATCTGCGTAGCGGTGACTTATTTTGTAGTGTTTGTAGAGCGCGGTCAGCGCCGTATCTTAGTGAACTACGCTAAGCGTCAAGTGGGTAACAAGATTTATGGTGGCCAGTCCTCTTACTTCCCATTGAAGTTAAACATGGCTGGCGTTATTCCTCCAATTTTTGCATCATCGATTATTTTGTTCCCTGCGACTATTGCCGGCTGGTTTACATCAGGCGAGCCGACCAATATGTTCAGTAGAGTTATTAAGGATTTGGCAGCCACTTTGGCTCCAGGTCAGCCCGTTTACACGATTTTGTATGCAGCAGCGATTATTTTCTTCTGTTTCTTTTATACCGCATTGGTATTTAATAGCCGTGAAACTGCCGAGAACTTGAAGAAGAGTGGCGCATTTGTTCCGGGTATTCGTCCAGGTGATCAGACAGGGCGTTATATCGACAAGATCTTAGTGCGTTTGACTCTAGCTGGCTCTATTTATATGGTTCTAGTTTGCCTGTTGCCAGAATTCTTGGTCTTGAAGTACAACGTGCCGTTTTATTTCGGTGGTACTTCATTGTTGATTATTGTTGTTGTTGCAATGGATTTCATGGCTCAAGTTCAGTCATATGTGATGCAACAGCAGTACGGCTCTTTGATGAAGAAGGCTAACTTCAAGATGGGCGCTTAACTGAATGTCTAAAGACGATGTAATTCAGATGGCGGGAGAAGTTGTAGAGAATTTGCCGAATGCGATGTTTCGCGTGAAGCTAGAAAACGGACATGTGGTTCTAGGGCACATTTCCGGAAAGATGCGGATGCACTACATTCGTATTTTGCCGGGAGATAAGGTGACGGTGGAGATGACTCCATACGATCTTACGCGTGCCAGAATCATTTTCCGCGCGAAGTAAAGATTAAGTTGTACATATTTTTTTAGAGGTGAGTTATGAAAGTTTTAGCATCCGTTAAGTGTATTTGCAGAAATTGCAAGATCATTAAGCGCAAACGCGTTGTTCGCGTGATCTGTTCTTCAGACGCACGTCATAAGCAGCGTCAAGGCTGATCTGGTTAATTAAGAGGAAATCTCATGGCACGTATCGCTGGGGTAAACATCCCAAATCATCAACATACTGTTATCGGTTTAACAGCAATTTTTGGCATTGGCACAACCCGTGCACGCAAAATTTGTGAAACCACAGGTGTTGCAATCGACAAAAAAGTTAAAGACCTTACTGACGGTGACTTGGAAAAGTTGCGCGATGAAGTAGGTAAATTCATTACCGAAGGTGACCTTCGTCGTGAAGTAACTATGAGCATCAAGCGTTTGATGGACTTAGGTTGCTATCGCGGTGTTCGTCATCGTAAGGGCTTGCCTGTACGTGGTCAACGTACTAAGACTAATGCGCGTACCCGCAAGGGCCCACGCAAGTCTGGTGTGCAACTCAAGAAATAATCAAGAAAGTTTATTGACATGGCAAAACAACAATCCGCTTCCGCCGCTTCACAGCGCGCTCGTAAGAAGGTTAAAAAGAACGTTGCTGACGGTATTGCACACGTTCACGCTTCTTTTAATAACACCATTATTACGATCACTGATCGTCAGGGAAATGCGCTTTCATGGGCAACTTCTGGCGGCCAGGGTTTCAAAGGCTCACGTAAATCAACACCTTTTGCTGCTCAGGTAGCTGCAGAAGTTGCTGGTAAAGCTGCCGTTGAATGCGGTATCAAGAACTTGGAAGTTCAGATCAAAGGCCCAGGCCCAGGTCGTGAATCAGCAGTTCGTGCATTGAACTCATTAGGTATCAAGATTACTGAGATTCAAGACGTAACTCCAGTTCCACACAATGGTTGCCGTCCTCCTAAGCGTCGTCGTATCTAAGCTAGGAAGTTGGCTGTACAAGTTTTAGTAGTTTTTTATTAAAGCCCACTGTTCGCCTGATTTAAAAGGCGAACTCACCGTCGGTCGTAAGGCTGCGGCAAAGAAAGGAAAGCATCGTGGCACGTTACTTAGGGCCTAAGGCCAAATTAGCACGTCGGGAAGGTACCGACTTATTTTTAAAGAGCGCACGTCGCGCCCTGTCAGACAAGTGCAAGTTAGATACTAAGCCTGGTCAACATGGTCGTACATCTGGCTCAAGAACATCTGATTACGGTAATCAATTGCGTGAAAAGCAAAAGGTTAAGCGTATGTACGGAATTTTAGAGCGTCAGTTCCGTCGTTATTTCGCTGAAGCTGAGCGTCGTAAGGGTAATACCGGTTCGATGTTGCTTCAGTTGTTAGAGTCACGTCTTGATAACGTTGTTTATCGTATGGGCTTTGGTTCTACTCGTGCTGAAGCACGTCAGCTGGTTTCCCACTGCGCAATTTTGCTCAATGGTAGCCCTGTAAATATTCCATCTATTCAGGTTAAGCCTGGTGATGTAGTTGCTATTCGTGAAAAAGCGAAGAAGCAAGCGCGTATTACAGAATCATTGAATTTGGTTGGACAAATGACTCCTGTTACTTGGGTTTCAGTTGATGCAGCTAAGCTCGAGGGAACATTTAAGCAAGTGCCTGACCGCGAAGATATTAGCGGTGAAATTAATGAAAGTTTGATCGTTGAATTGTATTCACGCTAATTAGGCACTCTCAAGGAAAAAATATGCAAACAAATTTGCTCAAGCCAAAGATTATTTCTGTTGAAGCGCTTACCGCCAACCAAGCTAAGGTTGTTATGGAGCCGTTCGAGCGTGGCTATGGCCACACACTCGGAAATGCATTACGTCGCGTACTCTTGTCCTCGATGGTTGGTTATGCGCCAACTGAAGTAGCAATTGCTGGTGTTGTTCATGAGTACTCCACATTAGATGGAGTTCAAGAGGACGTTGTAAACCTCTTGTTGAACCTCAAAGGTATCGTATTTAAGTTGCAGTCACGTGACGAAGTTACTATCAATTTGCGTAAAGAAGGCCCAGGCGTTGTTACTGCAAAAGATATCGATTTGCCACATGATGTAGAAATCATGAACCCTGACCATGTGATCGCTCACTTGTCAGCTGGTGGTAAGTTGGACATGCAGATCAAGGTTGAAAAAGGCCGTGGCTATGTTCCAGGTAACGTACGTCAGTACAGCGACGAAGCAACTAAGATTATTGGTCGCATTGTGTTGGATGCTTCATTCAGCCCAGTAAGCCGTGTTAGCTATGCTGTTGAGTCTGCTCGTGTTGAGCAACGTACCGACCTCGATCGTTTGGTAATGACTATTGAAACTAACGGTGTGTTATCTCCTGAAGAAGCAATTCGTCAGGCAGCAAGCATCTTGGTTGATCAGTTAGTTGTATTCGCAGCCCTCGAAAGCAGCGAAGTTTCTGGTGATTTGGCACCAAGCCGCTCTTCAATGGTTGATCCAATGTTGATGCGTCCAGTAGATGACCTCGAGTTGACAGTTCGCTCCGCAAACTGCTTGAAAGCTGAGAACATTTACTACATCGGTGACTTGATTCAACGTACAGAGAATGAATTGTTGAAGACGCCTAATCTAGGTCGCAAATCTTTGAATGAAATTAAAGATGTTTTAGCGGCTCGTGGCTTAAGTCTTGGCATGAAACTCGAAAGCTGGCCTCCAGCTAACCTCGAGAAATAATTAGAAAGGAAGCATCATGCGTCACGGAAACGGCTTACGCAAACTAAACAGAACATCATCACATCGCCTAGCGATGCTGCGCAACATGTCCAATTCACTTTTGGAGCACGAAGTCATTAAAACGACTTTGCCAAAAGCTAAAGAATTGCGCATGGTTGTTGAGCCTTTGATTACCTTGGGTAAAAAAGATAACTTAGCAAACCGTCGCTTAGCATTCAATCGCACACGTGATCGCGATATCGTAGCCAAACTCTTCACAGAGCTCGGCCCACGTTACGCAACACGTCCAGGTGGCTACCTTCGTATTTTGAAGTTTGGCTTCCGTCATGGCGACAATGCGCCAATGGCTTTGGTTGAGTTGGTAGATCGCCCAGAAGTTGAAGAAACAGCAGTAACTGAAGAGGCTTAAGTCTCGGTGTTACGGTAAAAAGCCAGGCTTCGGTCTGGCTTTTTTCATTTATCGGGTTATAAATACAGAATGTCTGAAAACTCTCCAGCCAATTCCAGCAAGCTTTTGGTGGTGCTAACGAGTCTTCCTAATCTGGAGGCTGCCACAGGCTTGGCAAGGTCCTTGGTGGATAAGCATCTAGCTGCTTGTGTGCAGCTTACAGACGGCATTCAATCGATTTATCGCTGGGAGGATAAAGTTTGCGAGGAGCATGAAGTATTGCTTTCGGCAAAAACGACTGAGTCAAAGTGGCTTGAGATTTCAGCCTTTATTCAAAGCGCGCATCCTTATGACTTACCAGAAATATTAGCCTTTTCTCCAGAGCATTATGAAAGGCAATACGGCAAGTGGGTCGAGTCTGAGGTAAATTCGAAGTCATGAGAATGCATTCCTTTGTAGCAAAGATCTTCGCCCTATTTTTATTCCTTTCCGCGCAAGTTTTTGCTGCGCCGGATTTCTTGCCCCCAGAGAAAGCGTTCCGAGTGGAGGCTACTTGGTTAGAAAATTCCAATCAAGTGGAGTTGGAATTTTTGCCTGCTAAAGGCTATTACATCTATCAAGAATCTTTAAAGTTCCAAGCGGGCACGCAGGCTGAGAAGCTAATTAATATAAGGCCTTCATTGCCATCAGGTGTGGTGAAGTTTGATGAAACTTTTCAGAAAAAATTACAAGTTTATAAAGAGCCTTTCTTGGTATTTTTAGATGTAAAGCCTGCCGATGGCAAGCCGATCCATGCAGCTGTAACACTGCAAGGTTGCGCGGAGGCAGGTATTTGCTATCCACCTATGACCCTGAAATTTCTACTCGCCGGTCCCGGGGTTAAAGTAGCTCCGATTCCAGATGCTTTAGATGGCATGCCTTTATCAAGCACCCAGGATAGTGGCGAATTCAGTTTGGCTGATTTATGGCGTGAGCGTGATGACGTCAATGCTATTGCTCGCTTTTTAGAAAGTACTTCAACTGCTTATTTATTTTTAGCTTTCTTTGTATTGGGGCTTGCGCTCGCTTTTACACCCTGCGTCCTTCCCATGTTGCCTATTTTGTCGAGCGTTATCTTTGGCACTCAAGACGGTAAGGCTGTAACCAAGGGGCGTGCCAGCATCTTAGCGCTAGCCTATGTCTTGGGTATGGCATTGGTATACGCCTTGGCAGGAGTGCTTATGGCGGCCCTTGGCGGGAGCGTACAGCGGGCTTTGCAGAGTCCCTTCGCATTAGCTGCTTTTGCCCTATTACTTTTAGCCCTTTCAGGCAGTTTGTTTGGTTTGTATGACCTACGGTTGCCGCAATCATGGCATCACCATGTAGATCGGTTGGCAGGGCGTCAAAAGGGCGGCAATGTGCTTGGCGCTTTTGCTTTGGGGGGTATTTCTACTTTAGTAGCCAGCCCCTGTATTACTGCGCCCCTGGCAGGCGTTTTGGCCTTTATTGCGCAAACCGGCTCGATGAGCCTAGGCGCAGGATTCCTTTTTGTAATGGCCCTAGGAATGGGGCTGCCACTATTCTTTATTGCGATTGAGGCCCGTATTCTGATTCCATCCACGGGTATTTGGATGGTTTATTTGCAGCGTACCTTGGGAGTTCTTCTGGTCGCCACGGCAGCATGGATTGCCTCGCCATTGCTCCAGAAAAATGATGTTGCGGGAACTGCAAAAACAGTCAATGGCCAGAGTATTCATCAACTAGGTGATTTATCTTTTGTAGTGATTCATTCGCCTGCAGAGTTAGATACGCAACTAAGCAAAGCCAAGCAAGAGAAGAAAGTGATTCTCCTGGATTTTTATGCAGACTGGTGCATTAGCTGTAAAGAAATGAAAGTAAATACCTTTACCAGTCCAGAGGTAAGTAAAGAGCTCAAGCAACTGGTTTTATTGCAAGCAGACGTTACAGCGAATAGCCCTGAGAACCAGGCATTACTTAAGCGTTTTGGATTATTTGGTCCTCCAGGAATTCTGATCTTCAATCAAAATTCAGAAGAGCTAAAAGACCAACGTGTGATTGGCTACATGCCACCCCAGCGTTTTATTGAACGATTAAAACAAGCAGCCAGCACTCAATAAAAAATCAAATTTGTTTTTTATTTGCCTGCTGCGTTTGCCTTAAGCAAGCGCGCCGCTTCGAGTGCGAAGTAAGTCAAAACACCATTAGCACCTGCACGTTTAAATGAGAGCAGTGATTCCATCATCACAGCATCATGATCTAGCCAACCATTTTGTGCGGCAGCCTTGAGCATGGCATATTCACCGCTTACTTGATAGGCATAGGTGGGATAGTCGAACTCTTCGCGGACGCGACGCACGATATCCAAATAAGGCATGCCAGGCTTTACCATGACCATATCTGCACCTTCGCTGATATCGAGAGCAACCTCCCGCAAAGCCTCGTCGCCATTAGCGCAATCCATTTGATATGTTTTTTTATCGGCTTTACCCAGGTTCTTTGCAGAGCCAACTGCATCTCTAAAGGGGCCATAAAAGGCGGAGGCATATTTAGCTGAGTAAGCCATGATTCGGGTGTGAATTAAATTCTTTTGCTCGAGTGCTTCACGAATTTTCCCGATGCGCCCATCCATCATGTCTGATGGTGCAACAATATCAACACCAGCTTCTGCTTGCGTGATCGCTTGCTGAACTAAGATTGCAGTCGTTTCATCATTCAGAATACGACCTTGCTCATCGAGTACGCCATCTTGACCATGGCTTGTATATGGATCAAGCGCTACATCGGTCATGATGCCTAAATTGGGGAAACGTTTTTTGAGTTCGCGAACAGCCGTAGGAATGAGCCCTTTGGGATTAAAGGCCTCTTTACCATCGGGAGTTTTTAATGCGCTATCGATTACTGGAAAAAGCGCAAGTACTGGAATACCTAAATCTACACATTCTTGTGCAACCGGGAAAAGTAAATCTAGAGAAACGCGATTGACGCCAGGCATTGATGCTACTGCTTCGGCCTTTCCTTGCCCTTCCAGTAAAAATACTGGATAGATCAAATCATTTGCAGTGACATTATTTTCTTGCATCAAGCGACGCGACCAATCATCCCGACGCATGCGGCGAGGACGGTGTCCTGGGAAATTGAGCAATGCGTTAGCTGGTGATTTCATTTTCATGAGTTTCTGCTTCAAATAGCCATTTAATAATTAAATTATCTGCCTCTTCAAGGCCAATCCGTTTGGTGCTTGAGAATAATTGTGCCGTAAGTTGCTTGGACTCACCATTGCCGTCAGGTAGGGCCGGGTCATATTGTTGTAATTGCTTGCGTACCGCCTCCAGCACATGCTTGCACTCACTGTTGTTTAGTTTGTCGCATTTGCTGAGTAACACGTGAATAGGCTTGCCGGTGGGCACAAACCACCGAATCATTTGCTCGTCCAGCTCTGTGATACCGCGCCTAGAGTCCACGATCAGGATCATGCCTATCAACTGCTCTCGCTCCTGTAAATAGTCGCTTAGAAGGGCATTCCAGTGGTATTTGGTCTCGTGATTGACTGCTGCATAGCCATAGCCTGGTAAGTCGACCAAATAAGCCAGTAGATCATCTTTTGCAAAAACACCAAAATAGTTAATATGTTGGGTGCGTCCAGGCGTTTTACTAGCAAAAGCCAGCCTTTTTTGGTTGCAAAGGACATTAAGAGCGCTAGATTTGCCCGCATTTGACCGGCCTGCGAAGGCCACCTCTCTTAGCGGGGTGGCAGGCAGACAGTGGGTGTCATTAACTGTGGTGGCGAATCGGGCTTGAAAGAGTTTAGACATGTCCAGAAGCTATTGTAAAATCACGCAAAATCATGAAATATCTCATGGTGTTGGGTAAAAGGTTGTAAATGCAGGGCCCAAACACTTTTAGGAATTTTTGCCAAGGTAAACATAATGCGTCAAACCTCTCAAATCTCCAAATTAACTAGCTTACGGGCTGGTTTTGCGGTTCTCTCTATTTTCGCTCTAATCGGCGTATCCGGTACAGTTTTCGCCGCTGATGATGCTGCTCCTATGGCGGCTGCTCCAGAAGCTAAAGCAGAAGTTCCAGGTAAGCCAAAGGTTGATCTAGCCGCTGGTGAAGCGCTGTATTCAAATGGCGATGCAACTCGTGGTGTAACCGCTTGTATCACTTGCCATGGCCCTAAAGGTCAAAGTGCGATTGGTACATGGCCAAAGCTTTCCGCTCAGCATGCTGCATACCTCACAAAGCAATTGAAAAACTTTAAAGAGGGCACTCGCGCAAATCCAATCATGATGGGTATGGCCGCGACTTTGACACAGCAAGATATGCAAAATATTTCTGCTTTTTTAGCTAAGCAGCCAATCTCCCAGGGTGTTGCTCAAGATAAATCAACAATCGCATTAGGCCAAAGTATTTATCGTGGCGGTATTGCGGCAAAAGGTGTTCCAGCTTGTGCTGCATGTCACAGCCCAACAGGCGCTGGTATTCCTGCTCAGTACCCACTTCTTGGCGGTCAATGGGCCGAATACAATAATGCCCAGTTGCTAGCGTTCCGTGAAGGTGTTCGTACCAACAGCAGTCAAATGACAACGATTGCCTCTAAGCTTTCGGATAAAGAAATGAAAGCGGTGGCTGATTACATCGCAGGTTTGCATTAATTAGCTAAAGCATTAAAACAAAACCCCGCTACTTCAGCGGGGTTTTTTTATTGTCTAAAACTTTTACAGATTATTAATTTGGCAAAACTGTTTCCGATGAAAACAAGTCGGCAGTTTTTTCGCGAGCGCGAATCACGTAAGCATTTTTTCCGTCAACCATAATCTCTGCAGGTTTAGGGCGTGTGTTGTAGTTGGAGGCCATCACAAAACCATAAGCACCAGCAGACAGAATGGCTAGAAGATCGCCTTCTTCTACTGCAAGATGACGATCCCTTCCCAGCCAGTCGCCAGATTCGCAAACAGGACCAACGATGTCGTAGGTTAAGGCTTTTGCTGCCTTCTTTTGTACCGGCACTATTCCATGATGTGCTTCATATAGGGCTGGGCGCATCAGTTCGGTCATTGCGGCATCAACAATACAGAAGTTCTTTTCAGCGCCAGGCTTTAAATACTCCACAGTGGTTAGTAACACGCCAGCATTGCCCACCAATGACCTGCCTGGCTCAAGCACAACGTCTAAGTGACCAAAACCACGCTCAGCCACCCTATTCAACAAGGTGTTCGTAAAGTCAGTAATGTCTGGCGGAGTTTCGTCGCTATAAGAAATGGCAAGACCACCACCGAGATCAAGATGGTGAATCACAATGCCTTCCTTCTTTAATTGCGCGACAAGATCTAAGACTTTATCCAGGGCATCTAAATAGGGGGCGGTAGTAGTGATCTGTGAACCAATATGACAATCAATGCCGACTACATCTATTTGAGAAAGTTGTGATGCTTCACGATAAGTTTTTAAAACCTCGTGAAATGCAATGCCAAATTTATTGCCCTTAAGTCCAGTAGAAATATAGGGATGGGTTTGCGCATCCACATCAGGGTTGACGCGTAAAGAAATAGGGGCGCGGCAGTTGAGTTCAGTGGCTACGCGATTAATCTTATGTAGTTCGGCAATCGATTCTACGTTGATGCATTTGACGCCAGCCTTGAGAGCGGTGGCGATCTCAGCGGCAGATTTACCTACGCCGGCAAATACTAAGCTCTTTGGATCTGCGCCAATTGCTAATGCACGAGCCAACTCGCCACCGCTTACTAAATCAAACCCAGCCCCCAGTTTTTTAAAGCAATCAATCACCGCTAAATTGCTATTGGCTTTCATAGCGTAGTGAACGCGAGCACGACGTTTACCGCTACCATCAACACAGGCCTTATCGTAGGCCTGGTAGGCTTCAGTCAATGCTTGTTTGCTATAGATATACAGCGGCGTACCAAATTCTTTTGCTAAATCTGCGAGTGGAATTTCTTCGGCATACCAGCTGCCCTCGCGTTCAGTAAACCCAGATAACTTAGGAAGGGGAATTGCTTTGCTTGTCATTACTTGGCCGATGAAGAATTGCTTGGGCTAGCGGAGGTTTGAGGTGGGTATAGCTTGCCTTTGGGTTCCGGCTCTGTAGGAGCAGGCGGAACTGGTGGCACATTTGGCATATATAGAGGCCCCCTTACCCCACACCCAACAAGGGATATTAGAAGGCTAAAGCAGAGGGTTCTATTAAGAATCGCTATCATGAATGTCTCTAAAACGAATGATTGAATATAGCATGCAGGACTCCGGTATGAATCCAAATAATCCAGGCGTAGAAACCATTGATGACAAGCAGTTTTACCAGCTGGGAAGCAATTTATTGCATTCCATAGAAGTCGCATTGGAGGCTGCGGATGAAGCATTGGATCTCGACTTGGATATTGAGCGCCAAGGCGGGAACGTGATCAATATTCGTTTTAAGGATAAAAGTGTCATCGTGATCAATACCCAACCACCTTTGCACGAGATTTGGGTCGCTGCCAAATCGGGTGGATACCACTATCGCTGGGCTGGCACGATGGCACAACCTTTGTGGCTTGATACCAAAACAGGAAAAGAGCTGTTGAGCGATTTGACTGAGTTTGCGAGCTCTCAGGCTGGTCAAGCAGTCAAAATGAGTTTGATTTAAGCTGCGCCAGTAGCGCTTAAAGTTTCAATCACTTGGGCATCATCTACGCTTTTAATCTGGGCTTTACCAATTTTTTCTAAAACAACGTAACGGATTTGCCCGCCCTCAGTTTTTTTATCAACTTGCATGAGTTCCATATAGCGACCCGCACCAAACTTTGGCGGTGTAATGGGTAAATTCATAGATTGGATAATTTTAGTGAGGCGCTGAACATCAGCGTCGCTAATGTAATTGAGTCGACGCGATAGATCTGCTCCCATCACCATGCCGCATCCAACAGCTTCACCATGTAACCATTCCCCATAGCCCATACCCGCTTCAATTGCGTGACCAAAGGTATGGCCAAAATTGAGGGTTGCACGAATACCACCCTCTCTTTCATCTGCAGAAACCACGGCAGATTTAATTTCACAGGAACGTAAGACGGCATGTCCCATTGCTTCTGTGTCGCAGGCTAGCAGTGGCGTTGCATTGGATTCGATCCAATCTAAGAACTGTGCATCTGCAATAGCACCATGCTTTACAACTTCAGCAAGCCCAGCAGATAGCTCTCTCGGAGGTAAAGTCTTTAAGGTATTGAGATCGGCAATCACAGCGACCGGCTGATGAAAGGCGCCAATCATATTTTTACCTAGCGGATGGTTGATCCCAGTTTTACCGCCAACTGAAGAGTCCACCTGAGCAAGCAAGGTAGTGGGCACTTGAATAAAGCGAATGCCGCGCATAAAGCTAGCGGCAGCAAATCCAGTCATATCGCCTATTACGCCACCACCCAAAGCAACCAACATGGTATGGCGATCAGCGCCAAATTTTAAAAGGTCATCAAAAATCAACTGAAGATTTTTCCAGTCTTTATATGACTCGCCATCAGGTAGAACAATTGTTCTAACAGGCTTCCCAAAGGTGCTCAGCGTCTTAGTTAGGCGCTCAGCATAGAGCGGGGCAACCGTAGTGTTACTAACAATGTAAATAGAGGTTGCTTTTTCACAGGCCTTAAATAAGCTTGCTTGATCAATCAGATCTTTGCCAATATAAATCGGGTAACTGCGATTGCCAAGATCAACTTCAAGTGTTTTCATCATAGTGCCAATATATTTAAGCGGAAAGTTCAAGCTGCATGATTAAGGTATTGACCAGCTGATTAACGCTAGGCTTGCCAGTCTCAATCACATGGTCAGCGATTTCACGATACAGAGGATCGCGAACGGCATATAAGTTTTCTAAAATCTTTTTGGCATCCCCATTTTTTAATAAGGGGCGACCCTCGCCACCTTTGGTGCGATGCCAAAGTTCAATTGGGTTTGCGTGAAGATAAATCACGGTGCCGCCCTCACTTAATGCCTGCCGATTTTCTGGTGAGAGAACAGCGCCACCGCCGGTTGCCAAAATAATATCTTGCTCGGCAGTGATTTCACGGATGGCTTGAGCTTCTCTTTTGCGAAATCCTTCTTCGCCTTCCATTTCAAAAATGACGGGGATTTTTACGCCACAGCGCTCTTCAATCACATGGTCAGCATCCAGAAAGCGACGCCCTAATTTTTTAGCCAAGACTTTACCGACGGTCGACTTCCCAGCGCCCATGAGGCCGATTAGAAAGATATTGTTTGTCGAAGAGTTCACCCTTCGATTTTATTAGGGTTTGTCGAGAACGGTCGGGGTTAAGAAGACCAATAGCTCAGTTTTGTCTTGCAATCTGGATTTATGGCGAAAAAAATGACCAATGAGGGGAATATCGCCCAATAGCGGGATTTTGACTTCGTCTTCCCGTTCGGTAGTTTGGAAAATGCCACCAATGATTGCTGTCCCGCCGTTTTCAACGGTGACCTCTGAGCTCAGGCTTTTGGTGTCAATGGCGTATCCCTGTTCTGTTTTCATACCTACCGTGTCCTTATTAATGCCCACTAGCATTGATATCTTTCCGTCTGGATGGATTTTTGGCAAAACCTCTAGGCGAAGGTTTGCCTTTCTAAACTGCAACTTGCTGCCATTTTGATTCGAGGTTTGGTACGGCAGTTCTGTGCCTTGCTCAATGGTTGCCTTTACTTGGTCGCCAGTCATGATGCGTGGGTTGGAAAGAATCTTTCCCTGACCCTCAGACTCAAGCGCAGAAAGTTCTGCCTGCAAAATGCGGCTCCCATTTCTGGAGACTAAGGTTGCCGCCATGGTTGCTGGATTAAAACCACTCAAACCAGCGCCACCCAGATCCATGCTGCCAATCAATTTTTGATCTGCTTTATCTCCGACACCATTGACTTGATATCCCAACTTAACTCCTAGTTCACGGGCAAAGCGTTCATCAGCCTCAACTATTCGGGCTTCTATGAGGATTTGCCTTGGACTATTAATGTGGTCTCCACCAAAAGGAAGGGCGGCGTCTTCACGCCGGAATTTCTGAAAGGCTTGGATTTCTGCGTGAGGCCCAATCCAGTAGATTTCTCCGTTGCGCACCAGTCGTAAGCCGCGGCTCGCCAGAATGGAGTGAAGGGCTGTTTGCCAGGGTGTATTTCTAAGGTCTATAGAGATCTTCCCTTTAATGGATTCACTTAATAAAAAATTGGTATTACCCAATTTCGCCATAGTTTCTAAAAGTTCAGTTAATTCAATATCGGTAAATTGCAGGCTAATAGGGATCAGGAAATGATTTTGTGAAGGCGTATTACTCATTGCGGTATTGCTCGATAAAAGCATCAATACAGCTAACCAAGAGGTGAGCAGTTTGAAGTATTTCTGGGGGTTATTTAGGCTGAGCTTCATTCGCTTTTTGAAGCCTTCAGAAGCAGAGATTTGCCCTGGGGATGGGTTAGGGTCACAAGTCCTTTTTCTATAGTGCTAAGGCGCCATTCCCCTAAAACCTGCGCCCCCTTCTCAAAGGCAAGATGGCTTTTCCCTGTATGAAAATAGGCTTGCTGGGTATTGCCCATTTGGGATGTGCCAAGGTAGCGCCAGCGGCGTAGCTCCGACTCATGGGTTGGTGCTTGCGGCCTGTTGGGAGCTCTTGTTTCTGCCTTTATTTCCTTTAAAGAGTGAATACTCACTTCTATTTCATCAATTGCTAGATATAGCTCATCCTGAGCTTGATTAATTTGATCGTGCGTTAATAGCATCTCTTTTTTCAATTCCGAAAGCTGTTGTTGGGATGCCTCCAAAGCATCTTGGGATTGCTTATTCAATGAGGTGTAGGTCACAAAAAATGCAATAGCTGCTACCAACAAGATGCCAATCAGGGCGATCGGAAGTGCAATTCCTTGGAGCGAATTTCTGATCTGAATAGGACTTAAAGGCTCCGGGAAGGGATTGTTTCTGCCTTGGTTTGGAGCTCTAGGCGGTGCACTTTGTTGGGGTGGTGGTTTGCGGATTCCATGGGGGTCGGGGATGGCTGGATCATCGCCAAGATCACTCAGAATTTCATCAAAAGATTGGCTGGAAATATGGCGGGCGGGCATGCCCATATTCTTCTGTTTTGGGTGCTGAAAATCCATCAGCCCAGATTGAACCCGCCGTCAGAAATCAGATCTTGTCTATGGGCGGGACAGGGGTTTTGGAGCTTTTAAGGAATTTGCCTAAGCACCCTATAATTTGGACATATGGCCTTACCTCCAAAAGACAAGCCACCGCTGAATCAGCGTCCCATTCGTCCATCCGATAGACGCCCTCGGAATTCACGAGTTGAGCCTGGCTTGCCGCGCAAGACTTCTAGTAATCCACTTGTAAAGGCTTTACTGATCATCGGCGTAGTCTTTGCTTTGGTAATCACGCTATTGATGGGCTATGCATTCTTGGTCGCCAAACCTAATCTTCCTAAGATCTCTGCTTTAACGGATTACAACCCCAAGACTCCTCTGCGTATTTACACAGCAGACAAAGTGTTGATTGGTGAGTTTGGCGAGGAGCGTCGCAAAGTCATTCCTTTAAACGAAATACCGATGAGTATGCGTAATGCAGTTTTAGCAATTGAGGATGATCGCTTCTATTCTCATGGCGGCGTGGATTATGTTGGAATTTTGCGGGCAGCAGTAACCAATTTGCGCGGACACCTTTCGCAAGGCGCGTCCACTATCACCATGCAGGTGGCTCGCAACTTCTTTCTCAGCAATGAAAAAACCTTTAGCCGAAAAATTTATGAGGTTCTCCTGGCCTGGGAGATTGAGTCTCAATTAACCAAAGACAAAATCTTGGAAATCTATATGAACCAGATTTTCTTGGGTCAGAGGGCTTTTGGATTTTCTAGTGCTGCGCAGATTTACTTTGGTATTGATTTAAAGGACATTACGATCGCTCAGTCAGCGATGTTGGCGGGCTTGCCAAAAGCCCCGTCAGCCTATAACCCCGTCAGTAATTTCCGCCGCGCCAAGATTCGGCAAGAGTACATTCTTCAGCGCATGCGCGATCTGGGTTACATCACGCCAGAGGAATACCAAAAAGCGATGATTGAGGAATTACATATTCGCGGCCTAGGTAATGAATTTGCAGTACGTGCAGATTTTCCGGCCGAGATGGTTCGTCAATTGCTGTTCACGCAGTATGGAGAGGCAATCTATTCACAGGGGATCGACGTCTACACGACTATCTTGAAGGCCGATCAAGATGCTGCCTATAAAGCAGTCCGACGTGGAATTTTTGAATACGATTTACGGCATGCTTATCGTGGTCCAGAAGGTTTTATCGATCTTCCTGAGGACTCTGTGAAACGCCAGCGCGCGATTGATGAGGCATTACTTGCTTACCCACAGTTAGATGATTTGCAGTCTGGTGTTGTGCTTGATGTAAAGCCAAAAGAAATGCAAGTCATGATTTCAACTGGGGACACCATCACTATTAAAGGTGAAGGCATGAAGTTGGCGGCTGCCTCTATTACTGATAGTACTCAGCCGAAAAAACGCTTACGTCCAGGCGCTGTAGTGCGTTTGTTATCGGATGGGGGTGTTTGGAAGTTGGCTCAACTTCCGCAAGTTGAAGCTGCTTTTGTCTCCATGAATGCGGAGACCGGCGCAATTCTGTCTTTAGTAGGCGGCTTTGATTTCCGACGGAATCAATTCAACCATGTAACACAAGCCTTACGTCAGCCGGGTTCCTCATTTAAACCATTTATCTATGCCGCCGCCATTGAAAAAGGCTTTACCCCAAGCACGATGGTGAACGATGCACCTTTATCCATTGGCAGCATGGAGACTGGTAGTCAGGCCTGGGAGCCAAAAAACTACGATGGTAAATACGACGGCATGATGCGCTTGCGCAATGCTTTGGCAAAATCAAAGAACTTAGTCTCGGTTCGCATTATTCGTGCCATCGGCCCCTCTTATGCGCAGGAATATATTCAGCGTTTTGGCTTTGAACCAGAAAAGCACCCCCCTTACTTAACAATGGCTTTGGGCGCGGGTTCTGTAACCCCGTTGCAGATGGCCTCTGCTTATAGTGTGTTTGCCAATGGTGGTTATCGTGTAGATCCATTCTTGATTGACAAGATGGTGGACTCTAAAGGCACCGTCATGTTCGAAGCAAAACCTACGCATGCGGGCGAAGATGCGCCTCGTGTGTTGGATGCGCGCACTGCATTTGTGATGGACAGCATGCTGCAAGAAGTAACCAAGACGGGTACCGCAGCCTCTGCGCGTGGTAAGTTGGGACGTAGCGATATTGCAGGTAAAACAGGCACAACGAATGATTCGCACGATGCCTGGTTTGCTGGCTATAACCCTAAGGTAGTTGCGATTGCATGGATTGGCTTTGATAAGCCTGCGAGTTTGGGGGATCGAGAGACTGGTGGTGGACTTGCTTTGCCAATGTGGATTTCTTATATGGCGACTGCGTTAAAAGATAGCCCTCAGATCTCCCGCGAAGTGCCAAGCGGCGTAACGCAAGTTGATGGTGACTGGTTTATCCCGGACTTCTCTACTAACGGCGGTGTGCGCGAACTGCAATAGTTCGTTTTCAACATGGCACGGCAAGCTCGCACAGTAATACCAGGCCAAGCAATGCATGTGATGGTCCGCGGCAATAATCGTGAAACCATTTTCTTTGCCGATGAAGATCGTCGTACTTATCTAGAGTGGTTGCGTGAAGCAGCGAGGCAGTTTGGCTGTGCTGTGCATGCGTTTGCTTTAATGCCTAACCATGTGCATTTGCTCATGACTCCCCAAAGCGAAGATTCGCTTGCGAAAACAATGCAGTCTCTTGGCCGTCGTTATGCCCAGTACTTCAATCAACTGCACCGCCGCTCTGGAACTATTTGGGAGGGGCGCTATCGCTCATCTTTGATTGACCCGGATTATTTTTTACGCTGCCAGCGTTATATAGAGCTCAATCCGGTGAGATCTGGTTATGAATCTAATCCCCAAAGCTCTACATGGACGAGTTTTGCAACCCACATTGGGGGCAATGCAGAGCCTTGGTTGGTAGATCATCAGCATTTTTGGAGGTTGGGTAATACCCCTTTTGAGCGGCAGATGAGCTGGGCGAACTTTGTAAAAGAGGGCGCACCTCACTGGGAAGACCGCCAAATCACAGAATCTCTATTGCGATCCAAGCCTTGGGTCAGTGATATTTATGCCAAAAAGCTCTTTAAAGATGCTCCGGAGCTGGCATTAATTCGCCATCGTGGACGCCCTAGAAAAATTAATGTATTAAATTCAGTTACTTAGGTAATTAATAGTTTCCCTGTACTTCAAATAGGGTATTGAGTATTCCGACTCTGTCCCCATATATAGAATTCATATTGGTGCGACATCTAAATAAATGGGACAGACTCATTTTATTTCTATTGCATCGGTGTGGGTATTCACCTATATTGGATCCTCCAAAAGTAATTAGGCCTTTGTCGCCCCTCGGAAATACTATGACTACAAAATTAAATACAGATCTTCGCCCTATCGCTCAAGGTTTATATGACCCTAGTAATGAGCATGACGCTTGCGGCGTAGGATTCGTTGCACATATCAAAGGTAAGAAATCTCATGAGATCGTTTCTCAGGGTTTACAGATCCTTGAGAATTTAGATCACCGGGGAGCAGTTGGTGCTGATCCGTTAATGGGCGATGGCGCCGGTATCTTGATTCAGATTCCGGATACTTTGTATCGCGAAGAAATGGCTAAGCAAGACGTGACTTTGCCACCATTAGGTGAGTATGGCGTTGGCATGATTTTCTTGCCGAAAGAGCATGCTTCCCGTTTAGCATGCGAACAAGAATTAGAGCGCACTGTGCGCTTAGAGGGCCAAGTTGTTTTAGGTTGGAGAGATGTTCCGGTAGATGTGAAATTGCCGATGTCTCCAACTGTGCAAATGACAGAGCCATTTATCCGTCAAATTTTTATTGGCCGTGGCCGCGACATCATGACAACCGATGCGCTCGAGCGTAAGTTGTATGTGATTCGCAAAACAGCAAGTCACGCAATTCAAGATTTGCATTTGAAGCACGGTAAAGAATATTTCGTTGCATCAATGTCCGCTAGAACCATTGTTTACAAGGGTTTGCTGTTAGCGAATCAAGTCGGCGCTTATTACCAAGACTTGCAAGATAAGCGCACTGTATCCGCGCTTGCTTTAGTGCATCAACGTTTCTCTACTAATACTTTCCCTGCATGGGAATTGGCGCATCCGTATCGCATGATTGCCCACAACGGTGAGATCAACACTGTTAAAGGTAACGTCAATTGGGTCAATGCACGTGAGGGCGCGATTAGCTCCCCAGTGCTTGGCGATGATTTGCAAAAACTCTGGCCATTGATTTACCCAGGCCAGTCAGACACTGCGTGTTTTGATAACTGCTTAGAGTTGCTGGTGATGTCTGGCTACCCATTAGCTCAAGCCATGATGATGATGATTCCTGAGGCATGGGAACAGCATGCATTGATGGATGACAATCGCCGCGCTTTCTACGAATATCACGCAGCAATGATGGAGCCATGGGATGGACCTGCGGCGATGGCATTTACTGATGGTCGTCAAATTGGCGCAACCTTGGACCGCAATGGTTTGCGTCCAGCACGTTATTACGTAACCGACGATGACTTGGTCATCATGGGTTCTGAAGCTGGTGTGTTGCCAATTCCTGAAAGCAAGATTGTTCAAAAATGGCGTTTGCAGCCAGGCAAGATGTTCATGATCGACATGGAGCAAGGCCGCATCATTGACGACGTTGAGCTGAAGAATGCTGTTTCTAAGGCCAAGCCATATAAGAGCTGGATCGATGCGGTTCGTGTGAAGTTAGATGAGGTTGATGCCAGCAAGGCAGACTTAATTGACGAGAAAACGACTATTCGTCCAGCAGCTAAATTATTAGATCGTCAACAGGCATTTGGTTATACGCAAGAAGACATTAAATTCTTGATGGCTCCAATGGCCATGAATGGTGAAGAGGCTATTGGTTCAATGGGTAATGACAGCCCATTGGCAGTTCTTTCTAATAAGGACAAGCCTCTCTATAACTACTTCAAGCAATTATTTGCGCAGGTGACCAATCCTCCAATCGATTCGATTCGCGAGAATATGGTGATGTCTTTAGTTTCTTTCATTGGGCCTAAGCCTAATTTATTAGATACCAATAACATCAACCCTCCAATGCGTCTAGAAGTGAGTCAGCCAATTTTGGATTTTGATGACATCACCAAGATTCGTCACATTGGTCACTACACTAACGGCAAGTTCCGCTCTTACGAATTGGATATTTGCTATCCAGCGTCATGGGGCAAAGCTGGCATTGAGGCTCGCTTGGCATCTTTGTGTGCTGAGGCTGCAGATGCCGTACGTTCTGGCTACAACATTTTGATCGTGAGCGATCGTCAAGTTGATGAGAAGCATGTCGCCATTCCGGCTTTGCTGGCAACTTCTGCTATTCATCAGCATTTGGTGCAAAAAGGTTTGCGTACCAGCGTTGGCTTAGTGGTTGAAACTGGCAGCGCACGTGAGACTCATCACTTTGCACTCTTGGCTGGTTATGGTGCAGAAGCCATTCATCCATACCTCGCCATGGAAACTTTAGCTGAAATGGCTAAAGGATTGTCTGGAGACTTATCTGCAGAAAAAGCTGTGAAGAACTTTGTAAAAGCAGTCGGTAAGGGTCTACAAAAGGTCATGTCCAAAATGGGCATCTCCACTTACATGTCCTATACCGGTTCACAGATTTTTGAAGCGATAGGCTTAAATCACGACATCATTGATCAGTACTTCAAAGGCACCCCATCAAACGTGGGTGGTATCGGCGTATTTGAGGTGGCTGAAGAAGCTTTACGTATGCACACAGCTGCATTTGGTAACGATCCAGTTTTAACCAATATGCTTGATGCTGGTGGCGAGTATGCTTTCCGTATTCGTGGTGAGAATCATATGTGGACTCCAGACACGATTGCGAAGTTGCAGCACTCCACACGTATTGGTGCTGAGAAGGGTTATCAGACTTATAAAGAGTACGCCAATATCATCAATGATCAAACCAAGCGTCAAATGACTTTGCGTGGTTTGTTTGAATTCAAGCTCGACCCAGCAAAAGCGATTCCATTGGATGAAGTGGAGTCTGCAAAAGAAATCGTTAAACGTTTTGCAACGGGCGCGATGTCCTTAGGTTCTATCTCTACAGAAGCACATGCTACTTTGGCTATTGCTATGAACCGTATCGGCGGTAAGTCCAATACTGGTGAAGGTGGCGAAGATCCAAATCGTTATGTGAATGAACTCAAAGGTATCCCAATCAAGAAGGGCGAGACTTTAGCTAGCATCTTGGGTGGCGATGTGGTTGAGGCCAATATTCCATTATTGGATGGCGACTCATTGCGCTCCAAAATTAAGCAGGTTGCTTCTGGTCGTTTTGGCGTGACTACAGAGTACTTACGTTCTGCCGATCAGATTCAGATCAAAATGGCCCAAGGCGCTAAGCCTGGTGAAGGTGGTCAGTTGCCTGGTGGAAAAGTATCCGATTACATCGGTAAGTTACGTTTCTCTGTGCCGGGTGTTGGTTTGATTTCTCCTCCTCCGCACCATGATATTTATTCGATTGAGGATATTGCTCAATTGATTCATGACTTGAAGAACGTTAATCCAAAGGCTGACGTTTCTGTCAAGCTGGTATCTGAAGTGGGTGTTGGAACTATTGCTGCTGGTGTGGCAAAAGCGAAAGCAGACCACGTTGTGATCGCTGGTCATGATGGCGGAACTGGTGCATCTCCACTTTCTTCAATCAAGCACGCTGGCTCTCCATGGGAACTCGGCTTAGCTGAAACACAGCAAACATTGGTTCTCAATGGTCTGCGTAGCCGTATCCGTGTTCAGGCTGATGGTCAGATGAAAACAGGCCGTGACGTAGTGATCGGCGCTTTGTTGGGTGCGGATGAATTTGGTTTTGCGACTGCTCCATTAGTAGTTGAGGGTTGCATCATGATGCGTAAGTGTCATCTGAATACCTGCCCAGTTGGTGTAGCTACTCAAGATCCAGAATTGCGTAAGAAATTCTCAGGCAAACCTGAGCATGTGGTGAATTTCTTCTTCTTTATTGCCGAGGAAGCTCGCGAGATCATGGCGCAACTTGGTATTCGTAAGTTTGATGACTTAATTGGTCGCGTTGATTTGTTGGATACCCGTAAGGGCATTGAAAACTGGAAAGTGCATGGCTTGGATTTCAGCAAGATATTTGCTGAACCACAAGTTGCTGCTGAAGTTCCACGTTACCAAGTGTTAACTCAAGATCATGGCCTAGCTAGTGCGCTTGACAACATCTTGATCGAGAAGAGTGAGCCTGCATTAGAGCGTGGCGAGAAGGTTTCCTTCATTGTTCCGGTGAAGAACGTGAACCGTACCGTAGGCGCTATGCTCTCTGGAGAAGTTGCGCAGCGCTATGGGCACGCAGGTTTGCCGGATGACACGATTCACATTCAATTGAATGGCACAGCTGGTCAAAGTTTTGCAGCCTTCTTGTCACGCGGCATCACATTAGACTTAGTTGGCGACGGCAATGACTACGTTGGTAAGGGCTTGTCAGGCGGGCGCGTGATTGTTCGTGCTCCTCACGAGTTCCGTGGCGATACCGCTAAGAACATCATTGTTGGCAATACCGTTCTTTATGGGGCAATTGCTGGCGAAGCCTTCTTTAATGGCGTAGCTGGTGAGCGTTTCGCAGTTCGTAACTCTGGCGCTACAACGGTTGTTGAGGGTACTGGCGACCACGGTTGTGAGTACATGACTGGTGGAACAGTGGTTGTATTAGGCGCGACAGGCCGTAACTTTGCTGCAGGCATGAGTGGTGGCATTGCTTACGTTTACGACGAGGATGGCTTGTTCGATAAGCGTTGTAACACCAGCATGGCAACGCTAGTAAAAGTGCTGCCTTCTGCTGAGCAGATCGCTAAGATGCCGAAGTCCGAATGGCATGCTCCTATCGATGTAAAAGATGGTGGCGAGCGCTTGACTGATGAGCAAATTTTGAAGGGCTTGATTGAGCGTCATTTCCGTCACACCGGCTCTGAGCGTGCTAAAGCGCTCTTGGCTGATTGGGAAAATGCTCGTGGTCGTTTTGTGAAGGTTCTCCCTACTGAGTACAAGCGTGCTCTTGGTGAATTGTGGGAAAAAGCTCAGAACAAAACTGTTGCGGCATAAGCCACTTAATTAATAAAGACATTAAGAAAAGATACTAAGGATTCGATATGGGTAAGGTCACTGGATTTATGGAGTTTGAGCGCGTCGGTGAGACGTACGAAGCACCGGTTAAACGCCTCCATCATTACAAAGAGTTTGTGGCGGCATTAACCGATGAAGAGGCGAAGATTCAAGGCGCACGTTGTATGGATTGCGGCATCCCATTTTGTAATAACGGCTGCCCAGTGAATAACATCATTCCTGATTTCAATGACTTGGTATTTCAGAACGATTGGAAGAATGCATTAGATGTTTTGCAATCAACCAATAACTTCCCAGAATTTACTGGCCGTATTTGCCCAGCGCCTTGCGAGGCAGCTTGTACTTTGGGGATCAATAGCACTGCGGTTGGCATCAAGTCTATTGAGCACGCCATTATTGATAAAGGCTGGGAAAGTGGTTGGGTTAAGCCTCAGCCATCCAAGACCAAGACAGGCAAGAAAGTGGCGGTTGTTGGTGGTGGCCCAGCGGGTATGGCGGCTGCACAGCAATTGGCGCGCGTTGGTCATGACGTCACTGTATTTGAAAAGAATGATCGTGTTGGCGGCTTACTGCGTTACGGTATTCCTGATTTCAAAATGGAAAAGTGGTTGATTGATCGCCGTGTTGAGCAGATGCAGGCCGAAGGCGTGAAGTTTGAGACAGGCGTTTTTGTTGGCAAAGAAGAGATTGGTGTTGAAGTAAAAAATTACTCCACTAAAACAGTTTCTCCTGAGCAGTTGATGAAAGACTTTGATGCGGTAGTGATCACTGGTGGTGCAGAGCAGCCACGTGATTTGCCGGTTCCAGGTCGTGAGTTGGCTGGCGTGCACTATGCGTTGGAATTTTTGATTCCACAAAACAAGGAAAATGCTGGCGACTTTAAAAATGAAATTCGTGCAACCGATAAGCATGTAGTTGTTATTGGTGGTGGTGACACAGGTTCAGATTGTGTTGGAACATCAAATCGTCACGGCGCAACCAAGATTACTCAGTTTGAATTGCTCCCTCAACCTCCAGAAGTTGAGAACACGCCCTTGGTTTGGCCATATTGGCCAACAAAATTACGTACATCTTCCTCGCATGAAGAGGGTTGTGATCGTGACTGGTCTGTTGGAACGAAGCGTTTTGAAGGTAAAAACGGCAAAGTAGAGAAGTTGATTGGTGTTCGTCTGGAATGGAAAGACGGCAAGATGGCAGAAGTGCCAAACTCAGAATTCGAGATCAAGGCAGATTTAGTGCTCTTGGCAATGGGTTTTGTATCTCCAGTTCAGCAGGTATTAAATGCGTTTGGTGTTGAGAAAGATGCTCGTGGCAATGCAAAAGCAACTGTAGATGGTCAAAATGCCTACCAAACCAACGTTCCTAAGGTATTTGCTGCTGGCGATATGCGTCGCGGACAGTCTTTGGTGGTTTGGGCAATTCGTGAGGGTCGTCAATGCGCCCAGGCAGTAGACCAGTATTTAATGGGGTCATCTGTTTTACCCCGATAATAGCGGGGATATGAACAGCAGCCAGCCAAACTCATTGGATGTAAGTAAGCAATCTGCAGGTGAAGTTGTCGTCTCCATTAAAGACGTCAACTTTTCCTATGCTCCAGGTGAGCGGCAGATTCTGTCGGGTCTCAATATGGAGTTTCGACGTGGCCAGGTAGTGGCTGTGATGGGCGGCTCCGGCTGTGGCAAGACCACCATTCTGCGTTTGATCGGTGGGCAATTTAATGCTCAATCAGGTCAAGTTCTATTTGAAGGTCAAGACATTGGCAAGATGAATGGTGCTGAGTTGATGGCTGCTCGTCGTCGCATGGGTATGCTTTTTCAGTTCGGCGCACTGTTCACTGACCTCAGTGTTTTTGAAAACGTTGCTTTTCCACTTCGCGAACATACAGATCTCAGTGAAGAACTCTTGCACTCCTTAGTGCTCATGAAGTTGAATGCAGTGGGTTTGCGCGGTGCGAGAGACTTAATGCCTTCGCAAATTTCTGGTGGCATGGCAAGGCGTGTTGCCCTCGCTAGAGCCATTGCTTTAGATCCACCCCTCATCATGTACGACGAGCCATTTGCTGGCCTGGATCCAATCTCTCTTGGCATTACAGCACGCTTAATTCGTGATCTGAATAACGCCCTGGGAGCTACGAGTTTATTGGTTACGCACGATGTTGAAGAGACTTTTGCCATTGCTGATTATGTGTATTTCATAGCGAATGGCCGCATTGGCGCAGAAGGAACTCCCGAGGAATTGAGTCGTTCAACTGATCCCTTTGTTAGACAATTTTTAGATGCAGCGCCAGATGGCCCTGTGCCTTTTCATTACCCAGGAAAAAGCTTGGAAGAAGATTTTGGAGTGGGCGCCTTATGACCACACTTCTGAACCTGTTTGGCGATCTTGGATTCTTTGTAGGTCGCAACTTAAGTAGTCTGGGTTTGGCTGCTCGTATGTTTGCGGCAGTGATCGCACGTTCTGGATTCTTGCTCAAAAGACCTCGTTTAGTAATTGATCAAATTTTGTTTGTTGGTAATCATTCTTTTGTGATCATTGCAGTCTCAGGATTATTTGTTGGATTCGTTTTAGGTTTGCAGGGTTACTACACCTTAAATCGTTATGGTTCGGAGCAAGCGCTTGGGCTATTGGTTGCCCTCTCTTTAACTCGTGAGTTGGGCCCTGTAATTACCGCTTTATTGTTTGCCGGTAGGGCTGGCACTTCCTTAACTGCGGAGATTGGCCTCATGAAGGCTGGTGAACAATTAACTGCCATGGAAATGATGGCAGTCGATCCCCTGGGTCGCGTGATTGCGCCACGACTTTGGGCTGGCATTATTTCTATGCCAATCTTGGCAACTATTTTTACGGCAGTCGGCGTTTTGGGGGGCTACCTAGTTGGCGTGCCTTTGATTGGGGTCGACTCAGGCGCCTTTTGGTCGCAGATGCAAGGCGGAGTTGATCTGTTTTCGGATATTGGTAATGGCTTAATTAAAAGCATGGTGTTTGGCGTGGCAGTTACTTTTATTGCCCTCTATCAGGGTTATGAATCCAAACCTACACCTGAAGGTGTTTCGCAAGCCACTACTCGTACCGTAGTGATCTCTTCTTTATCGGTTTTGGCATTAGATTTCTTGCTAACCGCGATGATGTTCTCAAATTAGAAAGAATAAACTGGGGCTCTTATGAGAAAAAGTGCAATTGATGTCTGGGTAGGAATTTTTGTTGCTATTGGTTTACTAGCAGCTCTATTTCTCGCACTGAAGGTTGGCAATATGAATGCAGTGTCATTCGCGCCAACATACAAAATTTCCGCACGCTTTGACAATATCGGCGGCCTCAAACCTCGCGCACCAGTGAAAAGTGCGGGTGTAGTGGTTGGCAGAATTGCCAATATTTCTTTCGATGACAAAACTTATCAAGCAACTGTGGTGATGACTATTGAAGATTCCTATAAGTTTCCGAAGGACTCTTCCGCAAAGATTTTGACATCTGGTTTATTAGGCGAGCAATACATTGGTCTTGAGGCGGGCGGCTCAGATGATATGTTGACCAACGGCGAAAAGATTGCGCAGACACAATCAGCCATTGTTTTAGAAAATTTGATCAGCCAGTTCCTTTACAACAAAGCAGCAGATAGCGGCCAAGAAAAGGGCGCAGCAAAATGATGTTGTTCCTTATGCGCAAAGTCAAGATGGCAGTCTTGCTAAGTTTGATTGCCTCCTTCGTTGGCTGCGCATCCATTCCTGCTGGCGTAGAGCGCTCTCCTCAGGATCCTTGGGAGCCATTTAACCGTTCAGTGTTTGAATTTAACGAAGGCCTAGATGCTTATCTGTTAAAGCCAGTGGTTGCGGGTTATCGATTTGTATTGCCTGAATTTGTACGCGAAGGAGTTTATAACTTCTTTAGTAATTACAACGACATTTACACCGCCCTATTTAACTTGTTACAAGGTAAGCCAGACTATGCCCTTAATGACTTCATGCGGGTAGTGGTCAATACCACTATGGGGCTCGGTGGGCTTATCGATCTTGCAACTCCCGGTGGACTGGAAAAGCATAAGGAAGATTGGGGTCAAACATTGGGTGTTTGGGGTGTACCCTCTGGACCTTATGTGGTCTTACCTTTCTTTGGCCCAAGTAATGTGCGCGATACCTTTGGTACGGTGGCAGATTTGGAGTCAGACTATTTATTTAGCTTCGTGAAGGACATTGGTCTGCGAAATAGTATTACTGGTTTGCGTGTAGTGAACGCACGTAATACCTACTATGAGGCTGGTGATTTATTAGATGGCGCTGCAATTGATAAGTACAGCTTTATGCGTGATGCGTATATTCAGAGGCGCGCTTATCAAATCAATGAGGGTAGGGATGATGAAGAGCCTCAGATGCCGGTTTATGAGAATCCATACCAATAAGCAATCCAGTAATGCAGTTTGAAGCGATTAGAATCAGTCTCAATTAATATAAAGACAGTGGGTGGGAATATGAAAAGCTTTAAAAGAATCTCCAGTTTCATTTTTGCTGGCTTGATGTTTGCGGCCAGTACTGTTTTTGCACAAACCCCTGATCAATCAACACCCCCAGACGCCCTTATTAAAATGGTCGTTACTGACGTAATGACAACGGTCAAGTCTGATCCCGATATCCAAAAAGGCAATATTCCTAAGGTTGTGGATTTAGTTGAGAAGAAAATTGTTCCATATACCGACATGCGTCGCACTACAGAAATGGCGATGGGCCCTAATTGGAAAAAGGCAACTCCTGAGCAACAGGCTCAATTGACTTCCGAGTTCAAGAATTTGCTCATTCGCACATACTCGGGGGCTTTGAGTCAGCTACGCGATCAAACTGTGCAATTCAAAGCTCTACGTGCCGCACCGGATGACAAAGAGGTAGTTGTTAAAACCGTAGTGCTTGGACGTGGCGACCCAGTACCTTTAGATTACCGCCTTGAGAAAACGGCCAATGGTTGGAAGGTGTACGACATGAACATCATGGGCGTCTGGTTGGTTGAGGCTTACCGCAATCAGTTCTCTAATCAAATTAGTCAAAACGGCATTGAAGGCTTGGTGAAGTTTTTGCAGGACCGTAATAAGCAATTGGCTAGCGCTAAACCAGCCAATTAATTGTTAAGCACAGATACCATGCCCTTTCTTTTGCCAAAAAAAGTAACGCAAGAAAATGCTTTGCTATTACAGAAAGAGGGTCTATTAAATAGCCCAAGCTTGCGTTCAATAGACTGCTCACAGTTAAAAGATTTTGACTCCACCGTGCTCACCGTTTTATTGGCATGGCAAAAAAAGCTGATGGCTGATGGGCAATCCATTTCAGTGGAGCATGCACCAGCAAAGCTCAAGGTTTTGGCAGGTGTTTATGGTGTTTCTACATTGCTAGGTTTGTAATGGCGATGCATCCTGCAATTTCCATCCAAAATATATCCAAGCAATACGGAGCGCTTCAGGCTTTAGATGATGTTTCATTGAGCATTGCGCCAGGGGAGTTTTTCGGTTTGTTGGGCCCGAATGGTGCCGGCAAAACTACCTTGATTTCTATATTGGCTGGACTAGTAAGGCCTAGCCATGGTCATGCGGCCATTATGGGTGCTGATGTTCAAAAAGGGTTTCGTGAGGCACGCCGGATGCTGGGTGTGGTTCCTCAAGAGTTGGTCTTTGATCCTTTTTTTACTGTACGTGAAACTTTACGTTTTCAATCCGGTTATTTCGGGATTAAAAATAACGATGCGTGGATTGATGAGATTATGGCCAATCTTGATCTCACCTCCAAAGCAGATAGCAATATGCGCTCCTTGTCTGGTGGAATGAAGCGTAGAGTACTGGTTGCTCAGGCTTTAGTTCATAGACCGCCGGTCATTATTTTGGACGAACCGACTGCTGGCGTGGATGTTGAGTTACGCCAATCCTTGTGGCAATTTATTAGTCGATTGAATCAAGATGGCCATACGATTGTTCTGACTACCCACTATCTGGAAGAGGCGGAAGCTTTGTGTCAACGCATTGCCATGCTCAAACAAGGCAAGATTGTGGCTCTAGATACCACTGCCAATTTATTAAGTCGTTACGGATCTGTCAAAAAAGATGGTGAAGGTAAAACGGACTTAGAAGAAGTCTTCGTGAACATCATGTCGGGGAGTGCGCAATGAAACATGGCCTCAATCGACCTGCTCTAGAGTACGGCAGCGGCTTTCCTACCCTTTTGTTTAAAGAGGTAAAGCGCTTTTATAAAGTAGCTTTCCAGACGGTGGCAGCACCGGTGCTTACGGCGGTGCTCTACCTCATGATCTTTGGCCATGTTCTTGAGGGCAGGGAAGTTTATGGACGCTTAAGTTATACGGCCTTTTTAATTCCTGGTCTTGTGATGATGAGTGTCTTGCAAAATGCTTTTGCAAATACCTCATCTTCTTTGATTCAATCTAAAGTCACCGGCAACTTAGTATTTGTTTTATTGGCTCCCCTAAGTCATTTCGAGTTTTACTCTGCTTATATTTTGGCTGCAGTATTTCGAGGAATTGTTGTGGGGCTTGGCGTACTGTTAATTACCATCTGGTTTGCAACGCCCACCTTGGAGTATCCATTGTGGATTTTGGCGTTTGCTTTTTTGGGTGCAGCAATTTTAGGAAGTCTTGGCTTGATAGCTGGTATCTGGGCTGATAAATATGACCAGCTAGCCGCTTTTCAGAACTTCATCATCATGCCCGCAACGATGTTGTCAGGCGTCTTTTACTCTATTCACTCTTTACCGCCAGCGTGGCAAGTAGTGTCGCACTTCAATCCGTTCTTTTACATGATTGATGGCTTCCGTTACGGCTTTTTTGGGGTTTCAGATAACTCCCCTTGGAGCAGTTTAGTGATTGTGTTCTGCTTCTTTGTGCTTGTGTCAGTCATTGCTTTACGCCTATTACAAAAGGGCTATAAGCTCCGTTATTAATTATTGAAAACTTGAGTTTAATTAGGAAAAGAAATGCTCCCCACCCCAGAACAGATTGAGGGCTATATCAAGCAAGGGCTAGCCTGTACCCACATTCAGGTTGAGGGTGATGGCCAGCACTTTTTTGCAACCATCGTGAGCCCCGAGTTTGAAGGTAAGCGTTTGGTACAGCGCCATCAATTGGTATACGGCGCAATGGGTGATCGCATGAAGGCAGAAGTACATGCTTTATCTATTAAGGCATTTACACCTGAAGAATTTGCACAAAATTCAGCAGCATAAAAACGCAGCATCACTCACTACACATTAATGACTAAGTATTTACTGGAATCGCTTCATGGATAAATTACGAATGGTTGGCGGTACTCCTCTCAATGGAGAGGTAGTGATTGCCGGCGCTAAAAATGCCGCATTGCCCATTCTGTGTGCTTGTCTCTTAACTGATCAGCCAGTCGTATTGCGCAATGTTCCTGATTTGCAAGACGTGCGCACCATGCTCAAGCTTTTACAAGAAATTGGCGTAACGGTTGACTTCCCGAACGCTGATGATCACAGTCATATGGTCTTGAATGCGGCGGTTATTAAAAGCTCAGAAGCTACTTATGAGATGGTGAAGACGATGCGCGCTTCCATCTTGGTGCTTGGCCCACTGTTGGCCAGAATGCATAGTGCCAAGGTGTCATTACCCGGTGGTTGCGCTATTGGTGCACGACCAGTGGATCAGCACATCAAAGGTTTGAAGGCGATGGGCGCCAGCATCAAAATTAAGAGCGGCTATATTCAAGCTGAAACTAAGCCACAGTCAGATCGCCTAAAGGGCGCCTCCATCTTGACTGACATGATTACCGTAACTGGTACTGAGAATTTATTGATGGCTGCTACTTTGGCGTCGGGTAAAACCATCTTAGAAAATGCTGCACGTGAACCTGAGGTTGGTGATTTAGCTGAGTTGCTAGTGAAGATGGGTGCGAAGATTTCAGGCATTGGTAGTGATCGGTTAGTGATTGAGGGAGTAGAAAAACTTCACGGTGCTGAGCATTCGGTTATCCCGGATCGCATTGAAGCGGGCACATTCTTATGTGCGGTTGCAGCCACTGGTGGGGAAATTACAGTCAAGCACTGCCGCCCAGACACCCTAGATGCTGTGATTGTTAAGTTAAAAGAGGCCGGCCTACAAATGGAGATTGGCCCTGACTGGATTAAGGCTTCCATGCAGGGTCGTCCTAAAGCAGTCAACTTCCGTACTTCTGAATACCCCGCTTTCCCGACAGACATGCAAGCGCAGCTCATGACAGTCAATGCGATCGCATCTGGCAGCTCAACGATTACAGAAACGATTTTTGAGAATCGCTTTATGCACGTTCAAGAGCTCAATCGTTTGGGTGCGGACATCGCTATTGAAGGAAATACTGCGATTGCTCAGGGAGTGGAAAAGCTCTCTGGTGCGATTGTGATGGCTACCGATTTACGAGCCTCAGCTAGTTTAGTGATTGCTGGATTGGCTGCCCAGGGCGAAACCCAGGTAGACCGGATTTACCACTTAGATCGTGGCTATGACCGCATGGAGCAGAAGTTAACTCTCTTAGGCGCCAATATTGAGCGCGTGAAGTAAGGCTGATGGATAATTAGTCCATGAAATTGACTTTAGCCCTCTCCAAAGGGCGCATCTTCGAAGAAACTGCAGAGATCTTATCCAAGGTCGGCATAGTGCCGCTGGAGGATCCTGAGAAGTCACGCAAACTCATTATTGAGACTTCTAATCCAGATGTCCGCCTGATTATTGTTCGCGCCTCAGATGTGCCTACTTATGTGCAATTTGGCGGCGCTGATTTTGGTGTTGCCGGATTGGATGTATTGATGGAAAAAGGGAGCGATGGTTTGTACGTTCCTTACGACTTGAATATTGCAAAGTGCCGGATGTCTGTGGCGGTTCGCGAAGGATTTGACTACGCGGCTGCAGTAAAACAAGGTTCCCGTTTAAAAGTTGCAACGAAGTACGTCAATTGTGCGCGTGAACACTTTGCCAATAAAGGTGTGCACATCGATACGATTCAACTGTACGGTTCGATGGAGCTCGCTCCCTTGGTGGGCTTAGCTGACGCTATCGTGGATTTGGTATCTACTGGCAATACGCTCAAAGCGAATGGCTTGGTTGAAGTTGAGCCGATTGCCGATATTAGCGCACGCCTAGTCGTCAATCAAGCTTCATACAAGCGCAAGCGAGCTCAACTACAGCCTATTTTTGAGTTGCTGAAGTAATAGCAGCTAGAGAAAAAAGTCCAATCAATGTCTTCACAAATTAACGTTAAGCGCCTTAACAGCAGGGATGCTGGTTTCAGAGAAGTTCTGTTGTCCAGTTTGTCCTTACCGTCTGCTGATGATGAGGCGATAGATGCTGCAGTAGTGAAGATTTTGGCAGCCGTTAAAGACAAGGGTGACGAAGCGGTTCTAGGTTTTACAAAACAGTTTGATCGCTTGAATGTGGCCAGCGTTTCTGATTTAGAGATTCCTCGAAAAGATTTAGAGCAGGCTTACAGCTCCTTATCTACTGAACAAAAAAATGCTCTTGATATTGCTGCTCAAAGAGTGCGCACTTATCACGAGAAGCAAAAGATTGAAGCGGGTTGCCACTCTTGGGAGTACGAAGAGAAAGATGGAACACGTCTCGGTCAAAAAGTAACTCCATTAGATCGTGTTGGTATTTATGTGCCAGGCGGCAAAGCTGCTTATCCCTCATCCGTATTGATGAATGCTATTCCTGCAAAGGTAGCAGGTGTTGCCGAAGTGATCATGGTGGTGCCTACTCCTGATGGTGCGCGCAATCCTTTAGTTTTGGCGGCGGCTTATCTTGCTGGTGTAGATCGCGTCTTTACGATCGGTGGCGCTCAGGCAGTTGGCGCTTTAGCCTATGGCACTAAAACCATTCCTTCAGTTGATAAGATTGTTGGACCTGGCAATGCCTATGTAGCGGCAGCCAAGCGCAGAGTCTTTGGCATTGTGGGCATCGATATGATTGCTGGCCCTTCTGAGATCCTGGTGCTCTGTGATGGCTCTAGTAATCCGGATTGGGTTGCAATGGATTTGTTCTCCCAGGCCGAGCATGATGAGCAGGCGCAATCGATCTTGATGTGTCCAGATGCTCAATATATTGAGCAAGTTCAAGCAAGCATCAACAAGCTTCTTCCAGAAATGCCCAGAGCAAAAGTGATTGAGGCTTCACTCACAAATCGCGCTTTGTTAATTCAGGTAAAAGATATGTCTGAGGCCTGTGAGATCGCTAATGCGATTGCTGCTGAGCACTTAGAGATTTGTGCTGTCGATCCTCGCAAGTGGGCGGACCAAATTCGTCATGCGGGCGCCATCTTTATGGGTAACTACACCAGTGAATCATTGGGTGATTATTGCGCCGGTCCCAATCACGTTTTACCGACAGCACGTACTGCGCGATTCTCGTCACCATTGGGTGTGTATGACTTCATCAAGCGCTCAAGCATGATTGAGGTGAGTGAGGCTGGTGCTCAAACCTTGGGTGCAGTAGCGAGCACGCTAGCTCATGGTGAGGGCTTACAAGCTCATGCACGTGCAGCTGAGATGCGCTTGAAGAGGTAAGAGCGCAATCTACCTGCGCTTGCTTCTTAAAAAAATTAATTCAGGATTTCTTTTAAAGCCGCGACAAGTTCGTTGCTTTGTTCATCTGTGCCAATCGTAATGCGCAAGAACTCTTCTATGCGTGGTGATTTGAAATGACGCACGATGATCCCGCGATCCCGCAAGGCTTGATATAGCTTTGCTCCAGCATGCTGTGGATGGCGCGTGAAAATAAAGTTTGCAGTCGAAGGCAGGGTTGCAAATCCCAAAGCATCGAGTTGCTCAATTAACTTTGTGCGAGTTTGAATCACCTTAGCTGAGCTTGCTTCCAAATGCGCTTGATCTTCAATGGCTGCAATCGCACCAGCTTGAGCAAGACGTCCTAAGGGATAGGAGTTAAAACTATTCTTGACTCGTTCCAAGCCCTCAATTAAGGCTGGATGACCAACCGCAAAGCCGACGCGCAGACCAGCTAGAGCACGTGATTTGGAAAGTGTGTGAACCACTAGTAAGTTTTCTGGACAGTTGGCGCCACGCAATAGGGGAATGCAAGATTCAGTTCCGTAATCTACGTAAGCTTCATCAATGACAACTACTGAATCTTTGTTGCGTAAGAGCAGCGCTTCAATTTCTGAACGGGGAATCGATCTACCGGTAGGAGCATTGGGGTTAGGGAAAATAATTCCGCCGTTAGGAGTTTGGTAGTCAGCAGTTTTTATCTCAAAATTTTCGTCCAGGGGGACTATTTGGGCATTAATTCCAAAAAGTTTGCAGTAGACGGGATAGAAGCTATAGGTAATGTCTGGAAAATGCACTGGCTTACTTTGCTTGAGTAAACCAGCAAAGACATGTGCCAATACTTCATCAGAGCCATTGCCTACAAAGACTTGATTTGCATCTAAGCCATGCAATTGAGCGATGGCTTGTTTTAAGGCTGCGCCTTCTGGATCCGGATAAAGGCGTAAATCCGCAGTATTTTGACCTTCAATAGCAGCAAGCGCTTTGGGCGATGGGCCATAGGGACTCTCGTTGGTATTGAGTTTTACCAGCCGCTGCATTTGCGGTTGTTCCCCCGGAACATAGGGGGTTAGGGTTTGAACAACGGGGCTCCAAAAACGGCTCATGAGGGTTCTCAGGTCAAAAATCGGGATAAAAGTGCAGCGATATCGATATTTAAATCTCTTCTAGGAATGATATTATGAGGCTTCAATCAACACTTCGCCTCGCGGCGCAATGAAGCATGCGGCAAGCCGACGTCACCCGAAACACTTCGGAAACCAAAATTCAGATTTCCATCAACTTAGATGGAACCGGTAAGGCTGAGCTAGCCTCCGGGGTTCCTTTTCTAGACCACATGCTCGATCAGATTGCCCGTCACGGCATGATTGACCTCAAGGTGGTTGCTAATGGCGATACTCATATTGATGACCACCACACCGTTGAGGATGTGGGAATCACCCTTGGTCAGGCCTTTGCTAAAGCAGTGGGTGATAAAGCGGGCATTACTCGTTACGGTCACTCCTATGTACCTCTTGATGAGACCCTTTCTCGCGTTGTGATTGATTTCTCTGGCCGTCCAGGTTTGGAATTCAACGTTCCATTTACTCGTGCACGCGTAGGCGATTTTGACGTCGATCTCAGCATTGAGTTCTTCCGTGGTTTTGTGAACCACGCTGGAGTCACTTTGCACATCGATAATTTGCGCGGTATTAATGCGCATCACCAAATTGAAACTGTGTTCAAGGCTTTTGGTCGCGCTTTGCGTATGGCCTTGGCGGTTGATCCACGTGCTTCAGGCGCCATTCCTTCAACTAAAGGAAGTCTTTAATCTAGACTCCCCACGGTTGCTCAGAAGACAACAGTAGACAACAGGTAAATTTTGGCGCAAACCATTGCGATCGTCGACTATGGAATGGGTAATCTCCGTTCCGTATATCAAGCATTTCATCATGTTGCGCCTGATGACAATGTATTGATTGCTCATCAGCCAGAAGAGATCCACTCTGCAGATCGCGTCGTTTTGCCCGGTCAAGGTGCTATGCCAGATTGCATGAAGCATCTAGAAGAATCTGGATTGTTAGATGCCTTACTGGAGGCTTCCAAGAGCAAGCCGCTTTTAGGGGTCTGTGTAGGCGAACAAATGCTGTTTGATAGAAGTGCAGAGGTACGCGCTACCGAGCAATGGACACCTTGCCTGGGCTTGATTCCTGGGGAGGTACGTCGTTTTGAGTTGGCTGGTAAAAAGCAGCCAGATGGATCTTCCTATAAAGTCCCTCATATGGGCTGGAACCAGGTGCGTCAAGACCGAAACCACCCCCTTTGGAATGGCATACCTGATTTAACAAGCTTTTATTTTGTGCATAGCTATTATGTTGTACCGCAGCGCAATGAAGATACAGCCGGCTCTACTGAATATGGCGATTGGTTTACATCTGCGGTGGCGCGAGATAATATTTTTGCAACTCAATTTCATCCAGAAAAAAGTGCAGAATACGGTTTAAAGCTTTATCAAAATTTTGTTTCTTGGCAACCTTAATATTCCTATCCATTCGCTATGCTGCTGATTCCCGCAATTGATCTTAAAGACGGCCACTGTGTTCGACTCGAACAAGGTGATATGGATAAAGCCACGGTATTTTCAGAGGACCCTGGCGCAATGGCAGCGCATTGGATTAGCAAAGGTGCTAGACGTTTGCATTTGGTAGATCTCAATGGCGCATTTGCTGGCAAGCTCAAAAATGAGTCTGCGATTAAATCGATTCTTAAAGCAGTTGGCAATGAAATCCCTGTCCAACTCGGTGGTGGGATTCGTGATCTTGAAACCATTGAACGTTTATTAGATGACGGTATTAGCACTGTCATCATTGGTACAGCAGCCGTGAAGAATCCTGGCTTTGTGCAAGATGCTTGCACAGCATTTCCTGGTCATGTGATGGTTGGTCTTGATGCACGTGATGGCAAAGTAGCGACTGATGGTTGGAGCAAGATTACCGGTCATGAAGTGATTGATCTTGCCAAGAAGTTTGAAGATTGGGGCGTAGAGGCCATTATCTATACCGATATTGGACGGGATGGCATGCTCAAGGGCGTCAACATCGAAGCCACAATCAAGCTGGCTCAAGCCATTCGTATCCCGGTCATTGCCAGTGGCGGCCTCTCTAACAATCAAGATATTGAAGCGCTTTGTAAAGCTGAAGAAGAGGGTGTCATGGGTGTGATTGCGGGACGCTCAATCTACGCTGGCGACCTTGATCTTGCAGCCGCTCAAAAATATGCCGATGAGTTAACCCTCAAGTACGCAAAGAAAATCATCTAGTGTTAACTAAGCGAATTATTCCCTGTCTTGATGTCACTGCAGGGCGCGTTGTTAAGGGTGTGAACTTTGTAGGCTTGCGTGATGCAGGCGATCCTGTAGAAATCGCTAAACGGTATGATACCCAAGGCGCCGATGAGCTGACATTCTTAGATATTACTGCGACCTCTGATGGGCGCGATCTCATTTTGCACATCATTGAAGATGTTGCTTCACAAGTATTTATTCCCTTGACTGTTGGTGGCGGTGTTCGTGCGGTTGCTGATGTGCGTCGCTTGCTCAATGCGGGTGCAGATAAAGTGAGCATGAATTCTTCCGCGGTAGCCAATCCTGATTTAGTTTCGGATGCTGCTGCTTATTACGGCTCCCAATGTATTGTGGTGGCGATTGATGCTAAGCAAACTGAAGCGGGTAATTGGGAAGTGTTCACCCATGGTGGTAGAACTGCGACCGGAATGGATGTAGTCACATGGGCTACTGAGGTGGCTAAACGTGGTGCAGGCGAGATTCTATTAACTAGCATGAACCGCGATGGCAGCAAAGATGGCTTTGACTTGGCTTTAACTGCTGCAGTAAGCGACGCGGTTTCTGTTCCCGTGATTGCCTCTGGCGGCGTTGGTAATTTGCAGCATTTAGTCGATGGTATTACTAAGGGCCATGCAGATGCAGTATTGGCAGCTAGCATTTTTCACTATGGTGATTACACCGTTGGGCAGGCAAAAGAATATATGGCAGCCCAAGGAATTCCGGTTCGGATTTAGTTAGGGTTCTTAAGCGCTAATCGCCATATGCGCGATAAAAGCAGAGCGATTTTCACCAGCGGATTTAGCTTTGGCATCTAATCTTGCCAATACTCTTTTTGGTAAAGAGATATTTACTCTTTCAATATCGTCTGATAGCAAAGATGGATTTATCTCGGCAATTGCCCAGATAAATCCCTTGAACACTTTCTTCTTCTGTAGATCGGTAATGGAGCTGGGCTTGGGTATATCTTCGCCCGCATCTAGGGCGGTTTCAATCCAAAGCCCAATCGCTTCTTTGGCATTTTCAATAGCCTCGTCAATACCGCTGTCAGCAGCCGAGAAACAGCCTGGCATATCAGGAACGATGACGCTCCATGCCAACTTATCTCCACCTGGTTCAATAGCAATTGGATATTTCATCATTGACCCCTCTATTTAATTTCTGTTTGTTTCAGTATCTTTTGCACCAATCCAATGCCCAGATCTTTTTAAGGGTATGGAACGGTAATGTGTCCAGCCTTGCGGGGATGGTTAAAAACATGATGAGAGCCTTTTGAGCCCCGCAATACCCAGCCATCTTTTTCTAATGTCTTGATGAGTTCTTTGCTATTCATCTACGCATTATAAATTTTATACACATCAAACACACAAAAAGGGTTATTGTCCAGAAGGTGGGATGGGCTGTTGCAGTAAGCCGAAGGCGATTCTTATTTGGGTAGCCCTTAATAATTCTGTCAAAATTGGATAAATGTCAGATACAAATAAAAACTCACTAGACCAGGCTCTCCTAGAAGCGGTGACTTGGAATGACCAAGGATTGGTTCCAGTAATCGTCCAAGAAATTGGCAGCAAGGATATCTTGATGATGGCCTGGATGAATCGCGATGCTCTTTTGGAAACCATCCGCTTGGGTGAGGCTGTCTACTGGACTCGTTCTAGACAAAAGCTATGGCACAAGGGCGAAGAATCTGGGCATACCCAGAAAGTAAAAGAAATTCGCTTGGATTGTGATGGGGATACGATTTTGCTGATGGTTGAGCAAAAAGATGGGATTGCTTGTCATACGGGTGAGCATAGTTGCTTCTTTAGGCAATGGGATTCTGTAAGCTCAAGTTGGATCAAAATCAGTAAAACCTGACCCAAGACATTATTTTGGGGCTTTATTTTCAGTTTGCTCTAGTTTAGAATGGTATATACTTTGATATATACCAAGGAGCTAGGATGATGAGCCTAATAGCAAAAATCTTTATGAATGGACGCAGCCAGGCCATACGCTTGCCTGCGGCATTTCGTTTCGAGGAAAAAGAGGTTTTTATTCGGCGCGATGCTAATACAGGTGATTTAATTCTTTCCAGAAGACCTGAAAACTGGGATAGTTTTTTCTTGGCGCTTGCGAGCGCGGATGTTCCTTTGGATTTCTTAAGCCCTAAAGATCGAAATCAAGGTTCGCAAGATCGAGATCCTTTTGCTGGAGTCAATGACTGATGAGATATATGCTCGATACCAATACCATCAGCAGCCTGATTAAGAAAAACCCAGTAGTAAGCAGAAAAATCGCCAGTGTTCCTATGGAAAGACTATGCTTGTCAGTTATATCTGAAGGTGAAATTCTCTATGGTTTGGCAAAAAAGCCAAATGCAAGGAACTTACATTTGGTTGTACAAGAGTTTTTAAAGCGAGTGGATGTTTTGGTTTGGGATACTGATGTAGCGGAGCATTATGGTGTTTTAAGGGCTCAATTAGAGAGTAATGGAAATTTACTAGGCCCTCTTGACATGCAAATTGCAGCACATGCTTCTCAGCTCGGGGCAATTTTAGTAACAAATGACCAAGCTTTTAAAAGGATTCAGAAGCTACAGGTAGAGGATTGGACTGTATAGTCTGAAAAAATATATTAATGAACAAAATACTGAATTCAGACAAAAAAATTGAATCTGGATTAATCCATTTAGCCGATGTAGTTGATCAACGTCGTGATGCATTTAAGGCGGGCCAAACAGATCCAAAAACTTCTTATACCGCTTTACTCTTTTCAAAGGGTGATGACGGGATCTTGAAAAAGATTGGCGAAGAAGCGACTGAGGCTGTGATGGCGGCAAAAGATGCGCGCAACTCTAATTTGGCGGCTGATCAGCAAAAGCTCTTGGTGGGCGAAATGGCCGATTTGTGGTTTCACTGCTTGATTGCTTTGTCTCAATTTAACCTACGCCCGGAAGATGTCATTGCCGAGCTTGATCGTCGCTTGGGTACTTCTGGCATTGAAGAGAAGGCCGCGAGAAAAGCAGTTGGTAAAGAGTAAGTACGGATAAATACGAGAAAAAGTATGTCACACGATCCTAATTGCCTGTTTTGTAAGATTTCTCAAGGTTTGATTCCTTCCCAGAAGGTGTATGAGGACGAGGAAATCTATGCTTTTAAAGATATCAACCCGGCTGCGCCAATCCATTTTCTGATGATTCCTAAAAAGCATATCCCTATGCTGGAGTCGGCGGAAAGCGTAGATGCGCCTTTGCTGGGTAGAATGATGGAGTTAGCACCGCGTCTTGCCAAAGAGCAAGGCTGCCGTCCTGGTAAGGATGGCGGCTTTAGATTGATGGTAAACAATGGTGCGGATGGTGGGCAGGAGGTTTATCACTTGCATTTACATGTGATGGGCGGTCCCCGCCCCTGGAAAAAATAATCCAAGGAGATTAAAAATGGGTTCATTTAGCATTTGGCATTGGTTGATTGTTTTGGTTATCGTGATGTTGGTATTCGGTACCAAAAAATTGCGCAATATCGGACAAGATTTGGGTGGCGCTGTAAAAGGTTTTAAAGATGGCATGAAAGCTGCTGAAGAGCCTAAAGAGCAGATTCAACAAAGTTCTGCAACAGCAGAAAAGACGGTTGATGTTCAGGCTAAAGACATTAACAAATAACTAGTAAATAAATAAAGCGCGATAGAAACTCATGCTGCATTTAAATAACTGCGTTAAATGATTGATCTCGGAGTTTCAAAGCTTGCGCTCATTGCTGTAGTTGCTCTGGTGGTGGTTGGACCAGAGCGCCTGCCTAAGGTAGCTCGCATGGCTGGTAATTTGTTTGGGCGTGCGCAGCGCTATATGGCGGACGTCAAGTCTGAAGTAAGTCGTCAAATGGAAGTGGAAGAATTTAAAAAGTTTCGAGAAGAAACTGCCGCCACTCTCAAAGAAGTTGAAAATAGTATCGGCTCTACAGTTCAAGAGGCTGGCGCTAACTTAAGCGATCAAGCGGATATTTTTGAAACTAGGTTTGATAAGCCGGCCTTAGATGAAAAAGAAGTGCTGCGCAAAACTAAGCGCCAAGGGCGCAATAGCTGGGGTGTGCGTCGTGCTGCAAGGCCGCTTTGGTTCAAACGTTCTGCAGGAATTCGTACTCGAGTGCAATCTGGTGCTGCTAGGATGAAGCGCTTTCATCACAGCGCTGGCAAATAAAAATAATAGTAAAAAGCAAGAATAAAAATACTTACGTATGACTGAAAACAATTCAACCCAAGACTCGGGATTACAGGAAACCTTTCTTTCCCACTTATTTGAATTGCGTGATCGCGTAATTAAAGCGGCGCTCGCAATTATTGTTGTCTTCGTATGTCTAGTCTATTGGGCGCCTGATATTTTCCATTTGTTCGCACAGCCTTTATTAGAAGCTTTGCCTGCTGGCGGCAAGATGATTGTGACTGACGTTACAGGCTCCTTCTTTGTACCCATGAAGGTAACCATGCTAGTGGCTTTCATCATCGCCTTACCAGTGGTGATGTATCAACTATGGGCGTTCATTGCACCTGGTTTGTATTTGCACGAAAGAAAGCTGATTCTGCCTTTGGTAGTGAGTAGCTACAGCTTGTTCATTATTGGTATGGCATTTGCATACTTCTTAGTGTTTCCAACGGTATTCAAGTTTATGGCAAGTTATAACGCACCTTTGGGCGCGGAGATGTCTACCGACATTGATAACTATTTAAGTTTTGCTATGACAACCTTCTTGGCATTTGGTATTACTTTTGAAGTACCTGTTGTGGTGGTTGTCTTGGTGCGTATGGGCATGGTGCCCTTGGCTAAGCTGAAAGAAATTCGCCCATACGTCATCGTTGGCGCATTTGTGATTTCCGCTGTTGTAACTCCGCCGGACGTGCTCTCGCAATTGTTGCTAGCTGTGCCAATGACCTTGCTCTATGAGTTAGGTTTGATCGTAGCGCGCTTTTATGTGCCAAAACCCTCAGATGATGAAGGTTCAAGCGATCACTCAACCTCTGCGTCTACTTGATTCTTGGAAAAGGTATTTTTTAGCCAATTTGTGGCACGATCAAAGCGATAGCGCCTTTGGCGTAAGTTGCCCTCAAGATCTATTTCAGAACCAGCAAAAGCTTTACCAGCAGTCAATAGGGCGCGACGTTGTTGAATGGTTTCGATCTGAATCAACCTAGGCAAGATCTTTGGTAATTCCCAACGAATATCCACAACTACACAATGTTCATGCTGAAGTTGACCTACTTCGCATAACAAAAGCTCTGCTTTGCTGAAATTAAATTGATTGGCAATGATGATGCGGTGACATAGCAATAGCCAGTCTTCATCAAACTTGTGTTCGGCTTGATGATTTATGGCGCTTTCAGCATATAGCGCCAATTCATGCCATTCATTTCTTTTTGGGTCTGGGCAACTTTCTAAAATCTTACTTAATAGCTCTTTTGCTTCTACTATGCCCTGCTGGTGTGCTTGCCATATAGAGTATGAAGCCTGTAGCCCGCGTACTTTTTCTTCGCTCTTTTCGCGCTTACGCCAAAGATTGGCACCTTTGCGAAGTTGCGCTTGGGGATGGCCAAGATCGGCAGCGCGATCAAAGCAGCGATCACTTTCAGTAGCGTTGTAACCAGAAAATTGGGGGCGACGATAAATTTCACCAAGCGCATACCATGCATCTCGATCACCGTCCTTGGCGGCAAGCTCTAACCAATGCGCTGCTTTTTTAAGAGATGCGTTTGATTTGTTTTCAACATTTCCACTTAATTGAGCAAGGCGTAATCCCAAAGTAAGTTTTGCAACAGTTAGCCCTAGCTCCGCCGCCTGAATCAATGCTTCTTCATTTTGCGTTGTTAACCAAGCATTCCACAGGGAGGATAAGGCTTCATTTTTTGGTTGTAGCTTTATCAACAATTCTTTTGCTTTATTCGAGAACATGGAGTTCCCATCTGCGAGCTCTTGTAAATATTGACGAGCAATTTTTTGCAAGCCTCCGAAATCTAGATTGGCCAGTTTTTCATCGGCGAAGGTTGAGTTCCCCCTTTTCAACCAAGCCATCAATTGAGGTTGAGTATCTTGATGTCTTGGGTTGATAAGTAAATCAGCAAGTTGCCATTTAGCTGCGAGTGTGGCGCCTGAATCAAGATTAGATTGGGCGAGCTGCCAGAAAGACCCCCATCCAAACTGAAATCCTGGGGAATTAAAGGTTTGGGCTAGTGGGACATTAGCAATTTGATTCAGAATCTTGGAAATTTCAACATGACTTGCGTTACCCGTCTCGGCAGCTTGATTTTGTATTGATAAATAGGATTTTTCTAGCCAAATCAAAGCATTAGCAGGTTGTATTGGTGTTTTGAAGGCGCCGGTAATATAGGCTTGTGCTAATTTTTGTTGCGCGGATACATCACCCATACGGGCTGAACTCAGGATTTTTAAGAATTCGCGGCTTGCCATCTGACAATTTTGGCATTCAAAGTGCATAAAAGGGGGAAAACCAAGACCTTGTTGCCCTGATACAACGAAGAAAACCAAAAAACTACCTTTTGACAAGCAAAAAGATCTCCTACATGCCCTTACCCCCAGTCTAGCGGGGCAATACAAGCAAAATTAGCAAGTCCCAGTTTTATTTGGGCATTACTTTTAATTTTTGGAGATTTAAAGAATGAAAAAATCGCTATTAGCAATCGCAGCATTGACAGCATTTGCTGGCGCTGCTCAAGCTCAGTCCAGCGTAACCATTTATGGTTTATTGGACGTTGGTATCATGGGTCAAAGCAATTCAAACATGTTGAACGGCTCTACTGGCGGTACTTCTGCTGGTTACGGCGCTTCAAGCAGCAGCTCATACCCAAAAAACGGTAACTCCTTTGGCTTCATGCAGGGTGGTCAGTCTGCTAGCCGTTTGGGTTTCAAGGGTATGGAAGATATCGGTGGCGGCTCTAAAGTGATCTTTACATTAGAGCAAGGTGTTAACACTGACAACGGTTCACAATATGCTTCAGGTTTGCCAGGCAACGGTAAAACGACTGCTGGCATGGGTAACATGTCAAACACTGGTGACTCTTCTAACCAAGGTCAATTGTTTAACCGCGGCGCATTCGCTGGTGTACAAAATGACAAATGGGGCACATTGACATTAGGTCGTCAACAAACTTTGATGTTAGACAACATCGGTGGTTATGACCCAGTTAACGCACAACAGTTCTCACCTTTAGCCTTCTCAGGTCAATTCGGTGGTGGCGGTACAACTGACCAAGCTCGTGCAAACGGTGCTTTGAAGTTAAAAGAAAAAATCATGGGCTTTGATGTTAACGCCTTGTACGCACCTGGTGGCTATGCTGGTAACAACGGCGTTGGTACACGTTTAGAAGGTCAAATTGGTTACGAAACAGCTAAGTGGGGCATCCAAGCTATCACTTCATTCCAAGAAGATGCAACAGCTTTGGCTGGCGCTTCTTATGGTCAAGCAATTGCAGCTGGCGCTGTTTCACCAACTGGATCAACAGTTGCTGGCACAAACCAAGTAACTGCAACTGTTTACAACACACGTTCTACACAGTTGACAGCAAAATGGGCGCCATTGGATAAGTTGTGGTTAAAAGGTGGTTTCCAATATCAAAACTTGGGTACACCATCAAATCTTCAGTATTTGCAAGGTCAGCCTGTATTGCCTAACGGTAGTGGCTTTAGCGTATTCTCATACACAGCAGCTACAACACCTTTGATCAGAAATACTTGGTGGTTGGGTGCTAACTATGACTTCACACCAGCAATCAAGGGTTCATTGGGTTACTACCAGCAAAATGCCAATCGCAATGCTACAACATTGGCTGGCAGAACAACATTTATCTCCGCAATGGCTGAGTACTACTTGAGCAAGCGTACTAACTTGTACGCAGCTGCTTCACAAGTGAACTTCACTGGTTCTGCTGTTGGCGCGCCTTCTTATAGCAACGCTAACGTTAACCCAACAACTGTTAATCAGCAGTTCACATACGGTTTAGGTATGCGTCACACTTTCTAATTTAACGTAGGACTTGTGCCTACCTAGATTTAGATATGTAGTGAGTAACATCTAGCTGTAAATGTAATAAGAAAACCATCACACGCAAGTGTGGTGGTTTTTGTCTTTTAACGGATCTTAATTTCTTGACATTGGTCAAGGGATTTCAATTAAGTACTTTATGAAAAAATTAAATAAATTCGCCTTAGCTGCTAGTTTTCTTTGTGCGGCAGGTGTAGCAAAAGCACAATCGAGTGTGACGGTTTATGGTTTATTAGATGTGGGCGTGATGGCGCAAACTAATGCAGGCAATCTGAACACCTCAACTTGGGGTAACTCAGGTGCACCACTCAATTACCCTGGCGTTAAAAACGGTAATGTCTTTGGATTCATGACTGGTGGCGAGAGTCAAAGTCGCTTGGGCTTTAAGGGTCAAGAAGATTTAGGTGGTGGCACTAAAACCTTCTTTTTATTAGAGCAAGGCTTTAATGCGGCAACAGGCGTAACCGCAAGTAATGGTATGGCCGGCAATGGATCATCTTCTAGTGCTAGCCAGGGTGGCGATAATGCGCTACAAGGAATGCTGTTTGGACGTGGCGCCTATGCCGGTATCGGTAATGAGCAGTACGGCACCTTGACACTGGGGCGTCAGCAAGGACTCATGTTGCAAAATATTGGTAGCTATAACCCAGTTAATGCGCAGATGTTTTCCCCAATTGCTTTCTCGGGAACCTATGGTGGTGGTGGCTATACGGATAATGCGTATGTTAGTGGCGCCATTCAATACGCTAAAAAATACAATGGCTTTAATCTCAAGGCCATGTATGCACCTGGTGGTGTGGCAGGCAATAACTCCGCTGGCACTACTAGTGGCTTTCAGTTAGGTTACGAAGAGGCTAAGTGGGGCGTGCAAGCCATTGCTACCCATACTACGGATGCGACTAAGTTAACTGGAATCTCCTATGGCACGACCATTTCTACAGCAAATGGTGCTGCTTCCCCAGTTGGCGCTACAAAAGCTGGAACAAATGAGGTCTTGGTTACTCTAGCCAATACCTCGGCGCTACAACTGACTAGTAAATTTCAGGCTACAGATAAACTCAATCTGAAAGCTGGATATGAGCGTATGTTTATTGGTACGCCAAGCAACTTTCAGATGTATGCTGGTTTGCCAGTATTGCCCAGTGGATTTTCTATTGCAAGCTGGACGCCCAATAGAAATAATTACAACATCAATGTGTATTGGGTAGGTGCTAACTATAACTTTACTGAATCTTTAATTGGTTCGATTGGTTATTACTATGCAGGCACACAGCAGTCAGGCACACAGCTTAGTGGTGTGCAGCAGTTTCAATCTGCAATGCTTGACTACTATATGAGTAAGCGTACTAATTTGTATCTAGGTATTGGTAACATTAATACATCAGGATCTAATGTTCAGCCATTACCAGCAGGCAGTATGCTGAGTGGTAAGACTGTTAGCACACAGCAGACTTACGGAGTAGGTATGCGTCATACTTTCTGATGCCATAATGTACTTTCCCTAGCGCTATGTTCTAGGCGCTATAAAAATAAAGCCCGCAGACTTTTTGCGGGCTTTATTTATCTCTGTAACGCTACAAGTGAATTTATTAATTGCTCATTTATAAGAAATTAATTCATATCGCAACATATTTTCATAGCGATCGTTACCAATACCTGTATTGTTATCTAAGTAGGTGCCATTTGTGGTTTTGACTACCCACCTGCCAATATTCGGTGCTATCCAAGTCGTTGAGTGACGTAAGGAGGTGTGCCTAGAAAAATCATCACTAATGAAATAGATAGAGTTAGTGCTTTTTAATGTATTGAACTGACTGCCCTGAAGGGTGACCACTTCAGCTCCTGCATTGGTAATGGTAGATGACCAAAGATATTTGCTTTCGGCGTCACTAACTTTGTATTGAGTAGTAAAAGTTTGTGATTTGACATTGGACTGAGGCCACATTGGCATGGGGCTTACAAAATTCACTGGTGGATTCCAGTAGGGATCGCTTAAAACGAGCCCAGTAGTAGATTGAATCTCTGATGGTAATGAACCATGCTTTTGACTTTCCCGTTTAATTTCAATCAATGGTGCTACGGACACTACGTTTTCCGTAATCGTATCAATTACTTCATTGTTGTAGAGATTGCGTACGTTATAAATCCACTGTTGACCAACGGCCACCTTTCTGATTGCTTGGTAGCTCTCGCCAGAATCCATCTTCGATTCTGAGGTGCTGAAGACGGCATTACCTGCGCAGGCCGATAGAAGTGAGCCGAAAATGACTGTTGTCATAGACAAGAGTAAATACTTAAATGGTGCGTTTATTTTCATGATGTTCGTTTTCAGGGCGATGTATTGATCTTCATGTTAAACCAAATATCTGGATTAGGCGCGTTAAAAAGTATAGGAAATTCTTCCATACGTTGACCAGTTGTATTGTTTATACGTGTCCACTAATTGCTTGCTGGCCCCAATCGCTAATGAGAAATTTTTTGAAAGTCTATGGACAATCATTCCATCGATGGGGATAAACCAACTACCACTAGCAGTATTGAATATCATGCCATTCTCATCCCAGAAGCGGATTTGAGTATCAGGAGTAAGTGAAAGCCCTGCAGTTGGATAAATTTGCAGGTTGCGCTGAAGTGCGGGTTGATTGGGGTTGATATTAACCGAGTTATTTTTAGTATCAAAGCCATATATATAGCGCAGCAACGGTGAGAAGTCGGAGATTAGTGTATCTGCGCCTTCGGTTGGTTTAAAAAGCCATCGAATCTGTGGGCCTATTGCCCATTGCCCGTTATTTCCAAAGGGAAAAATGATTCGACCGCCAATGGTTGCATTGATGTTGGGTAAAAAATCCTTATCCTGCCCCCATATGGTTAGCATTGTGTTGCCCGCGCTAAATTGACCTGAGTTATTAAATTCTTGCCCGTTAGCGTTACTTGACACTATGGAGGTATCTAGGCGAATCCTGCCTTGCCAGGACCCGATATCCAGCGGATTGTAGTATCTGATTTTTAAAATATCACTATAGCTGGAGTTAGCTTGATAATTTTGATAGCCCCAAAATTCTAATGTTTTGTCATTGGATAGTTCTTGAGGTGTATTTTTAAATCTGCGATTTAAGTCCGTCTCCTCTGCAAGTGCTGATATTGGAAGAATGCCTAAGAGGATGAAGAAAATATATCGCATCAATAAGATACTGTTAAATCAGAATACTTAGAATTGATCTAAAACTAATATAGACCAAGGAAAATGAAACTGAATTCTAAGGTGTTTTCCTTGGCAGGTTGCTTTTAGACTGAAGTTCTATAGGTGCTTTCAAGAATAAATATGCTGCAATGCAATAAATTGATTCTGGCGTAAGAAAATCTTGACAGATCTTGCCAACAAGAATGTAATGGGCAGATGCAAAAATTTGTAAAAGTGCTAATTCTGTCGAGCTGTATCTTTTTTGCTCTTGTGAAAACTGCTGGCGCTCAAATTTTTGTCCAAAATGCTGTGCAAAGAGCTCAAGCTTATGTCGGCGTCCAAAAAGACGCTAATCCCTTGGATGAGTCATCTAAAGGATTAGAGCAAAAAGAACCCAATCTAAAGATTAACTTGAGCGCGCACGTATTAGGCAATATCTCTGAAAATACACTAGTATTTTTTCCTCTTGAGAATGAGTCTTGTTTTTGTATCCGCGTTTCAGAGGGTATGCCTGGCTTAGTGCCGTCTTCAATCTTCAGGCCTCCACGAGTCGTCTAGCACTCCAGGAGTTGGCAGATCACCTTCACTTGCTGTCATGATATTGCCAAGAGTTGCTCACATCCTTATTCAGTTTGAACTTATAGTTGACTGGCATCAAAGTGCCATTGTCAGCAGATGCGCTGAAGATTAGTGGAAGCGACTCCATTGATAAATTTTAGCTTTAATAAAGATTAAAAAAATGATTAGGTTAGTTAAATTAGCTTTAGAAAAGCCATATACATTTGTGGTGATGGCGATTTTGATAGCTCTAATGGGGATCTTTAGTGCACTTCGCTCCCCAATTGATATTTTTCCAGAAATTCGTATTCCAGTAATTAGCGTAGTCTGGTCTTATACAGGTATGCAGCCTGAGGATATGGCTGGAAGGGTTGTTTACGCTTATGAGCGCGCATTAAGCTCAACGGTAAATGACATTGAGCATATTGAATCTCAATCACTGCCTGGTTATGGAATTGTCAAGATTTTCTTTCAGCCTAGTGTCGATATTCGTCTAGCGACAGCACAAGTAACTTCGATTTCACAAACAGTGCTCAAGCAAATGCCGCCTGGTATTACGCCGCCACTCATTTTGAACTACAACGCTGCCACAGTGCCAATCGTGCAGCTAGCGCTCTCTAGTCTATCCCTATCTGAGCAACGTATTTTTGACTATGGACAAAACTTTATTAGACCTGCTCTAGCAAGTGTGCCTGGCAGTGCGGTACCTTCGCCGTATGGGGGTAAAACTCGTCAGATTCAGATTGACTTGCGTTTAGCTGCACTTCAAGCAAGAAAGTTAACCCCTAATGATGTGATTACCGCACTAGCGGCACAAAACCTCATTATTCCAACTGGCACACAAAAAATTGGAGAGTATGAATATAGTATTAAGTTAAATAATGGGGTGAATGGATTCCAGGAGATTGCCGACTTCCCGATTAAATTAGCAAATGGCGCAGTTATTCAGCTTAGGGATGTGGCTCAAGTTCGAGATGGCTCCCCACCGCAAACGAATCTAGTACGCTTGGATGGCGGTAAGGCAGTGTTGATGACTATTTTGAAATCTGGTGCAGTTTCTACGCTAGATATTATTGACGGCGTTAAAGCACTGGTTCCGAAGCTAAAGGAGTCCTTGCCTCCAGAATTAAATATCAATATTAACGGCGACCAATCAGTATTCGTAAAAGCTTCTATTAGTGGCGTGATTCATGAGGGATTGATTGCGGCAGCCTTGACTAGCTTAATGATCCTATTATTTTTAGGAAGCTGGCGATCAACTGTGATTATTGCTTCTTCGATCCCGCTTGCAATCTTGTTTGCGGTACTCATGTTGAACATTACCGGTGAAACCCTAAATATTATGACCTTGGGGGGTCTTGCCTTGGCAGTGGGTATTCTGGTTGATGATGCCACCGTTACGATTGAGAATATTAACTGGCACTTAGAGCAGGGAAAGTCGATTCAAGATGCAATCCTGGATGGCGCAGCACAGATTGTAGGGCCGGCATTTATAGCGCTACTATGTATTTGTATTGTATTTGTGCCTATGTTCTTTTTAGAGGGTGTCTCTAAGTTTTTATTTGTGCCGATGGCTAAGGCTGTGATGTTTGCAATGATTGGATCTTTTATCCTATCACGCACTTTTGTGCCTACTTTTGCAAATTTCATTTTAAAAGAAATTCATGGTCATGATGAGCATGCATCTGGACATTTGCGCTGGGTGATGGATATTAATCATACCAATCGAGTAGTCAGGATCAAGGGTAGGCTGGCTAAATTTCAATATCAATTTGAAAACGTATTTAACTCTGTCAGAAGCAGATATTTTGAATTTTTGAAATTAGTCATAGTGGATCAAAAAAAGTTCATTATGATATTTATGGTCGGCGTATTAGGCTCATATCTTTTAATCTTCTCTTTTGGGCGAGAATTTTTTCCAGCAGTTGATGGTGGTCAAATTAAGATGCACGTTCGAGTGCCAGTCGGCACTCGTCTTGAAGAAACCGCACGACAATTTAACGATATTGAGGCCGAGATTCGTCGCTTGGTGCCCCAAGATCAAATTGAAAGTATTGTTGACAATATTGGGCTATCTGTCAGCGGAATTAATATGGCATATAGCAGTACGGGTACCATTGGTCCACAAGATGGTGATATTTTGGTTTCTCTAGTTAAGGGGCACTCACCAACCGATGAATTTGTAAAGAAGTTACGTGAAGAGCTGCCTAAGAAATTCCCGTCAACTAGTTTTGCATTTTTGCCTGCCGATATTGTGAGTCAGATTCTGAATTTTGGTGCGCCTGCTCCTATCGATATTATCGTGAAGGGGACTAAGCGGGATGAAAACTTTGCCTTTACAGCAAAATTACTAGAGCGCGTTAAAAAAATCCCAGGGATTGCGGACGTGCGAATTCAGCAGGCAACGAATTATCCTCAGATTAATGTCGATGTAGATCGTGTGCAGGCTGCGAAGATTGGCATAACGCAAAGGGATATTACTAATAACATGGTGACTACATTGGCAGGTAGTGGCCAGGTAGCCCCTGCATTTTGGCTAAATCCATCCAATGGTATTTCTTATCCGGTAGTTGTTCAAACGCCGCAAATACAAGTTTCTAGTATTTCAGACCTTTTGAATATTCCGGTAGCCGGCTCGAACGCTTCAACAGGAACAATTCTTGGTGGAATCTCATCCTTAAGAAGAAATTTTGCAGATGCAGTTGTGACGCATGACAGTATTAAGCCTTCATTTGATATTTACGCCGACACTCAGGGTCGCGATCTTGGGGCGGTGGCATCTGATATCAATCGCATTATTGAGGAAGAAACCAAAAATATCCCTAAAGGCACAACCGTAGAATTGAGAGGGCAAGTTTCTACAATGAACTCTGCTTTCACTGGTCTAGGTTTAGGCTTGATAGGATCTATCGTATTAATTTACTTAATACTGGTGGTGAATTTCCAATCCTGGCTAGACCCATTCGTCATTATTACTGCATTGCCAGCAGCCATAGCCGGAATTATTTGGATATTATTTTTGACTTTTACAAACTTATCGGTACCAGCCCTTACGGGGGTGATTATGTGTATGGGGGTTGCTACAGCAAATAGTATTTTGGTGGTTAGTTTTGCCCGCGAACGTTTGCCAATCGATAAAGATCCGATTAAGGCGGCCTTGGAGGCTGGTTTTTCAAGGTTCAGGCCCGTGATGATGACTGCATTGGCAATGGTGATTGGTATGGCCCCGATGGCATTAGGTCTTGGTGAGGGCGGCGAGCAGAATGCCCCTCTTGGCAGAGCCGTTGTAGGGGGGCTCATTTTTGCAACGTTCGCAACTCTTATTTTTGTACCGGTTGTGTTTAGCCTTGTACATAAAAACTATGGATCAGAAAAAGCATGAAAACAATTAAATTCAATAAAGATTCTTTAAAAAATGTCCTTCCATTGGTGAAGAAGTATGTAGCTATAGCAAAAGAATTTTTAATTACGCTTTATCGAAAATATCAGGGACTCGAAAAAAATCAAAAGCGTATAGTCCAAGTGGTGCTCGTGATCGTCATTCTCAATTTTGGATTTCGAATTTATGGGTTTATTTCCGCTAAATTTCGCTCTGAAGAAAATGCGCAAAGGATAGTTACCGTTGTTATGCCAGTAGTTGGCGGTGCTGAAAATTCAATCTCCTTCCCGGGTCGCCTCGAAGCCTACTTAAATGCACCAATCTATTCTCGTGTAAATGGTTATATGAAGAAATGGGATAAGGATATCGGTGCCGAGGTTAAAAAAGGTGAGATTTTAGGAAGAATTGAGGCTCCAGAAGTGGATCAGCAACTACAGCAAGCAAAATCTGATTTGATTGCTGCAAAGAGTAATGAGGCTCTAGCTAAGATCTCCTTAACAAGATGGAAGAATCTTTTTGCAGAAGATGCTGTCTCAAAGCAAGAGTTGGATCAAAAGACTACTGAATATGAGACTAGAAAATCTTTGCGTCAAATTGCTGAGGCAAATTTACAGAAGGCTGAGATCTTCTCAGACTATAAAAATATTCCAGCGCCGTTTGCTGGGCAGGTTACCGAACGCAATATTGATGTGGGTGCTTTAGTAACCGCTGGTGCAGGTAAGCCACTATTTAATGTTGCCAATATTGATAAGTTACGACTGTTTGTAAATATTCCACAGGTATTTATGAACGATATTCAGCCTGGTATTTCGGCAAGAATTCGTGTTCCTGAGTTTCCGGAAAAAGTATTTGAAGCGAAGGTAGTCCGTTCGGCTGGCGCAGTAAATGAAAATTCTGGAACGGTCCTCATAGAGATTGAAATGGATAATCAAGAACACGTCTTAACTGCTGGCGAGTTTGCCCAAGTCAATATTGATCTGCCTTCTGATCGGAATATTCCGCGGGTACCGTCTTCGGCTTTAATTATTCGTAAGAACGGAGCATTCTTGGCAGAGGTTGGTAAAGATCAAAAGGCGGTATTTACCAAGGTCGTGATTGGCAGAGATTTTGGCCAAGAGGTTGAGGTGATTGGTCCAATTACGAATCAGTCTAAGATCATCAATAATCCACCGGATTCATTGATTGCTGGCGAGGTAGTAGTGCTTGCAAAAGAGTCGAACGGAAATAAGGCGAAATAGTATGTCAATTAAATTTCGACGTTTCCTAGGGGTTGGGCTGCTCAGCGTTTGCTATGGATGTTCTCTTGCTCCGGATTACAAGCGCCCTGAAATGCAAATGCCAAGTAACTTTAAGGAGATTTCTCAGGATTGGGTGGTTGCTAAACCTGCCGATCAGATGAAAAGAGGTTCTTGGTGGAAAAATTTTGGCGATCCGATTTTGGATCAATTGGTTACAAAAACTGAGGCCAATAACTTTCAAATTGCTGCTGCAGTGGCTCGATATGAAAATGCAAGTGCATTTTTAGCGGTTAATAACGCAGGGCTATACCCACAAATTGCAGTGACCGGTGCCACAACGGAGAATAGACAGTCTGCGGGAAGGCCTCTACGCGGGGCAAATCAGCCTAATATTTATGACAATAATTTTTTTGGCGGCCTTGCAACTTATGAGGTCGACTTATGGGGTCGCGTTCGGTCCGGCATTGATTCGGCATCGGCCTTGGCGGAGGCTAGTCAAGAGGATTTAGAGTCGGTACGTTTAATTATTCAGGCGGACCTCGTCAGCAGTTACATTGCGATGCGAGGTGTTGAATCTCAGCAGGATATTTTGCAGCAAGATTTAAGCACGTATCAAAAACAAGCCGATTTAATGCAAAAGCGTTACAAAGAAGGCATTAACCCTGGGGTCGATTTTTACAGGGTGCAGGGTTTGGTTGAAAGCGGGCGTATTCGAGAGAAGGCGCTACAAACCCGCCGCGCACAACTAGAGCATGTGATTGCTGTTCTGGTGGGAGAGTCTCCTTCCTCATTCTCCTTGCCAAGAGGGAGTGTTGATAATCTAAAGCTTGCTCCTGTGGCTGTATCTATTCCCTCGACCTTGCTTGAGCGTCGCCCCGATGTTGCGTCTGCCGAGAGAAGGGTAGCAGCTAGTAATGCAGAAATTGGTGTCGCAAGAAGTGCTTTTTTCCCAGTTCTATCTTTGTCCGCCTTTGGTGGTTATCAAACTGCAAATCAAGCTAATATTCTTGCCGCCCCTAATGCTTTCTGGACAATAGGACCGCTAGCATTTTTAACAATTTTTGATGGCGGTAGAAGATCTGCAATTGTTGATCAGGCAGTCGCGAAGAACGCTGAAAACACAGCTGTCTATAAAAATACTGTGCTTGTAGCTATTAAAGAGGTAGAGGATGTATTGGTGCAATTAAAGAATCGTGAAGAATCTTTAGTGAACGTCGAAAATAGCTTAATGTATGCAGAAAAAACTTATAAGATTTCTACGGTCAGATATCGAGAGGGCGTTGCTGGCTACCTAGAAATTGTCGATGCTGCCATTGATCAATCTAGAGCTCGGACGGTTCAGGTTGACTACCAGACTCAATTGCTGATTGATCGAGTTTTGCTGATCAAAGCCCTTGGAGGGTATTGGTAATTCAGAGTTATATAGCGCTCTGCGATGAGTCTTGGGCAGATGTTGTGAGATAAATCATAAAACGTAGGCCAGTTTTCTATGAAGATATCCTGATAATTTATGGGTTGAAGAATTTTTTAGCTCAAAACTGCAGAGCATCTTTAAAGACCTGGGCTACGTTTTTATAGTCATGCGCCTTAAATCCAGTGCATTTTTCTTGGCTATTCCCTAGATATCTGTTAAAACTACAAGAATTGTGAAATTTTTATTTGCCCACATATCTGCTAACTTTTTAGAATTGACCATGAAAAATACTTACTTTTTTAAAAGACTCCAAGGCTCAGCAGTTTTAGCTATCGCAACCATTTTGACAAGTTCCGGTGTATACGCATCTAGCGCCACTATGGATAAAATCAAGTCTACCGGCGCGGTTACTATGGGAGTCAGAGAGTCCTCAATCCCGATGTCCTATACCACTGGCGATAGCCGTTTTGATGGCTACCATGTTGAAATTTGCCGCATGATTTTGGGTGACATTAAAGATAAGTTGGCCATGAGCACTTTGCGCATCAACTATCAACCAGTAACTTCACAAAATCGCGTTCCTTTAGTACAAAACGGCACAGTCGATATCGAGTGCGGCACAACAACTAACAATGTTGCGCGTGCTAAAGATGTTGGCTTTGCCAACACCTTGTACGTTGAAGAGGTACGCATTGCAGTCAAGGCAAATTCAGGAATTACTTCTATTTCTCAATTGGCAGGTAAAAAAGTTGCGACAACAACAGGGACAACCTCTGTACAACTTTTGCGCAAGCATGAAAAAGCCAATGGTGTGAACTTTGACGAAGTATTTGGTAAGGATCATGCTGACAGCTTCTTGTTGCTTGAGTCTGGTCGTGCTGATGCCTTTGTAATGGACGGCTCTATTTTGGCTGGCAATATCGCCAACTCTAAGAATCCAAAAGATTACAAAATTGTTGGCGAAGTCCTGTCTACAGAGCCAATTGCAATTATGGTTCGTAAAGACGATCCAGAGTTTAAGGCTGCAGTGAATGCCGCAATTGCAAAGATTGTTGCGAATGGCAAAATGCCTGGATTGTGGAATAAGTGGTTCTTGTCACCAATTCCACCAAAAAATATCGTAGTTGGTCTTGAGCTATCCCCAGCAACTAAAAATGCTTGGGCTAATTTGAATGACAAACCTGCAGAAGATTACAACAAGAAGTAATTCAATTAAATAAGTTTTCAATATGGCATTAGATTTAGGTGTTTTTTGTAAAAGCACCTTAGACGGAGAAGTAGTTGATCACTGCTTCTCCTCTATATTTGGGCTTAGCCAAAATGCGGATCCCAGCTATCTAGACTGGTTGATGAAGGCGTGGGGCTGGACCTTGGCGGTAGCAGCTCTAGGTCTTGCAATCGCCTTGATTTTGGGCGCCGTGATGGGTACTTTGAGAACCCTGCCGGATAACGGCAGACTAAGCAGGGTGTTGGTGCGACTTTCAACTACTTGGGTAGAGTTATTTAGAAATATCCCAGTCTTAGTTCAGGTATTTCTCTGGTATCACGTTATCCCCGCATTTGTTCTGCCATTAAAAGCACTGCCATCGTATTGGTTAGTCAGTATTGCCTTGGGCTTTTTTACTTCTGCTCGCATAGCGGAGCAGGTGCGCGCTGGCATACAGTCTTTACCAAGCGGGCAACGAGCTGCAGCAACTGCGTTGGGCTTAACTACCCCGCAAACCTATCGCTATGTCATATTGCCTATGGCATTACGCATTGTCATTCCACCTCTGACATCTGAGAGTATGAATGTGATCAAAAACTCTTCAGTGGCCTTTGCGGTATCTGTACCTGAACTCACTTTATTTGCGATGCAGGCGCAAGAGGAAACTTCTCACGGCGTAGAGATTTATTTGGCGGTTACTGCGCTCTATGCCTTATCTGCGTTTGCCGTTAATCGTGTGATGGCTTTGATCGAAAAAAGAAGTCGTATCCCTGGTTTTATTGCCGCATCGAATGATGTAAGTCTGGCTCATTAAAGGAATGATATGTTGAGCTTAGACTTAAGTTTTTATAACTGGGAACTTTTCACAAATTATATTTTGAAGGGGTTGTTATTTAGTGTGCAGCTCACTGTCATTGCTACTGTTGGCGGCATTGTGGTCGGCACTTTCTTAGCATTGATGAGACTCTCCGGTAAGCCTTCTTTAGTTTATCCAGCAACGTTTTACGTTAATACCATGCGTTCCATTCCATTGGTAATGGTCATTCTTTGGTTCTTCTTGCTCATACCAATGTTGATCGGTAGACCTATTGGTGCGGACTTATCGGCCACCATTACCTTCATTGCATTTGAGGCTGCTTTCTTCTCGGAGATTGTTAGGGCCGGCATTCAGTCAGTTCCAAAAGGTCAGAGTTATGCTGGTGAGGCCTTGGGAATGACCTACGGCCAAAACATGCGCTTAGTCGTTTTGCCGCAAGCATTTAGAAATATGATTCCTGTCTTCATGACGCAGACCATCATCTTGTTCCAAGATACTTCTTTGGTTTATGCGATTGGCGCTTACGATCTCTTAAAAGGTTTTGAGATTGCTGGAAAAAATTATGGCCGTCCAATCGAAACCTATATCTTGGCTGCCGCTACGTATTTCATCATCTGTTTTTCACTGTCTAAAGCAGTGCGAGCCATTCAGGCAAAAGTTGCCATTATTCGCTAATTATTTTTTTTGATCGCTACACACTACATAGACCATCATGATTGAACTTCAAAACGTTTCTAAATGGTATGGCTCCTTTCAGGTTTTGACTGATTGCACAACGTCAATCAAGAAGGGAGAGGTGGTGGTTATTTGCGGTCCTTCAGGTTCAGGCAAGTCAACGTTAATTAAAACTATTAATGCGTTGGAACCATTTCAATCCGGTCAAATTTCCGTTGATGGTATTAATCTGCATGACCCTAAAACGAATCTACCTAGATTACGCGCTCGCGTGGGTATGGTGTTCCAGCACTTTGAACTTTTCCCACACTTAAGCATTACTGAGAATCTCACGCTTGCTCAAATCAAAGTATTGGGACGTTCGGCTGATGAAGCAAAAAAACATGGCCTGAAATATTTAGAGCGCGTTGGCTTGAGTGCTCAAAAAGATAAATTTCCGGGGCAGCTCTCTGGTGGTCAACAGCAACGTGTAGCTATTGCACGCGCATTGAGTATGGACCCGATTGTGATGTTGTTCGATGAGCCTACTTCTGCGCTTGATCCTGAAATGGTTGGTGAGGTTTTAGACGTTATGGTCAAGCTTGCTAATGAGGGTATGACTATGTGCTGCGTGACTCATGAAATGGGTTTTGCTCGCAAGGTTAGTCATCGGGTGATCTTCATGGATCAAGGCCGCATTATTGAGGATTGCACCAAGGATGAATTCTTTGACAATCCTGAAGCACGTTCGCCTAGAGCTAAGGACTTCTTGTCCAAAATATTGGCCGGATAAGATTTAACGAATCAGCATTTGTGCTAATTCATTGTTTTTGGCCTTTTCCCAGTTTGGACTTTGAGCTCCAATTCTTTGTCTTTGCGTAAGATTTTGAGAGAGGCTTCATTACCGGGGCCAATCTGTGCAATTTGATTTAATAGCTGTCTTACATCTTTAATGTCGTTGCCATTAACGGCAACCAGTACATCTCCAGGCTTGATTCCACCTTTGGCTGCAGGCCCAGCCTCTAGAACGCCTGATAGTAGAACGCCGGCCGTATTTTGAGGCAGCCCCAATGACTCCAAGAGTTCCCTGGATAAGTTTTGAGGCTCAACTCCGATCCAGCCGCGAGTAACACTGCCATTAGCAAGAATCGATTCCATCACCTGTTTTGCCAGGTTAACTGGGATGGCAAAACCAATTCCCATGGAGCCTCCATTGTTGGAATAAATAGCAGTATTAATTCCAATCAAATGGCCTCGTGTATCAACTAAGGCGCCACCAGAATTTCCAGGATTGATGGCGGCATCAGTTTGAATAAAGTTTTCAAAAGTATTAATGCCTACATGATCACGACCCAGGGCAGAAATAATCCCAGAGGTAACGGTTTGACCAACGCCAAATGGATTGCCAATAGCGAGTACAACATCACCAACGTGAATCGATTCAATTTTTCCTAAGGTGATCGGCGTTGGTAATTGTTTAACATCAATCTTTAATACAGCAATATCTGTTTCGGGGTCGCCGCCAATAATTTTGGCCTTTACTTTTCTGCCATCAGATAGCGCTACATCAATTTCATCTGCATCACTAATGACGTGATAATTGGTCAGAATAATTCCCTCTGGACTGACTATTACCCCGGAACCCAGGCTGGAGCTGGGTTCGGTGTCTGGTGGCTGATCCCCGAAAAAGAATTTAAATAAAGGATCTGCAGACTTATTGCTATTCTCTTTGCGAGTTTTAGGTTTTGTATTTGCCTTGCTCGTAAAAATATTGACAACAGCAGGCATCGATTTTTTTACAGCATCGTGATACGAGCCTGGACTAAGTGCAGAGCTATCGTAAGCACCCTCGCTCAGTGTGACGCTCTGCACCATGGAGCCCATTTGTGAGTCCGATATCCAATGTGGCTTGAGCGTAGCAACAATGAACCACGCAGCCAGCATTATCGTTACTGATTGCGCAAATAGTAACCAGAGTCGATTCAGCATTTTTTATGTGGATGTGAACAAATTATTTTTTTAGGCTGTCGCGAATTTCGCGCAGCAAAACGACATCTTCCGGAACTGGCGGAGGAGGTGGCGCATCCATTAGGCGAACTTTATTCACCACTTTGACCATTTGGAAAATGACGAATGCCAGAAGGACAAAATTGATAGAAATGGTAATGAAGTTGCCATAGGCAAAAATGGGTACACCGGCTTTTTTCAGGGCATCAAAGGTCCTGGGAACGCCGTCTGGAACATGGCCCAGTACGATAAAAAGGTTAGTAAAGTCGATATGCCCCCCTAAAAGGGTGGAAATTATGGGCATAACGATGTCGTTCACCAGGGAATCAACGATTTTCCCGAAGGCGCCGCCAATAATGACACCGACTGCCAAATCAATCACATTGCCCCTTACGGCAAAGTCGCGAAACTCCTTTAAAACGCTCATAAATGCTCCCTTTTTCGTATAGATACAGATTAATCCGAGATTAACCCCATAACTTTCTTGCTTACCCCACTTTTTACTTTAAAATCCTACCTTTAAGCAATTTCCACCCATAAATACCCTTTCTAGGAATTTTGTAAATGAGTGACAAGCCCTGTATGGACAAGGATCGCCGTAATTGGTTAATCGCCACTTCGGCGGTTGGTGGCGTAGGTGCCGCTGCTGCCCTTTACCCTTTTGTTGACAGTTTTGAGCCTTCTGAGCGTGCAAAAGCCGCTGGAGCTGCTGTCGAAATCGACATCACTGGTATGCAGCCAGATGAAATGAGAATGGTGGAGTGGCGCGGTAAGCCGGTTTGGGTGGTGCGTCGCACCCCTGAGCAGGTCGCTGAGTTGTCGAAGATTGATAACGAATTAGCTGATCCAAATTCATTGCGTGACCCATCTCAATTTACACCGCCTTATGCCCAGAATCAGTGGCGTTCCATTAAGCCCGAGTACTTGGTAGTTGTTGGTATTTGTACTCACTTGGGATGCTCTCCTAATGCCAAGTTTGAGGCTGGTCCTCAGCCATCCCTGCCAAACACATGGCCAGGCGGCTTCCTTTGCCCATGTCATGGCTCCACATTTGATATGGCAGGCCGTGTATTTAAGAACAAACCAGCCCCAGATAACCTTGAAGTGCCGCCACACATGTATTTGAGCGACACCAAGATTCTGGTTGGCGAAGATAAGAAGGCCTAAGGAGAGATAAATGGCATTCCACGAAAAAGAAGTTCCAGCAGACGCCTCTGCAGCCCAAAAGCTCATGGCTTGGGTTGACTCACGTCTACCGGTAACAGAGGCATTTAAGCGTCATATGAGCGAGTATTACGCTCCAAAAAATCTGAATTTCTTCTACATTTTTGGCGCATTAGCTATCGTAGTGTTAGTAAATCAGATTCTTACCGGTATTTTCTTGACCATGAACTATAAGCCTGATGCTGCAAAGGCTTTTGAGTCAGTTGAATACATCATGCGTGAAGTTCCGTGGGGCTGGATGATTCGCTATATGCACTCCACTGGCGCCTCTATGTTCTTTGTGGTGGTTTATATGCATATGTTCCGTGGTTTGATCTACGGTTCCTATCGCAAGCCACGTGAACTTATTTGGATCTTCGGTTGCGCAATTTTCTTGTGCTTGATGGGCGAGGCTTTCTTTGGTTACTTGCTCCCATGGGGTCAAATGTCCTATTGGGGCGCTCAAGTGATCGTGAACTTGTTCTCTGCAATTCCATTCGTTGGTCCAGACCTTTCCTTATGGTTGCGTGGTGACTATGTTGTGGGTGATGCAACCCTCAATCGTTTCTTCGCATTCCATGTGATTGCAATTCCATTGGTATTGGTTGGCTTGGTTGCAGCCCATATTTTGGCTCTGCATGAAGTGGGTTCCAACAATCCAGATGGCGTTGAAATTAAAGAGAACTTAGATGCAAATGGTCACCCAGTGGACGGCATTCCATTCCATCCTTACTACAGCGTGCATGATGTGATGTACCTGGGCGGCTTCTTGATTATCTTTGCAAGCATTGTGTTTTTTGCTCCAGAGATGGGTGGTTACTTCCTTGAAGCAAATAACTTCATCCCTGCAAATCCATTGCAAACGCCTCCGCATATTGCTCCGGTTTGGTATTTCACGCCGTTCTACTCCATGTTGCGCGCAACTACAACGAACTTCCTACTGCCTTTATGGATCTTCTTGGCAGTCATTCTTGGAATGTTTGCTCTGAAGAGTAAAAACCTCAAGGTGAAGGGCGCATGTGCTGCAATCGCTCTCGTATTGGCGGCTGGCTTCTACTTGTTTGATGCTAAGTTCTGGGGCGTTGTGATCATGGGTGGTTCTGTTGTGATCATGTTCTTCTTGCCTTGGCTTGATAACTCACCAGTGAAGTCCATTCGCTATCGCCCACATTTCCATAAATATATTTATGGCGTATTTGTGGTGAGCTTTGTGATCTTGGGTTACTTAGGTATTCAGCCACCATCACCAGTGTTTGAAAAGATTTCTCAGGTATGCACTATTTATTATCTGGGCTTCTTCTTAGGAATGCCGTTCTGGAGCACGCTTGGTAAATTTAAGCCAGTTCCATCACGCGTTACTTTTAAGTCCCATTAATTCAGACACCAAAGAGAAACTAGGAACTAGTATGAAACGAATTCTGCAAACTTTGATGGGCGTCTGCCAAGCAACAGTATTGGTTGCGGCCCTGGGCTTTGGCGTTCATGCCAATGCAAATGAAGGTGGCTTCCCTTTAGATCAAGCCCCTAATCGCGTTAGTAACAATGCCTCATTGCAAAACGGAGCAAAGATATTTGTGAACTACTGCTTGAACTGCCATGCAGCCGCAAGCATGCGTTACAACCGTTTACGCGATATTGGCTTGACCGATCAACAAATCAAAGACAACCTCATTTTGACTGATGCCAAAGTGGGTGACTTGATGACCATCTCGATGACGCCAAAAGAAGCTAAAGCCTGGTTTGGTAAGACTCCACCTGACCTATCGGTTGAGGCGCGTGCTCGAGGAGCGGACTGGCTTTACACCTACTTCCGTACTTTTTACAAAGATGACACGACTCAGACCGGTTGGAATAATTTGGTTTACCCTAAAGTCGGTATGCCGCACGTTCTCTGGCAGTTGCAAGGTGAGCGTACTGCCAAGTTTGAGGAGCGTAAAGATCCTCATGATGAAAGCAGAACAGAAGAAGTTTTTGTTGGGTTTGAGCAGTTAACTCCCGGCACAATGAAGCCGCAAGAGTATGACGACAATATCGCCGACTTAGTTGCTTTCATGTCATGGATGGCTGAGCCAGTGCAGTTAGAGCGTAAACGTCTTGGCGTAATAGTGCTCTTATTCTTGACTATCTTCACTCTCTTGGCTTGGCGCTTGAATAAAGCCTATTGGAAAGATATTCACTAATTGATTTAATGGATCCCAAGTTTGGGGTTCATTAATGAAAAGATTTAACGCTGTTGTGCGTTTGTTGTATTGAAGTAGAAATTTAAGGAAATAAATTTATGATGGTGTTGTACTCGGGTACTAACTGCCCATTCTCGCAACGCTGCCGTTTGGTGCTTTTTGAAAAAGGCATGGATTTTGAAATCCGCGATGTCGACTTGTTTAATAAGCCTGAAGATATTTCGGTAATGAACCCTTACGGCCAAGTACCCATCTTGGTTGAGCGTGATTTAATTTTGTACGAGTCAAACATCATCAATGAATATATTGATGAGCGTTTTCCTCACCCACAATTAATGCCGCCTGATCCCGTAGCACGCGCACGCGCACGCCTCTTCCTCTTCAATTTTGAGAAAGAATTGTTTGTGCACGTAGCTGCCCTGGAAAATGAAAAAGGTAAAGCTGCTGAAAAGACTCACGAAAAAGCACGTTTAGCGATTCGTGATCGTTTGACTCAGTTGGCACCAATTTTTGTTAAAAACAAATACATGTTGGGCGATGAGTTCTCTATGCTGGATGTAGCGATTGCGCCATTGTTGTGGCGTCTTGAGCATTACGGCATTGATCTGTCTCGCAATGCAGCAGCCTTACTGAAATACGCTGAGCGTATTTTTAGCAGACCTGCGTATATCGAGGCTTTGACTCCTTCTGAGAAGGTAATGCGCCGCTAAGCATTTCTAGCGGTTCATGATTCCTAGGCATGTCTGACATTCCAAGCAATAAACCTTATCTAATCCGTGCCCTACATCAGTGGTGCACGGATTTTGGTTTTACGCCCTTCATAGCGGTTTTTGTGGATGCCAGGGTTGAGGTTCCTATGGAGTTTGTGAAGAACGATGAGATTGTTCTAAATCTCTCCGTGGAAGCTTGCCATCAGTTGGCAATAGAAAACGATTGGATAAGCTTCCAGGCGAGATTTGGCGGCATTCCAAGAAAGATCATGGTCCCGGTCACCCATGTTCTAGCAATCTACGCCAGGGAAAATGGTCAAGGGATGTCTTTCCCATTTGATCCAGCTCAGGCCCGTGATCTTCATATTGCGGATTCTGAAGATCAGACCCCTGAAAAACCCAAAACTACAAGACCATCCTTGAAGATTGTGAAATAGGATAAAATACTAACCATTGCCCCTTTAGCTCATCTGGTAGAGCAACTGATTTGTAATCAGTAGGTGGTCTGTTCGAGTCGGACAAGGGGCACCACTCTTCACTTTGGCATTTACTTTCTCTAATGTCACATAAAAAAATCGGATTTGATGCAGGCTTGATGTCTCTTCGGGGCACTCATATTGCTATTTTCGATTACGCGCTTCAGAACAAAAAAATATTAGGCAATGAATCGATTATTTTTTACGATCGCCGCTCAGAGTTGGTGTAGCCATCTGTATTTCAAAAATTTCAAAAAGAATTTAATCTCATTCCATACGATCAGTTTTCAGAATTAAACTCTATCGCTGATAGCGGAATAATCGATGCGATGTATCTTATTAAATCTGGTGAGCGTGATGACTATATGCTTCCGGGAGTTCCCAATTTGATACATGCGGTTTTTCCGCAAAAGATTAAAGAGATGCATGGTGATATTTATGCCTATGTATCAAGCTGGTTGAGCGATGAGTGTTCCAATGGGAAGATTCCTTTTGTCCCTCACATTATTGATTTGCCTGTGCAGACAGGCTCACAAAGGCTGACCCTTGGGATCCCCGAAAGCGCAGTTGTATTTGGGTGTTATGGTGGTAGTGATAGTTTTAATCTGGATTTTGTGAAAAAAGTCATTGCTGAGCTGGTTGCTAAGAACCCTCAGATCTTTTTTCTGTTTATGAATATTGACCGTTTTATCGATCATCCGCAGGTCATTTTTCTCCCGGGTAATTCGGACTCCCTATTTAAATCAAGTTTTATCAATACTTGTGATGCCATGATTCATGCAAGAGGCATAGGTGAGAGTTTTGGCCTGGCTTGCGGAGAGTTCTCCATGCACAACAAGCCGGTAATTACTTATGCACTGTCCCCGCAACGCAATCATATTGATGTATTGGGATCAAAAGCGATTTTATATACAGGCCCAAAAGACTTAAGCGAAATCTTCTTAAATTTTGATAAGGCTGCAGCCCAAAAGCAAAATTGGGATTGTTACTCTCAAGATTTTTCACCAGCTGCCGTGATGAAAAAATTTCAGTCAGTATTCTTGAGTGATGGTGCAATCAAGAGGGCAGGCGTTAAGATCAACACTCTTGATAGGTTGCTCATTCAAGGAAAGCGTTTCAGAAAAAAGCTTCGCAGCCTATCCCGCAAGCTATATTTATAGATCTCCCCTAGTCCAGGAGCGATACCTTCCTGGTTTCAGGTAGGTAGAGAGCGGCAATAATTGCTGCTGTTGCTAGGAAGATAGTCGGATACCAGAGTCCCGCACTATCACTTTGCCACCGTTGATTTAGCCAAGTCACAATTAAGGGTAGTAAACCACCAATCCACCCTGCTGCTAAGTTATGCGGAAGTGTTGCCGCACTATTTCTAGTTTTGGCAGGAAAGAGTTCGGCTAGCATTGCAGTTTGTGGACCAACTACTAAGGCAAGAGCTAATGAAAGACAGATCAACAGCAGTCCAATAAAGATCAAGCTCAAACTATTACTTGGATTGGCTAGGTATTGCGCGCCTATTGCTTTAAGCAAATAAAATCCCGGCAAGATAAAGATCGCACCCAGGCAAAGTCCGCTGACTACAACTGGCTTTCGTCCAATCCTATCTGACAGCCAGCCCGCCAGAATAGTGAGTGGAAACAAGGCAAGGGTTGCATAAATGCTAAGTTGATCCACCAACTCTGGAGCCAGCTTTACGGAGGTTTTTAGGTAAATCGCTGTATACACTTGTACGCAAAAGAAAAGTACCGCTCCACCCGCAGAGATGCAGAAGAAAAGTAAAAACATCCGTTTACGGGTTTGTGGATCCCGAAAATTATTTAGTAGTGGACTTTCGGATTGCCGGTGGGTTTTACTGAGTTCCAAAAAGATAGGAGTTTCTTCTAAAGCCATGCGTGCTTTAAAGGCAATGAGAAGCAGCGCAATTGAAATCCAGAACGGCACACGCCAACCCCAAGATTGAAACTCCTCTGGTGACAGATAGTTTCTCAGTAGCGCAATTTGTAGAGTAGAAAATAGAATACCAAGTGGACCCATTAGCTGGAGGAAGCTCGTTTTAAACCCTCTATGCTCATTGCCAGCATGTTCAGTCAAATACACGGCGCTGCCACCGATTTCACCGCCAGCAGAAAGTCCTTGAAGTAAGCGCAAGCCAACCAATAGGATTGGCGCCCAAATTCCAACTTGAGCGTAGGTAGGTAAAAAGCCCACGCTAACAGTGGCAATCCCCATTAAGGCAATGGTGATCATAAAGACGGGCTTTCGACCAATACGATCCCCCATAGAGCCAAATATGGCCGCCCCAATAGGCCTAACTACCATTCCAACACCAAATGTCGCCAGACTGGCCAAAAGGGCTGTATTGGGGTCTGTGGAGGGAAAGAAGAGGGGGGCAAAAACCACCGCCAAGGTGGCAAAGGTGAGAAAGTCATACCACTCTAAAAAGGTTCCAAAGCAGGCTGCAATAGCTACTTTTCGATAGGAATAGGAATAGTGAAATGACATTAAGTTATTGATTATATTGAGTTTATCATATTGATGAAATATATTTGTTGCACAGCAGCAAAAACTTCTTGATTTGTCATATTCGTTCAGTTACAGTTTGATGGTGCAGTGCAATATTTAGGGTATCTACAGTTTTCCATCTCTTAAATCGTGCGCTTAATTGACTAGTTGTACCACTTAATTTCTGGAGAAATACATGAACCAAGACCAAATCACCGCTAAATTGTCCCAAATTAACAGCAAAGGCCTCGAGGCTTCCTTTTCTCTGAGCGAAGCTGCTTTGGAAAATGCTCAAAAATTGGCTGAGCTGAACTATGCAGCTTCTAAAGATGTATTGGTAAATGCACAAGACGGCATTCAACAAGTATTAACAGCTAAAGATCCGAAACAAGTTACTGAAATCTTTACTGCCGATTCTTTGCAATCTGCAGGTAGCCAAGCTGTTGCTTACCAAAAGAAAGTTAGCAAAGTATTGCGCGATAGCAATAAAGAATTTGCAAATGTAGTTGATGCAAGTATTGACCAAATGCAAGATGGTTTCCAAGATTGGATCAACACTGTTGCAGCTAATGCGCCTGCAGGTTCCGAAACTTTCTTATCATCATTTAAGACTGTATACGGTAGCGCATTGCAAGGTTTTGAACAGTTCCGCGCTGCAAGCAAAGAAGCTTTTGCAACTGCAGAAAAAACTGCTGATCAAGCAATCGAAACTGTACAAGGTCAAATCGCTCAAGTGAAGAAAGCTGCTACTCCTGCATCACGTAGCCGCAAAGCAGCTTAATTTATAGCTGTTTTCAACTCAGTAGCAAGCATTAAAAAACCCCGCTTAGTGCAAACTAGGCGGGGTTTTTGTTTGAATGTATTATTCAAAGTCGGAAGAGGATTCAATCAAGTGTGGGGCTAGGTTCTTGCTGGGCTTGACGCCTAACTCACGTACCTTTTCAGCAGAGCGGATCAGATTTCCCTTGCCAGTTTTTAATTTATTGAATGCATCGTGATAGCTTGTTTGTGCTTGATCTAATCGTTGCCCCAATTTTTCCAGATCATCTACAAAACCAACAAACTTATCGTAAAGATTTCCACACTGTTTTGCGATCTCTAGAGCATTGCGGTTTTGATGGTCTTGTCGCCATAGATGAGCAACTGTGCGAAGTGTCGCCATAAGAGTGCTTGGACATACCAACACAATATTTTTTGCTAAAGCTTCTTGATATAGATTCGGGGCAGTTTTCAATGCGAGTAAGAACGCAGGCTCTATAGGCACAAACATCAAGACAAAGTCGACGGAACCCACGCCATAAAGAGAGCTATAGTTCTTTCCAGAAAGCCCTTGGATATGTTGACGCAGTGATTGGATATGCGCAGCTAGTTCTTGCTCAGCAACTACGGGGTCAGTAGTCTCGGCATGGCGGGCATATGCCGTTATGGATACCTTACTGTCAACGACCAGACTTCTACCTTCTGGTAACTTAATCACGACGTCGGGCTGGAGGCGCGAGCCATCTGCTTGCGTATGACTGTCTTGCACAAGATACTCTTCGCCCTTGCGAAGGCCGGAGGACTCCAGAATAGACTCCAGCACTAACTCACCCCAATTGCCTTGGACCTTGGAGTCACCTTTTAATGCTTGGGTTAGCGAGCGAGTCTCATCTGACATGCGTAGATTGAGATTGGCTAAGCGTTCGATTTCGCTTTTGAGGGCATGGCGCTCACGAGCCTCATTGCCATAAGAAGTGCTAACTTGCTCTTTAAATTCAGTGAGCTTGGTTTGCAATGGCTTTAATAGGGCATCCAAGCTAGCTGCATTTTGCTCGGTAAAGCGCTTGGATTTATCTTCCAAAATCTCGTTAGCTAAATTTTTGAACTGGTTTGTCAAAGCCTCTTTAGCTTCATTCAGGGATTCAATTCTGCCTAAACCTTGTTTGCGTTCAGAGTCCAATTCTGCCTCTAGGCGAATCGCATTTTGTAGTGCTTGATCGCGCTCGCTACGCAAGCTGAGTGCTAGGGCAATTTCTGTCTGGGCTTGCAGCTCAAGGCGTGCAAGGGTAGAGCGTAGGTTTAACGCGTAAACTAAAAGGCCTGCACAAACTCCAAATGGCAGGCCAAATAGTAGAAGAGATCCTAAATCAAAAGTCACAGCAAAAAATTGATTAGGCTTTAACCAGCTTTTGAAGTTCACCAGACTGGAACATTTCAGTCATGATGTCAGAGCCACCAATAAATTCACCATTGATATAGAGCTGTGGAATCGTTGGCCAATTTGCGAATTCTTTAATACCTTGGCGAATTCCCGCATCTTCCAAGACGTTCACGGTATGGAGGTTTTCAACACCGCTAGCGCGCAAGATATTGATGGCATTTCCAGAGAAGCCACATTGTGGAAACTGTGCAGTTCCCTTCATAAACAATACAACCGGGTGGCTAGTAACGATTTCTTTAATTTGAGCTTGTGAGTCCATATATTCTTTCTACTAAGTTTCTACTACGGCAGTCTTATTGCAAAGACGGTTTGAAAATAAGGTTTGCTTGATTTTAAGACTTAATGTGGAAAAAGGTTATTTCACCCTATTTTCTGCCCGAGGCGACGCGGTAATGGCCACCCAAATCCAAATGCGTTTGGACATCCTGAAAGCCCGCTTGCTTCATGAGGGCTACAACCGCTTCTGATTGGTCAAAGCCATGCTCAACGGCAAGCAAGCCATTGGGGTTTAGATGGTTTTTGGCGCCGGAAATAATGTTTTTTAAGCAGGTGAGTCCGTTGCCATGATCGGTAAGGGCAGAAATTGGCTCAAAGCGCAGGTCACCCTGGCTTAGATGTGCATCTTGGGATGTTATGTATGGCGGATTGCTCAGAATGACATCAAAAGCAGCGGTATCTTCAATTGCTTCATACCAGCTGCCTTGGAAAAATTGCACGCAAGATTCGACATTCAAAAGTTTGGCATTTATTTTGGCAATTTCTAGCGCTTCTAAGGATTGATCGGTTGCGGTAAGTTGTGCATTTAGAGCTTTGTGCGCAATGGCTAAAGCAATGGCGCCCGAGCCTGTCCCTAAATCTAAGATTTTTGTCGGAGCATTCAAGCGTTTAATTTCACGCAAGCCTATCTCCACCAAGAGCTCAGTTTCGGGGCGCGGTATCAGTACTCCAGGAGCAACATAAAGCTCAATATTGTGAAAGCCTCTTTTGCCAATTAGGTATGCAATAGGCTCGCCCTGAATTCTCTTGGATTCAAGTATTTTCCACTCTTCAAGCGCCTTAACGCTGAGCTCTAAATCATCGCGCGATAGTAGAGCGGAGCGCGGAAGTTGGTAATGCTTTTCCAGAATGTAAGCCATCAGAATTTTCGCCTCAGCGGTAGCGAGTACTGAATCGCTCAATAGGGAGCGTAGGCTTAAATCCTGATTCACGGATTTTGTGATCGCTTAATTGTCACCAAGGGCAGCAAGTAACTCTGCTTGATGTTCAGATGCAAGAGCATTACAAAGATCATCGATATCCCCATCCATCATGGCGTCAATTTTATAAAGCGTGAGATTGATGCGGTGGTCAGTGATACGGCCTTGTGGGAAGTTATAAGTACGAATGCGATCACTGCGATCCCCTGATCCTACGAGGGATTTTCGGGTTTGAGCCTCAAGCTTATGTTTCTCTCGCTCACGCGCATCCATGATGCGAGAAACCAATACCTTCATGGCTTGTTCGCGGTTGCGGTGTTGGCTGCGATCGTCTTGGCACTCAACTACGGTACCTGTTGGCAGGTGGGTAATGCGGACCGCAGAATCTGTTTTATTAATATGCTGACCACCAGCACCTGAAGCGCGGAAGGTATCAATACGTAACTCTGCAGGATTAATTTTGACCGCCTCAAGTTCATCTGCTTCTGGCATGACGGCTACAGTGCAAGCGGAGGTATGAATACGACCCTGCGTTTCTGTTTGTGGAACCCGTTGCACGCGATGACCACCAGATTCAAACTTAAGACGTGAGTAAACAGACTGTCCAACGAGACGAAGGACTACTTCTTTGTATCCACCTAAGTCAGATTCAGCAGCGCTGACCATTTCTACTTTCCAGCCTTGGCGTTCAGCGAACCGGGTATACATACGTAGTAGATCGCCGGCAAAGAGTGCGCTCTCGTCACCACCAGTGCCTGCACGAATCTCTAAGAAAACGTTGCGATCATCATTTTCATCTTTAGGAAGCAGAAGCTTTTGTAATGTGCCCGCAAGTGCTTCCATCGTAGCCAAAGCCTGCTTCTGCTCATCATCGGCAAAGTCCTTCATTTCAGGATCTTTGCGCATTTCCTCTGCTGCTTGGGCGTCCTCCTCGGCTTGCTTATAAAGGCCAAACTGCTCTACTACGGTAGCAATATCAGAATGTTCACGCGTGAGCTTCCGATAAGCATCCATGTCTTTGGTTGCTTCTTCGGAGGTTAATAAGGAGTTAAGTTCGGCTAAGCGCGTGTCTAGGTGGTCTAGCTTAGCCCGCATGCTGGGCTTCATCTAATGGTCTTCTGGCTTGGAATGCGAGGCGAATAGTTTGGGTAACAACTTAATCAAGGCGTCACGCTCAGCGCCATTAGAGTGTTGCAATGCATGGAGAGAGCCATGCAGAAATTTATTGGTTAGACCTTGTGCCATAGCATTGAGAACTTCTTGCGGATCATCGCCACGCATCAAGCGTTTCATTGCGCGCTCGAGTTCAAGTTGACGCAAACGTTCGCCTTGTTGCTGAATATCCTGAATCAGTGGAACCGCGTTGCGACCTTGCATCCAATGCATAAAGTTACCAACACGATCTTCGATGATCGCTTCAGCTTGGCTTACTGCCGCTTGACGTAAGTTGGCGCCAGTCTGAATCATCATCCCTAAATCATCAACTGTGTAGAGATAGATGTCATCCAGTCTGGAGATTTCAGGTTCAAAATCCCGCGGCACTGCTAAATCAATCATCACCATCGGCTTGTGGCGACGTTGTTTCAAGGCGCTCTCCACCATGCCAAGCCCAATAATAGGCAGGGATGAGGCGGTGCTAGAAACAATAATGTCGAACTCGTGCAGGCGCCCTGGTAGCTCTGAGAGCTTGAAGGACTCAGCCTCAACGTCTTGTTCAGAAATAGAGTCCGCAAGCTCCTGACCACGTTCTATAGTGCGGTTAGCAATCGCTACTGTTTTCGGTTTGCGCGCCACAAAATGCGTTGCACATAAGGTGATCATTTCACCGGCGCCGATAAACAAAATCTTTTGATCTGCAATTTTTTCAAAGATACGCTCTGAGAGGCGAACAGAGGCTGCAGCCATTGAAATAGAGTGTGCGCCGATTTCAGTAGAGCCGCGTACTTCTTTGGCAACTGAAAATGTTTTCTGGAAAAGTTGATTGAGATAGGTTCCCAATACACCGGCATCGTTTGCGGTGCGAACTGCATCTTTCATTTGACCTAAGATTTGTGTTTCGCCAATCACCATGGAATCTAAGCCACATGCAACTCTGAATGCGTGACGAACTGCGTCTGATTGAGGCAAGGAGTAAATATGAGGCTCAAGGCTACTTGGTGCAAGCTGTTGAGTTTTGGCTAGCCAATCAAACGTAGCTTCATGTAAAAGACCCGCAGCACTGGCATCATTTGCAGCACAGTAGACCTCGGTGCGGTTACAGGTCGACAAAATCGTAGCTTCGGGAAGCCCGGCCTGATTCGCGCCAACCAAATGTTGGCGAAGATCGTGCAACGCTTCTTGAAGAAATTCAGGGTCAAAGGCGACCTTTTCCCGAATGGCGACCGGCGCTGTGTGATGATTGATGCCGAGTGTCAACAACTTCATAATGGCAATTATAGATTTGATGGCAGCATTAATGGGGGTATCAATGGGGTTTTTGGCTTTTCTGGTGATTGGAGGTGTTTCTGGGCTGTCAGCCTGGATTTTTTACCCCGTAGCTTCTGACGGGGTCAAGCGCGGCAGGATTCTGATGGCCTTCTTGCTGGGATCTATTGCGGCGGCTGCTAGCTCGTATGCAGGGCAATACTGGGATCTTTTCCAATCGGGGCAAATACTCGAGTGGGCTAGCGCTATTTTTGCTGCCTGTGCAGTCGGATGTGTTTTTACTGCTTTAGCTAAATAAGTCGGTCTGACTGTTCTCCACCCACCGAATAGGTGCGCTCTTTTGTTCAATCAGCCATTGATTGGCTTTAGTGAAGTGACTGCAACTGGTCTTGCCCCCAGGCTCCAAAAAAGGCTTGTCCGTCTTGTATACGCCAAGACCAGATGGATGGGAGGATTGCAAGATCAAAGGATTCTGACCACCTTCAATGAGTGGCAGCTTAGATTGAGCATGACCACCCCATAGCATCCAGACAACATGCGGCCTTGTTTTGGATAAAGTGCTGATCAAATGATCAATGAAGCTTTTCCACCCTAGACTCGTATGACTGCCAGCCTCGCCCAATTTGACACTCAAAGCTGTATTAAGAAGAAGCACTCCTTGCTCGGCCCAATTGTGAAGATCACCATTCGGTAAAGACCCAAAACCTTCTAATGCCAATGCTTTACTGATGTTGCGTAGTGAGCTGGGAAATTCTCGTGAATTGATTGCAATCTCAACAGGTATCGAAAAGGCTAGCCCTTGCGCTAGCCCTGGTGAGTGATAAGGATCTTGGCCCAAGATCACCACCTTTACAGAATTAACAGGGCAAAGTTTGAGAGCTTTAAAAAAGTTCTGAGGCTCTGGTCGAACAATTTCAGCATCAAGAGCAGTCTGCAAATTTTTTTCTAGCGAGCCCCAATCTGCTGACTCGAAATAATTCCCCAGTAATTCTTGCCAGTCATGCGGGATATCGTCTTTTGAAAATAGTGCTTTCAATTTCGATCAGACATCTTTCTTAGGTGTCAGTTCATATTGCATAGGTATCTGGGTAGATTGCATTGAAACCATGCGCTCATGCTCTAGATCATCGCGATAGAAAGTAATGCGGGCAAGGGAGTTTTCAGAAAGGCTGCCTAAGACTCTGTCCCAGCGGGCGCCAATGACACGCTGCCCATCAATACTGGCTAGTAAATCACCGGCTGATAGGCCTGCTGCTTGGGCAATTCCGCCATCAAGCACATGGGTAACCTTAAGCCAACCATTGGCGTCTGTATGACGCATCCCAAACTGCAGCTTGAGTTTTTCCAGCGTGGACTGCGATTTTGTTTTTACAGAAATAAGATTTGAGCCAATCCATTTTTGCAGCGGAACATCTTCTGTGCCAAAAATATAGCGGGCCTTCATCTCATTCCAGGTCTTGCTAAAGCCATTACCTAGCAATTCAAAAATTAAATCATCTAGCCCGTCTTCCGTAATGCCGTCAAAGGTGACGCCATGCTTATTCCAAAGTAGGCGCATGAAGTCATCTAGAGACTGTTTATTTTTAGTGAATGCGCGAATCTGTAAGTCAAGACCAAGTGCTACTAAGGCACCTTTGCCGTAGTAGCTGACAACCGTATTTGGCGTATTCTCATCCGCTTGGTAATACTTGGTCCAGGCATCAAAAGAGCTGTCAGCAAGGCTTTGCTTATGGCGTCCAGGGCCGCGTAAGATTCCGTTCCAGTTATCCGCAACGAGTTTTAGATAAGTCTTGAGGTCAATTCGTTTACTACGCAGTAGTTGGAGATCGTCGTAGTAACTGGTGAAGCCTTCAAACACCCACAGTAAGCGAGTGTGATTACGCTTGGCCAGATCATACGGTTGAAAGGCTTTTGGCTGAATGCGCTTAACCAGCCATGCATGAAAATACTCGTGACTACACAGGCCTAAAAATTCTCTATACGTAGATTCTTCAAAGAGAGTGTTTTCTTGGGGGATTTGATCGCGTCTGCAAAGTAACGCGGTACTATTACGATGCTCAAGTCCACCATAACCATTTAATACCGCATTGACTAAGAAAAGATATTCATTAAAAGGAGCGCGCTTAGATTTTGGTTCAAAGAGATCAATAGTGCTGGTGCAGATTGCTTGTAAATCTTGTGCAAGGCGCTTGGCATCAACAATATGATTGCAGCCCTGTATTGCCATGCGATGAGCTACACCATTTGATTTCCAGTGCACCAGTTGGAACTCGCCCATGGCTACAGGGTGATCCAATAAATCATCATAATTTCGTGCCAGATAAAAACCAAACCCACGCTCATCTATCTTGGCGGCCCTCAAGGTGGTTTGAACTGTCCAGTGGTCAGCAAAGGCAAGTTCTGGCGCCGTGATAGCGAGCGAGCAAGGCAAATGCTCTTGCCCTTTGACGGCTAGACATAGGCTAGTGGCGTTAAAGAAGGCGCGCTCGGTATCTAGATACGCTGCACGTACTGAAGAATCAAAAGCATAAACAGTGCTGAGCACCTCTATCGGACCATTGCATGGTGGTAAGCGCCAATGGTCATTATCAATACGTTCGAGCGTTATTTTTCTCTTAGCGCCTTCTGCTGAAAACGCTTCAATTGATTCGACATGTTTGCTGAAATCACGAATTAAATAACTGCCTGGAATCCAGGCTGGCATTTGCAGCACCTGTCCATCGGGATCGGGGTTAGCAATATGCAGTTTGACGCGATAGCGATGGCCGTGCAGATCGGCCGGCCAGACCGTATATTGAATTGCGGGTAAGTCGGCATGGTTCATGATATTTATTTCAGAGAACTAAATTTCTTTTCAATATCAGTAATTTGTACTGCGCCAGGGAAGCGACTGCCATCAGTGAAGAATAAAGTCGGCGTGCCCGTGATTCCATAGGTCTTTGCGAAAGCCATATTTTTATCTAGTGGTGTGCTGCACTCCCCCTTGCCGCTAGGCGTAATACCATTCACCATCCAATCAATATAAGCCTTATAGGGATCAGAAGAGCACCAAATTTGCTTCGACTTTTGCGCAGAATCCGGCGACAAGATTGGAATTAAATAGGTGTAGATGGTGACGTTATCAAGCTGCTGTAGGGATTTCTCTAGGCGCTTGCAATAGCCACAGTTTGGATCGGAGAAGACTGCCAGCTGGCGACTACCATTGCCACGAACATTTTTAATGGCGTTGGCAGGTGTCAATTCACTCCATTTAATGCGGTTTAAATCTGCCTGTCTTTGCTCGGTAATATTTTTACCGGATGCGAGCTCAATGATTTCTCCTTGAATCAAGTACTTCCCCGAGGTATCGGTATAAAAAATATCATTGCCAACTAGTACTTCATAAAGACCGGAAATTGGAGCTGGTGAAACACTCTTCACTTTGGCATTGGCACCCAACTTCTTTTGAATCTCAGTCTTCAATTGCTGTTCTTGTTGTGCATACAGTGGACTCGTGCAGAGTAGGGTTGTGCCAATAAATGCAATCGCAGATAACAATTTATTCAAAATCAATCTCTCCTAAAGCGCGTTCAATTAAGCGCTGTTTTATAAAGTGGCTTTTGTTTACTAGACCTAAACCCCAATTGCGGAGCTGGCGTTCAGTGCTACTACTTGCAGAAAATAATTTCTTGAGTTTATCGGTAACCCATAAGAGAGCGCTAGTGTCGCCTTGACGTTGTCGTTCATAACGTCGAAGCAATACCAAGTCACTAAGTGCGCGGAACGATTCACGCTTGCCCAAAATATTCAGCAGTACGGCAACATCTCGCAGCCCTAGATTCAGGCCTTGCCCAGCTAGTGGATGCATGACATGGGCCGCATCGCCAATGAGCACAACCTTCGGAGAGGCGTCAGGCCCGATAAATCGTTTAGCTCGAATCCTTCTCAAAGGGAAAGCTGCTGGTACTGAGTTCAGAGTCAGCGCGCCTAATTGTTTGGTGATAGCACCATTAGCAATGGATGAGAATTGATCCAGCCATTGCGCTTGATCTAGTTTTAATAAATCAGCCGCATGTTCTGGGGAAGTAGACCAAACCATCGACACTTGTTTTCCTGGCAAGGGCAGCATTGCCACAATATCGCCCCCTGGTAAAAACCATTGAAAGGCAGTTTCTAAATGGGGATAGTCACAAAGCCAATTGGCAACGACTGCACTTTGTGAATAACTTTCTTCACTTGCGCTAATACCCAATTCATTGCGAATTGGGGAGTTGGCGCCATCAGCAGCGATTACGAGTTGTGCACGAATGCACCCGCCATTTTTTAAATGCAGAGTAGTTCCATCAGCGTCTACCTGAATTTTTTCCACAACATCATTGATACGCTCTAACTTATTCTGAAAACGCGAAGCTTGATCAATGGTGTGTTCAATTAAATTGGCTTCTCCAATCCAGGCAAGTTGTGGAGTGCCCGCTTCAAATGCAGAGAGATGGAGTTGGTCATTCTTTTCTCCTCGGTCACCGTAGATGCGCATATCTCGGACTGCTTGCAGGCGGCCGTGATCAATTGCATCCCAAATGTGCAAATGGGCTAGTAATTTTTGGGTGCTAGGAGAAAAGGCGTAGATTCTTTGGCCCCATTGAGCGCCTTGCGGGCTTGGGACGTTTTGCGCTAAATCGGGGGCAATTTCAATGGTTTGTAAGCCAAGCTGGGCTAGACCTAGGGCGCAAGCCTTACCAGCAATGCCTCCGCCAACCACGACAATATCTACTGTGCGGATTTGGGTGTGGGATTTAGATGCGTTATTTGGGTGAACTTCTGACATAACTCGATGATATCGAAACCAGCCCCTTTACAATAACGCTATGTCTTTGAAATGTGGCATCGTCGGCCTGCCTAACGTCGGCAAATCTACCCTCTTTAATGCGCTTACCAAGGCTGGAATCGCAGCGGAAAACTATCCTTTCTGCACGATTGAGCCTAATGTGGGCGTTGTTGAGGTTCCTGACCCCCGTCTAGCCGCCTTGGCTGGGATCGTGAAGCCTGAGCGCATCCTGCCTGCAGCAGTCGAATTTGTCGATATTGCTGGTTTGGTAGCTGGCGCCTCAAAAGGTGAAGGTCTTGGTAATCAGTTTTTAGCGAATATTCGTGAAACGGATGCTATTACCCATGTCGTCCGGTGTTTCGAGGATCCCAACGTCATACACGTTGCCGGGAAAATTGATCCCATTGCTGACATTGGTGTGATTGATACCGAATTAGCCTTATCGGATCTGGCAACAGTTGAGAAAACGCTGAATCGCTCAAGCAAGGCTGCTAAGTCTGGCAATGATAAAGAGGCTGCTGCCTTGGTTGCTGTTCTGACCAAAGTTCAGACTCATCTAGATTCTGCTCTGCCAGTGCGCAGTTTGAATCTGAATGATGACGAAAAATTATTGATTAAACCGTTGTGTTTGATTACTGCTAAGCCTGCAATGTATGTTGCGAACGTCAAAGAAGATGGCTTCTCAAATAATCCACACCTCGAGGCTGTGAAGCAACATGCGGCAAAAGAAAATGCTCCAGTTGTTGCTGTATGCGCTGCGATTGAAGCGGAGATTGCTGACTTAGAAGAAGCAGACAAGATTGAGTTCTTGGCTGACTTGGGTATGGAAGAGCCAGGTTTAGATCGTGTGATTCGTGCGGGTTATTCATTGCTTGGTTTGCAAACCTATTTCACGGCAGGAGTTAAAGAGGTTCGCGCTTGGACTATCCATGTTGGTGATACAGCACCTCAAGCAGCTGGCGTGATTCATACAGACTTTGAGCGTGGCTTTATTCGTGCTCAGACAATCTCCTATGAAGACTTTGTGCAATTCAAAGGGGAGTCTGGCGCTAAGGAAGCCGGTAAGATGCGCGCTGAAGGCAAGGAGTATGTTGTTAAAGATGGAGATGTATTGAACTTCTTGTTTAATGTCTAAACCGCTCTTATTTTTACCCAATAAAAAAGCCCTTTTCAGGGCTTTTTGCTTATGTATTGGGGTTAAGTGATTAAGAAGCTTTTGCTGCCTTCTCTAAACATTTAGAAATCTCTTCATAGCGTTTTAGAGCAATCTTGGTAGGCAACACTTCCTTTTTACGACCATCGGTATTGGCAGCCATTTTGATATAGCCTAAAGCGCTGAGATTTTTGAGTCGACCATGCAATGTAGCTTGTGAACCAAGGTCAGAAATGGAGATCAAATCACCAACCAAAATTGCTTGCTTGGCATGGGCGCAAGAAACAATCTTGTCGAGCAAACTCTCTTCAATGCAATCAAGTTTTTTCCCTGGATTGATGCGATCAAGAGCATCAATTAAGTTGAGGAACTTGATATAGGGTGACGGTTTAGTGGATGACATATTTAGTATTTATTTGTATTTGCTCTAGGGCTAGGTCTAGTGTATTCCCTTAGTCTAATTTTGGCAATTGATGCGTATCAATAAAAATTAATCCATACTGATATTAATGTTTAGGTTATTTAAAATTTCTTCAGAATGGATTTTCGGGTGCGTCATTAGTGCGATGGCGTACACACTTCTTTTTTATTGCAATGGCTGGCTTACCAACAGTATTACTTTTGGCTTAGGAGTAAGTTGGATTTATCTACCTGCTGGCCTTCGCTTATTTCTGACCTTAATTTTTGGTTTACCCGGCGCCATTGGAATTGCTATAGCCTCATTTTTAATTAGCTATTACGGAGACTTCCCGCACGACTTGACGGTGTGTATTGGCGTTGGATTAATTTCAGGGTTTGCACCTTATCTGGCAAGATTTTTTGTTTTTAGCAATCTTCGCCTTGAGTCAGACTTAAGTAATCTCAACTTCCCCAAACTCATTGCTTGTATTTTGATTTATTCACTACTTTCAGCGGGGCTGCATCAGTGGTGGTTCGCTACGATGACCCTTGAAGATACGGGTAGTGTAAATCACTTCTTAGTGATGTTTATTGGTGATGTGCTGGGCTCGCTACTGCTAATCTCTTTGATTAAATACTGCTTAGATCTATTGCGAAAAACTAGGAAAACAGCTCACTAAGGGCTGTACCTGGATCTTTGGCGCGCATAAATGCTTCCCCAACTAGGAATGCGTTGATTTGATTGTTGCGCATGAGCTCTACATCCGTGCGATTCAAGATACCAGACTCTGTGACTAAGGTTTTGTTGTCCGGAACCATGGACATTAGAGAGAGGGTGGTTTGCAGTGTTACCTCAAAGGTTTTGAGGTTGCGATTGTTAATACCAAGCAAAGGTGTTCTGAGTTCTAGGGCTTGCTCTAATTCTGGGGCATTGTGAACTTCGACTAAAACATCTAGACCTAATTCATGAGCGCAAGCCTCGAGCTCTTTCATTTGATTTAATTCTAGGCAAGCCACGATCAGCAAGATTGCATCGGCGCCAATCGCACGAGCTTCATAGACTTGATAAGGGTCTATGGTGAAGTCCTTGCGTAATACTGGGATATTGCATGCGGATCGAGCTTCTTGTAGATAGGCATTGCAGCCTTGAAAGTAATCTACATCGGTTAACACTGACAAACATGCGGCGCCATGCTTTTCATAGGACTGGGCAATGTCTGCTGGCACGAAGTTCTCGCGCAAGATGCCTTTGCTCGGACTTGCCTTTTTGATTTCAGTAATGACTCCTGCTTTGCCGGCAGAAATCTTATTCTCAATAGCCTGAATAAAGCCTCTTGGCTTTAGAAGGGCATCAAGATTATTAGCTTGGGCTTGCTCACGTTGATTGGCAAGCGATATTTTCTGCAGGCAGCTAGCTACCTCAATCTTTTTGGTAGCAACAATTTTGTCGAGGATATCGCTCATGAATAATCAATTATTGAGATTGGGTTGCTACAACAAAAGCATCTAACTTTTGACGTGCCGCTCCAGAGGTGATGGCTGCTCTAGCCAGGGTAATACCGCTAGCAATGTCTTTTGCTACTCCAGCTACATATAGTGTGGCGCCGGCATTAAGGCAGACGATATCGCTTGCAGGCCCGGGTTTGCCATCGAGCACATCCAAGACAATCTGCTTGGACTCTTCAGCATTAGCCACTTTAAAGCTGTTGGTGGGCGCGGCATTTAATCCAAAATCTTTTGGATGAATTTCATATTCGCGCACTACGCCATCTTTAAGTTCGCCAACTAAGGTTGGGCCCTCTAAGGAAATTTCATCTAGGCCATCTCGCCCATACACAACGAGAGCATGCTCCATTCCCAAAGCTTGTAATACACGTGCCTGAATACCAACTAGGTCGGCATGAAATACACCCATCAAAATCCGCTTGGCATCAGCAGGGTTGGTAAGTGGGCCAAGGATGTTGAAGATAGTCCGGACACCGAGTTGCTTGCGGATAGGTACAACATTCTTCATCGCTGGATGATGATTCGGAGCAAACATGAATCCCGCGCCTACTGATGAGATGCATGTGGCAACCTGCTCAGCAGATAAAGCTAGATTCACACCAAGCGCCTCTAATACATCTGCGCTGCCTGATTTACTGCTTACACTGCGATTACCATGTTTGGCTATCTTTGCGCCCGCTCCCGCAGCTACAAACATCGCTGCAGTAGAGATGTTAAATGTATGGGCGCCATCACCACCTGTGCCCACCACATCCACCAAGTGCTTACGGTCATCCACTTTTACTGAGGTAGCAAACTCTCGCATGACTTGTGCAGCAGCAGCAATCTCACCAACGGTTTCTTTTTTAGTGCGCAAGGCAACCAACAGTCCGGCTACCAACTCTGGTGCCATCTCACCGCTCATGATGAGCCGCATCATGGCTGTCATTTCATCATGAAACAGTTCACGATGTTCAATGCAGCGTTGTAGAGCTTCTTGCGGAGTAATTGACATAGCGCTATTGGCAGACTGTTTATTTGTTTTGTAAAAAATTCTTGAGTAAGGCGTGCCCATGCTCAGAAAGAATGGATTCTGGGTGGAATTGCACGCCCTCAACCGCGAGCTCTTTGTGACGTACGCCCATGATCTCGCCATCGGATGAAGTTGCAGTCACCTCAAGCATTGTAGGTAAAGAGCTTTTTTCAATGGCTAATGAGTGATAGCGAGTGACCTTAAATGGATCGGGCAAATTTTTAAACACACCCACACCTGTGTGATGAATGCTGTCGGTTTTGCCATGCATGACTTTTTGGGCGCGAATGACTTTTCCGCCGAATGCTTCACCAATAGCTTGGTGCCCCAAACAAACACCAAGGATCGGAATTTGACCTGCGTAACGCTTAATGGTTTCGACTGAAATACCTGCCTCAGAAGGGCTGCATGGCCCAGGTGAGATGCAAATGCGCGCTGGATTCAGTTTGGCAATCTCTTCCACAGCAATTTCATCATTGCGAAAGACTTTGACCTCTTCACCTAGTTCTGCAAAGTATTGAACGAGGTTGTAAGTAAAAGAATCGTAGTTATCAATCATTAGGAGCATCGAGTCCTCCTTGTACTAAATCTGCCGCAGTCAATACCGCGCGAGCCTTGGCTTCAGTTTCTTTCCATTCAGCAGTCGGGTCAGAGTCGGCAACGACGCCAGCCCCTGCTTGAGAGTGCAGCATGCCGTCACGGATCACGCCGGTACGAATGGCAATGGCCACATCCATATCGCCTGAGAAAGACAGGTAGCCTACTGCGCCACCATATACGCCGCGCTTCACAATTTCCATTTCATCAATGATTTCCATCGCCCGAATTTTCGGCGCGCCTGATAGGGTACCTGCCGGGAAAGTCGCTCGTAATACGTCCATATTGCTCATATTGTCCAAAAGATCACCCTCTACCGAACTCACGATGTGCTGAACGTGGGAATACTTCTCAATAGACATGGAGTCGGTTACCTTAACTGAGCCAGTCTTGGCAATGCGACCCACGTCATTACGTGCTAAATCAATCAACATCACATGCTCTGCAATTTCTTTGGGGTCAGCCAGGAGTTCTTTGGCTAAACGCTCATCTTCCTCTGGGTTGGCTCCGCGAGGACGGGTGCCGGCTAGCGGTCTGATAGTCACAATTTTCTCGGCAGCCCGTTTTTCTTGCCGCACCAAAATCTCAGGAGATGAACCCACAATTTGCAAATCGCCAAAGTCATAGAAGTACATATATGGCGATGGATTAAGTGAGCGCAACGCTCTGTAGAGAGCTAAAGGTGAGTCCGTAAATGGCTTGCTAATACGCTGACCAATGACAACTTGCATGCAATCGCCAGCCAAAATATATTCTTTAGTTTTGAGTACTGCATTTTCAAAATCGGCTGCTTTGAATTTGCGGACGAGATCAGTTTTAGCGCTTGGTAAAGATGCCGGCATATTTACTGGCTTACTAAGGCAAGCGAGTAATTCTTTTAAGAGATCTTGTGCTTTTTCAAAACCATTAGCAATGCTCGGATCTGCGTAGACAATCAAATAAATTTTGCCCGCAACGTTATCGATCACCGCCAACTCTTCAGTCAACATGAGCTGGATATCTGGTACACCCAATTCATCTGGCAGTTGATGTTTGGCTAAACGTGACTCGATATAGCGAACGGTGTCATAACCAAAATAGCCGGCAAGACCACCACAAAAGCGGGGCATATCAGCTTGCAAGGCCACCTTAAAACGCTTGAAATAAGCGTCCACAAAATCGAGTGGATTATCAGTATTAGTCTCAACTACTTTCCCATCAGTCACTACTTCGTTGACTGGTGTTGAAGGGGTGCCAACAGTTCTGACAATCGTCCTGGCAGGCAGGCCAATAAAGGAGAAGCGGCCGAAACGCTCGCCACCTAGAACAGACTCCAATAAGTAGGTATTGGTCTTGCCAAATGCTTGAGTCAGTTTGACGTAGAGTGATAGTGGCGTCTCTAGGTCTGCCAATACTTCTTTGATCAGGGGAATACGATTGAAACCCTGCTTTGCTAGAGCGTTAAATTCTGCAAGCTGCATTACGCTTTTCCTGACTTTCCTAATTCAGTGCGCATTGCTTGAATTACCTTTGCATAATTTTCTTGTGCATAAATTGCTGAGCCTGCAACAAAAGTATCTGCGCCTGCTCGTGCTACCTCTGCAATATTATCGACTTTAATTCCACCATCTACCTCAAGACGAATGTGTCGACCAGTCTCAGCCTGGTAGCGATCGAGGCGTGTGCGAACTTGAGCAATCTTATTCAGAGTGCTTGGGATAAATGATTGACCACCAAATCCTGGATTTACGGACATGAGTAATACAAGATCTAATAATTCCAAGGTGTGATCGAGATGGTCTAGCGGCGTGGCCGGATTTAAAACAAGACCCGCTTGACATCCCTGATCGCGAATCAAGTTCAATGTGCGATTGACATGAGGGCTTGCTTCAGGATGAAAGCTAATTAAATTGGCACCCGCTTTAGCAAAGTCAGGGACGATGCGATCTACCGGCTCGATCATTAAATGCACATCGATCACCGCAGGCTTCCCATCTTTATTTGCATAAGGTCGAATAGCCTCGCAAACCAAGGGGCCAATGGTAAGGTTGGGCACATAGTGGTTATCCATCACGTCAAAGTGAATCCAATCAGCGCCTGCCACTAAAACGTCCTGAACTTCCTTGCCAAGGCAGGCAAAGTCAGCCGACAAAATGGATGGGGCAATAACAAATTGACTATTTGAGGATGATTTTTGGCTTTCCATCCCTAGATTCTAGCTTGCAGTTGGCCTTAGGATGGAGCAGAATTCGTCCATGAATCCCCACGAAATGAGCATTACGGTCAAAGCCCAGTACCTTCCTGAGCAATCTGACCCCGATAACCGCCAATTTGCCTTTGCTTATACGGTAACTATCCGCAATACGGGGACGGCCAGTATTCAGGTAATTGCCCGCCATTGGTTCATTACAGACGGGGATAACGATGTCCAGGAGGTCCGAGGCCTGGGCGTTGTTGGGCAGCAACCGCTATTACGCTCTGGAGAGCACTTTGAGTACACCAGCTGGGCAACTTTGCCTACTCCCGCCGGAACAATGCGTGGGGAGTATTTCTGTGTCACTGAGGATGCCCAGTTCTTTCAGGCCCCTATCCCAGAGTTTGCCCTGGTGATGCCACGTACCCTGCATTAATGTAGGGTGGTGAGAATGCTATTTTTTGCCGTTGCCGGTCCAAAGAACAATAAATAACAAAAGTCCTAAGGCAACAGCGCCTTCAAAAACAAACAGTAGCATTGGGTATTCATCGAGTAAATTGGCAATCATGATTTCTAAATTTAAATTAGTTCCGTTAAGTGTATTCGCTATCCTCATAGCTAGCTTGATTGTTGGATGTTCTACGCCTCCTACTCGGGGGACGGGATATCGCTCAAGTGGTTCCGGCGCTTCGCCATCAAGCTATAGCTCCTCGATTGCAAGCTTTAGCGCTGTCTCTTGGCAAGCCTTACCTGGATGGCAGGAAGACGACTTGTCTCAGGCTTGGCCTGCTTGGTTAAAAAGTTGTGATGCTTTGCGTAAGAAAAGTACTGATGTGAACTGGCGCTCAGTGTGTGCCCAGGCTGCCAATGTATCCAGCCGTGATACGCAGGCTATTCGTAAATATTTTGAAAATAATTTTCAAGCTTATGAAATTCGCAATAGCTCCGGTAGTGACACGGGCTTGATCACAGGTTATTACGAACCGGTAATGAATGGTTCACAAGCTCGTACGAGTACTTATAACGTGCCGCTCTACGGCTACCCTAATGCCTGGCGCAAGTCTAAGCCCAACCCAGGCCCAAGCCGTGCTGAGCTAATGAGTTCTGGTGTCTTGCAGGGCTCTGAAATTGCTTGGGTACAAGATCCAGTGGCAGCAGCGTTCATGCAAATTCAAGGCTCTGGAAAAATTCGTCTTGAGGATGGACGCATCCTGCGCCTAGGTTATGCGGGCACCAATGATCAGCCCTTTAAATCCTTTGCTCAGTGGTTGTTAGATCGCAAAGAAATCACACGCAGTGAAGCAACGATGCAAGGCATTTCACAATGGGCCAAGCGTAATCCCGGCCAAGTAAATGAAATGCTCAATGCCAATCCCCGTTTCGTTTTCTTTAAAGAGTTGCCCGGTAACGTTTCTGCTGATTTAGGCCCTAATGGCGCTCTCGGTGTTCCGCTCACAGCTGAGCGCAGTATTGCGGTAGATTTACAAGCCTTGCCACTGGGTGCACCTGTCTTTTTAGCAGCTACTAAACCATTGAGTAGTCAGCCTTTGCAAAAGCTGGTGATGGCGCAGGATACGGGTAAGGCAATTGTGGGCGGCGTGAGGGCAGACTACTATTGGGGATCCGGCGATGCTGCTGGAGAGATGGCGGGTCGTATGAAACAAAATGGCAGGATGTGGTTGTTGTTACCGCGTTAATTAATACTTTTCACTGAAAGAAATTCATGAGCTACAAAACAATTTTGACTGAGGTGGACGGTAAGGTTGCCACCATTACTTTGAATCGCCCTGAAGTATTGAATGCCTTGAATGATCAACTCATGGAAGAGCTTGGCGCTGCATTATTGGCATTTGACGCGGACGACAATATTGGTTGCATGATCGTTACTGGCAGTGAAAAAGCATTTGCTGCTGGAGCGGATATTGCTTCAATGGCCAAGTATGGTTTGAAGGATGTTTATCGCGGAGACTTTATTACCCGTAACTGGGAAGAGATCAAAAAAGTACGTAAGCCTGTAATCGCTGCTGTCTCTGGCTATGCCCTGGGCGGAGGCTGTGAGTTGGCCATGATGTGCGACACGATCATGGCGGCGGATAACGCTAAGTTTGCTCAGCCTGAGGTGAAGTTAGGAATCATTCCTGGGGCTGGAGGCACGCAACGTTTGCCTCGCGCGGTATCCAAAGCAAAAGCGATGGATCTAGCTTTGACGGGCCGCATGATGGATGCCGCTGAAGCTGAGCGCTCCGGTTTGGTTGCAAGGATCTTCCCACAAGCAGATTTGCTGAAAGAAGTTAAAGCAATTGCCAAAGGAATTGCAGATATGCCTTTGTTAACCGCAATGATGGTGAAAGAAAGTATCAACACTGCTTATGAAACCACTTTGTCTGAAGGTATTCATTTTGAGCGCCGCCTCTTTCATGCTTGTTTTGGAACGAATGACCAGAAAGAAGGCATGGCTGCATTCATGGAAAAGCGCCCAGCCAAATTTACCAACTCTTAATTCAATAGTTTAAGAGAAAGTTTGAAAGAACTCAGTTTTTTTCTAGGAAGCGTTGAGCTAGTTTAACCCAATAGCTCACGCCGATTGGAATCAAGGAGTCATTGAAGTCGTAAGAGGGATTGTGTAAGTGGCATGGACCCATGCCATGACCTACTGAGCGATGATCGCCGTCCCCATTGCCTAAGAATACGTAACAGCCGGGCTTTTCTAGCAACATAAACGCGAAGTCTTCCGCGCCCATCGTAGGATCGATTGAAGCATTTACATTCTGCTTGCCAACCAGTTCACTCATGACTTCGGTTGCAAATTCCACTTCGTTGGTATGATTAATAAGAGGCGGGTAATTTCTAGAAAACGTAATTTCTGCTTGGCAATCAAATGCGCCTGCAACGCTATGAGCGATTTCTCGTAAACGTTGCTCGATTAAATCTAAGACATCCAAAGTAAATGTACGTACCGTACCGCCAATGAAGGCGCTATCCGGAATGACATTGCTCGTTTCGCCCGCATGAAATTGCGTGATGGACAAAACAGCAGCATCTACAGGACGCTTATTGCGTGTAATGATGCTCTGTAATGCAAGCACTACTTGGGCGCCAGTAAATACTGGATCTGCGCTATTGTGGGGTAAGGCGGCGTGACCGCCTTTGCCTGTGATGGTAATTTCAAAAGTATTGCTTGAAGCCATCATTGGGCCAGGGGTCACTCCAAAGTGACCTTCTGCCAAGCCGGGCCAGTTATGCAAGCCAAATACTGCGTCGCATGGAAACTCTTTGAAAAGTCCATCCTTAATCATTTCATTCGCACCAGCACCACCTTCCTCTGCTGGTTGGAAAATAAAAATCACAGTGCCTTTGAAGTCGCGGTGATTTGATAAATATTGCGCCGCTCCAAGTAGCATTGCTGTGTGACCATCATGTCCACAAGCATGCATTTTTCCGGGGTTTGTTGATGCATGAGCAAAGTTGTTGTGCTCCTGCAATGGAAGCGCATCCATATCAGCGCGCAAACCAATCATTTTTCCGGGACCTAAGTCACCATCCAAACGACCTACAACACCCGTTTTTCCCATGCCACGATAGACTGTAATTCCCCAGCTAGAAAGCGCTTCCGCAACTAGATCGGCAGTGCGATTTTCTTCGAAACGCAATTCAGGATGCGCATGAATATTGCGTCGAATTTCTTGAATAGCTTCCGCGGAGTCAATAATTTCTGGGGATAAATGCATCCCTTCATCTTATCCGAAAGTCTTTGGATATGCCTTTCGGGCTAAATTACCGCAAATTAATTGTTCGGTAATTGAATGTGCTTTGCAGCAAAACCCAAGGCTTCAATTGAATATGGGCTGTTATCGGCTTTTTGGAGTTCTTTTGGAAGCGCTGGTATGAGGCCTAAAAATGGGGCGTCTATTCTGGCTTGTAGAGTCTGAATATTTTCTTCAAGCAAAGGCATTTCGGTGGATAGGGTATTTGCTACCCATCCCGCAATATTTAAGTTACGCGCTTTGATTGCCTCACAAGTTAGGAGGGCATGATTAATGCAGCCTAATTTCATGCCGACTACCAGGATGATGGGCAATTTAATTGCTTTCGCGAACATCGCTAAATCTTCCTGATTATTGAGGGGGACGATTAAGCCGCCAGCACCTTCAACCACAACGCAATCTGCTTGATTTTGAATGTTCTGAAAACCCTGCAAGATCACACCCATTTCAAGTTTCAGTCCTTGATGTGCCGCCACTAAATGGGGGGCAGCTGGTTGGTCCAATATATAAGGACACAAACTCAATGCACTAGAGTCAAGGTTTGAGGCAATACGGAGTGTTTCCAAATCCTCATTCAGAGTCTTGTCTTTCCCATCTTGATAGGTTCCAGCGACAACTGGTTTAAAACCAATCGCATTGATTCCCTGTTCGCGCAATTTCAGAATGAGAGCACCGCTCACCAAAGTTTTTCCAACCTCAGTGTCTGTACCGGCGACAAAGAAGCCTGTGGCCTTACTCATGAGAGCCTTTTTGAATGACTGCTTGCTCAATAGCTTTTAAGGTGTGGATTAGTTGACGCACATCTGCTTCGCTATGGTTAGCAGAGAACGTAATGCGTAATCTTGCACTGCCATTGGGTACGGTAGGAGGACGAATAGCAGGAATCCAATATCCAGCATCATCAAGTAACTTAGCGGCGAGCAGGGCATTGGCATTGCTGCCCAAAATAACGGGCTGTATGGCGGTACAAGAAGGCACCTTTGACCATTGAGAAAATTGCATTTCATCTTGCCAGATACCAATCAGTTTGTTGAGATGAATGCGGCGATTGATGCCCTCGTCACTTTCAATGATTTTCAAGCTCTTTGAGAGAGTGTGTGCTATCGCAGGTGGTGTTGCAGTGCTGTAAATGAAAGGGCGACCCTTTTGAATGAGCCACTCAATAAAAGTGTCTTGTGCACAAACAAAGGCGCCGCTGACGCCTGCAGCTTTTCCAAGTGTGCCAATATAAATAATACGATCAGAGCAGATACTTTCCTGCTCCAAAATGCCATGACCTTGTTTGCCCAATATTCCGAAACCATGAGCATCATCCACAAGTAATAGTGCATCGTATTGCTCAGCAAGTTTTAACAATCCCTTAATTGGAGCGAGGTCACCATCCATACTGAAGACGCCATCAGTAACAATGATCTTTAGTGGATGTTGATCTGTTTTCAGTAATTCATTTAATGTGTCAAGTTGCATGTGATCAAACAGCGCGACATTTGCTTGAGTCTGAGCGGCCGCTAAACGAATGCCATCAATTAAAGAAGCATGGTTTAGCTTGGCTGAATAAATGCTAGTAGATTTTTGCCGCGCAAGTCTCGCTAGACCTGTGATGGCGGTAAGGTTGGCAAGATAGCCGGTACTAAAAAATAGGGCACGCGCATTCGGAATATGTTGCTTTTGAAAAGAGGCCAATTGGTTTTCAAGCAGTTCATGAGCCCTACTGTGGCCGCTAATCAGATGGGAGGCGCCACTGCCTACCCCATACTTCTGAGCGCCTTCAGCAAGGGCTTGAATCAACTCGGGATGGTTTGCAAGCCCTAAATAATCATTGCTACAAAATGCTTTGAGCTCGCGTCCATCGACTATGGCTTTGGTATCACATGGAGATGTAGTTGCTCTGAGTTTGCGTTTGAGCAATTGCGACTCAAGATCTGCAATCTGCTCTTGCGCTAACTTTAAGGCCTGATATGTATTTGTCATACTAAGGTTTTCTCAAGGGCAACTTGCACAGCATGACCTAGTTGCGTGGTTTCTACTGTAGATAAAATATACGGCGGCATGACATAGATAGTATTGCCGATTGGTCTGATCAATACCCCCTCAGCTAAGCAGTTCGAAAACATAGTTCTCGCAAATGTCTTAGGATTTTTTAGAAACTCATTTTTAATATCGAATGCCAAGATCATTCCTTGCTGGCGCCAATATTCAATGCGGGAATCTGTTTTTGACCACGCAAATGCATTTGCTAAATCCTTTGAGCGCTCAATATTTTTTTCTAATACTTTGTCAGTTTCGAAAATCTCTAGACACGCAAGTGCAGCAGCGCACGCTAGTGGATTACCGGTATAAGAATGAGAATGCAAAAACCCTTGCTGAGTTTGGTCGCCGTAAAAGGCTTGATATATCTGGTCGGTAGTTAGGCAGAGCGACAGCGGAAGATAGCCGCCGCTAATCCCTTTAGACAGGGTTAAGAAGTCTGGCCAGATACCAGCATGCTCACAGGCAAAGAACTTGCCACTCCGCCCACAGCCCACCGCAATCTCATCTGCAATCAGATGTACTTCATAGCGATCACATAAATCCCTGACTAACCGAAGGTATTCAGGAGAATGCATGGCCATTTGCCCTGCGCACTGCACCAAAGGTTCAACAATGATGGCAGCAATATTGTCATGTTCTTTTACAAATAATTCTTCGAGTTGTTTTGCTGCATATCTTGCTACATCTTCTGCGCTCTCACCATTTTTTGCCTTGCGTGCATCAGGTGATGCGATAGTAAATACATCTTGCAAGAGTGATCCATAGGCTTCCCGGAAAATAGCAACGTCCGTTACCGCTAATGCACCAAGTGTTTCCCCGTGATAACCATTTTCCAAGCAAACAAATTTTTTCTTTTGTGGTTTGCCGTTGAGTTGCCAGTAGTGGTGACTCATCTTGAGCGCTATTTCTACTGCAGACGCACCATCAGAAGCGTAGAAGACATGGCCTAAATGGTGATTGGTGAGTGCAGACAGTTTTTCAGATAGCTCTACTACGGGCGCATGCGTAAACCCGGCGAGCATCACATGCTCAATTTTTTCGAGTTGCGCGGTAATGGCTTGATTGATGCGTGGGTTGGAGTGGCCAAATAAATTCGTCCACCAAGAACTAATGGAGTCGAGTAAGGCTTTTCCGTTTTCGTCATAGAGCCAAGCACCCTTACCTTTTGTAATGGCAACCAGCGGAAAGGACTCATGCTGTTTCATCTGAGTGCATGGGTGCCAAACGGCTGCAAGGCTGCGATCAACGAGGGGGGCTTGATTTAAATCAGAAATAACCTTCATGTTTGATATTTGACCACTAGTTTTTCCAAATTCAGGCCTGTATCTGTTATGTTTATGCCTTGAATCCCCTCATTTTCTGGAATTTACCCATGCAGGACACTCAAACCGTTGAAAAACCCTTAACCCAATTCAAATCTAAAGCGGATTTGCATCAGGGTGTAAACGCAGGTGTCGAGGCATCTGGTGAGTGGTCGGTGGCTGAAATTGAAGCCTTATTTGCGCTCCCTTTGAATGAATTGATGCTGAAGGCTCAGGAGACTCATAAAGCCTATTTCCCAGAAGGTGATGTTGAATTAGCCACGCTGCTGTCCATTAAGACGGGTGGCTGCCCAGAGGATTGTGGCTATTGTCCTCAGGCTGCTCGTTATGACACGGATGTTAAGGCTGAGAAGTTAATGGGCTTAGAAGAGGTTTTAGAGGCTGCCAAAGCTGCTAAAGCCGCGGGTTCTAACCGTTTCTGTATGGGTGCCGCATGGCGCGAACCCAAAGACCGCGATATTGAAAAAGTGACTGCCATGATTAAGGGCGTAAAAGCCTTGGGTCTGGAGACCTGTGCCACCTTAGGCATGCTGGAGGCCGATCAAGCCCAGGCACTGCAAGAGGCAGGGCTTGACTTTTATAACCATAACTTAGATACCAGCGAAGATTTTTACCGTTCTGTGATCTCAACCAGAGGCTACCAAGACCGTTTGGATACGATATCCAATGTCCGTGCCGCTGGCATGTCGGTTTGTTGTGGCGGTATTGTCGGCATGGGCGAATCTAGAAAGCAGCGCGCCGCATTTTTGGCTCGCTTAGCCAATTTGAGCCCCTACCCAGAATCCGTTCCTATCAATCATCTAGTGCCAGTAGCCGGTACGCCCTTAGCTGAGCAGAAGCCTTTGGACCCACTGGAGTTTGTGAGAACGATTGCGGTTGCTAGGATCACGATGCCTAAAGCCCGCGTTCGTTTATCTGCTGGTCGTCAGGAGCTTGGCAGGGCAGTTCAGGCCATGTGCTTTATGGCGGGAGCTAACTCTATTTTCTATGGTGAGCAACTACTCACTACCGGTAATCCCGAGGCAGAACAAGACCGTGTGCTCTTGGCAGAACTAGGTTTAAAGACTAAACAAAGCTGTAAAGCAGAGGTTTTGGTTTAGTTTTCCATAAGCATGTCCCCGATAGATCGTCTCATTCTGGAGTTTGATACCGCCCTTCGATCGATGGTCGGGGGCGCTCATGCACATAGACCTACCCCAGGGTCTGATGTTGGGGGCAATTTGGGTTTGGATGCGGTTGAGCGCAAACATGCAGCGGGACTCATGCGAGTCAATCATGTGGGTGAAGTTTGTGCACAAGCGCTGTATCAATCGCAAAAATTGGTTGCTCGAAATCCTGAAATTCAGGAGATGTTAGATCACTCTGGGCAAGAAGAAATGGATCATCTGGCATGGTGTGAAACTCGTCTTCAAGAGCTCGGGTCACACACCAGTTATCTCAATCCACTTTGGTATGCGGGATCCTTTGTAATTGGCTTGGCAGCAGGCTTAGCGGGCGATAAGTGGAGTTTAGGTTTTGTTGCTGAAACAGAAAAACAAGTCGAGAATCACTTAGAAAGTCATCTCGAAAAATTACCAAAAGAAGATCAACGATCTCGTGCAATTGTGGGTCAAATGCGCATTGATGAAATTGCTCACGGACAGGCCGCAAAAAATGCTGGCGGTGCAAATTTGCCAGAACCCATTCAAAAAATAATGCAGGCGATGTCCAAGATAATGACCACCACTGCTTACAAAATTTAATACGGAAATAGGTTTTGATTCTCAAAACTCATCTCTGATTAATTTTGAGATATTTTTTTACGTATTACTGTTTTTAAATACAGTATATTTAGGCATTATCTAGCGCAATAGCTAAGATCTATTCTTAAGTATATTTTCCAAGCCATTGTTTCAAGTAGCTATTTTATTATCACCATTTTCTCAACACATGACGCTAAGTGTTTGTAAACACTAGAGAAATTCCTAAAAAAACTCCTAAAAACACTTGACCCTCTTAGTACGATCCTCTAAAGTGGGAGGAAGTGTGAAAAAGTGGGGTAAATGGTGTTTCAAGGTGCGTCAGCTCTCAATTTAGATGCAAAAGGCCGCATGTCTGTGCCGGCTAAGCATCGTGACGCCTTGTTGGTACAGGGCGAGGGCCGCATCACGCTCACAAAACACCCCGATGGCTGCTTGCTTCTCTTCCCAAGACCTGAGTGGGAAACCTTCAGAGCAAGAGTTGCGCAACTTCCGATGGATGCCCATTGGTGGCGCCGTATTTTTTTAGGTAACGCAGCAGAAATGGATTTGGATAGTGCCGGTCGCGTATTGGTGAGTCCAGAGTTGCGTGCTGCTGCCGGAATTGAGAAAGAAGTGATTTTGCTCGGCATGGGAAGTCACTTGGAGTTGTGGGACGCAGCTACATACGCTGCAAAAGAACAGGCTGCGATTGCGCAAGGCATGCCTGAAGCACTCAAGCAATTTAATTTTTGATGACAGGGTGCCATGAACATAACTCATCGCCCAGTGTTACTGGCCGAGGCGGTGACGGCGCTAGTTGGCGGTCCGCTGATTCGGAATCAAGATACAGAAAACAAAATTTTGGTGATCGATGGAACCTTCGGGCGCGGCGGTCATACACAAGCTTTACTCAAGGAGTTGAATCCTTCGGCGCGCATGATTTCTTTCGACAAAGATTTGGATGCGATTGCAGTGGCGCAAAAAATCAACGACCCAAGATTGAAAATCGTGCACGACAGTTTTGCGCAGATGGATCAGTACGCAGAAGCGGAATCAGTCGATGGAATATTGTTGGACTTGGGGATCAGTTCGCCCCAAGTGGACGAAGCGCATCGGGGATTTTCTTTTCGTCGAGAGGGTCCACTCGATATGCGCATGAATACCGATCATGGTTTAACTGCAGCAGAGTGGTTGGAGCAGGCGCCACCGGAGGAAATCACTCACGTGATTAAGACTTACGGAGAAGAACGCTTTGCATTTCAGATCGCAAAAGCCATAGTGGCTAAGCGAGAAGAAGGCCTTTCCCCTAAAACGACTACTCAGTTGGCAAGCCTAGTTGCAAGCGTGGTGCGTACCCGCGAAGCTGGCCAAGATCCCGCAACAAGAACCTTTCAAGCATTACGTATTTTTATTAATCGCGAGTTAGAAGATTTGGAGCTCGGTTTGAAGGCGGCTTTGAAATTATTAAAGCCCGGCGCAAGACTTGCAGTGATTAGTTTTCATTCGTTAGAAGATCGCATCGTGAAGCAGTTTATGCAAGCGCATGCAAAAGTCGAAGTGCCCCGTGGGTTACCGGTACGCGAAAAAGACTTGCCACAAAGCGCCCTCGAAATTATTGGTCGAGTTAAGCCAAGCGATGCTGAGGTATCTGAGAATCCTCGTGCCCGCTCTGCAATCATGCGTGTGGCTGAAAAGCGCATGGGAGTATCCGCATGAATCGCGCTACCTTGACTCTGCTCGCATTGCTATTGATTTGCGCCCTATCTCTGGTTGCGGCTCAGCAACGTGCGCGAAAATTATTCATCCTTCAAGAGCGCGCGCAGATAGAAGAGCGTAAGTTAAACCAAGACTGGTTGCGTTTAGAGTATGAGCAGCGGAATTTATCGAAGTCTGCACGTATTCGCGACGTCGCTCGCAATCAATTACATATGTCTCCGATTTCTCCTGAGCGCACCTTGTATTTAAAGGAGGCGAAATGAGACCGGTTGGCTTCTCTACTACGCCAAATTTAGTTTTACGCCTGCCAATGTGGCGGTCGCGTTTGATGCTATTCCTTTTGTTCTTTGTGTTCATGATGCTGCTTCTCCGTGCGTTTTGGATTCAGGGTCCAGGAAATGCGTTCTATGAAGCTAAAGGTGTGCGTGGCACTCAACGCGAATTGGAGCTACCCGCTAGTCGCGGAAAAATTTTGGATCGTAACGGCCAAGTGATTGCAACGAGCTTGGAAGCCAAGTCGGTGATTGCCTATAACGACACCGTTCCAGATGATTTGGCCGCAGACAAAGTGCAGAAATTGGCAAGTCTTTTGCAAATGAGCGAATCTGATCTGCGCAAAAAGTTGAAAGAAGAGCGCAAGCAGGTTTTCTTAAAGCGTCAAGTAGATCCAGTTGTAGCGCAGCAAATTAAACAGCTAGAGATCCCTGGCATTGGTTTAAATAATGAATATCGTCGCTTCTACCCTGAAGGTGAGGCGATGGCGCACGTGGTTGGCTTTACAAATGTGAATGACAAAGGTCAAGAAGGGATGGAGCTTTCTCGTGAGAATGAGCTTGCTGGTCATCCCGGTCAAAGACGTGTGGTGGTTGATCGTTTAGGTCGTGTTGTTGAGGATGTTGCAATCCTGCAGTTGCCACAAAATGGAAAAGACTTAAACCTATCTATTGATAGCAAGATTCAGTTCCTAGCATATAACGCTGTTAAAGACGCTGTTGAAAAGCATCACGCTAAAGCGGGTGGCGCTGTAGTGCTCGATACACAAACGGGCGAGATTTTGGCATTGGCAAATTATCCAAGCTACAACCCAAATGATCGAAGGTATTTAACAGGCGAGCAATTACGTAACCGCGTATTGACCGATACCTTTGAGCCTGGTTCAACTATCAAGCCGTTAACCATTTCAATTGCTTTAGAAAAAGGTGCAATTAAACCGGATACCAATATGGTGATTGGTGCGAGTTATTTAGTTGGACCTAAGCCAATTACCGACACGCATCCATATGGGAATCTAACGGTTGCACAAATTATTCAAAAATCTAGCAACATTGGTACTGCAAAGATTGCGATGAACAATCTTTCCCCCGAAGAAATGTGGGACTTATATACCGCAGTTGGCTTTGGTCAAGCGCCAAAAATTGGCTTTCCTGGTGCGGTCTCTGGTACGGTTCACCCATTTAAAAAATGGATGCCCACTGATCAAGCCCGTATTGCATTTGGCTACGGTATTTCTGCATCACTCTTTCAGGTAGCGCGCGCATACACAGTCTTTGCACGTGATGGCGAATTAGTTCCCCTGACGATTGAGCGTAGTCCTGAGTTCAAGCCGGGCATTAAAGTGCTCTCACCAAAAACGGCTATTGAAATGCGCAACATGATGGAGGCGGTTACTGAGCCGGGGGGAACTGCAGTCAAAGCGCAGGCTGAAGGTTATCGCGTTGGCGGAAAAACAGGCACTGCCCATAAATTAGTTGGCAAAGGATATGGCAATTCTTATCGCGCTTACTTTGCTGGACTTGCTCCTATTAGCGCTCCACGTATTGTGGTTGCGGTAATGATTGATGAGCCTACTGGTGGAAGTCACTACGGTGGTGATGTTGCGGCACCCGTATTCTCGACAATTGTTGGGGAGACGCTCCGTTCATTGAATGTCTTGCCAGACAACAAAGTAAAGCAAATGGTGTTGGAAGATAAGGCCCCAGAAGAAATTCGGCCAGCAGCTGCACACGCTCAACATGTGGTTTTGAAACGATGAGGGTGGATTTGAAAATAGACACCAATCATTTGATTGACCACTTACATACTTTAGCGAACTCCTCCGCAAAAGTATGTGCGGATAGTCGCCAGATACAGTCTGGCGATATCTTTTTTGCCTACCCTGTAGGTCATGGCAACGCCTTGCGCGATGGTCGTCAATTTATTGAGGTTGCATTAGAGTGCGGGGCAGCCGCAGTAGTGTTCGATCCGGCGGGTATGGGTAAGCAATTTTTAGATCATCCACAATGTTTTCCTATTGAAGATCTTGCTGCAAAAGCAGGGGAGCTTTGTGCGCAATGGTATGGTTATCCGAGCAAAGAATTAAAAATCATTGGTGTCACTGGCACTAATGGCAAAACTAGCATCACGCAATGGTTAGCCCAGGCTTTAGATGCTAGCAGTCATCACACTGCAGTTTTGGGCACCTTAGGCACTGGGTTCCCTGGTGCATTAGTGCAAACTGGCTATACCACTCCAGATGCACCTAAATTACAAACGCAGTTAGCAGAGTTGCGTAGCGCTGGAGCTAAACAAGTCGCGATGGAAGTATCTTCGCATGCTTTGCATCAAGAGAGAATCGCTGGAACAGATATTCAATGCGCAGTATTTACGAATCTGACGCAGGATCATTTGGATTACCACGGCAGCATGGCTGATTACGCGGAGGCAAAGGCTAAGTTATTTCAGCAAACCGGTCTTGAGCACGCAGTGATTAACTTGGATGATGCTTTTGGTCGTGAGCTTGCCATGAACTTGTTGGCAAAAGAGGGCTTGAAGGTCTGGGCATATGCATTGTCTCAATCCGCGTTCCAAGGATTTGAAAAATTTGGTGATCGTTTATGCCGTATCTATGCAAAAGATATCCTACTGAGTGGAGCGGGTTACAACGCAAGCTTCATTTTTGATGGAGTGGGAAGTGCTCAATTGCATATTCCTTTGCTAGGTGAGTTTAATTTAAGTAATGCGCTTGCGGTGTGGACGGTATTACTTTCACAGGGTATGAGCTTGGAAGTAGCCGCTCAAAAAGTTAGCCAATTAAATCCAGTGATTGGCCGTATGGAGTTAATTCCTTTGGGTAAATCTCAAAAGAAAGAGGGCTTGTTAGCAGTTGTGGATTACGCGCATACCCCAGATGCTTTAGAGAAAACCTTACAAGCATTACGTCCTATTGCTGAGCAGCGCGGTGGAAAAATTTGGTGTGTCTTTGGTTGTGGCGGTGATCGTGATGCTGGTAAGCGTTCGCTTATGGGCGCTGTTGCAGAACGCAATGCCGACCATATTCTAATTACAAGTGACAACCCTCGTTCTGAAGATCCACAAGCCATTATGGAGATGGTGCGCGGTGGTATTAGCAAGGATGCACAGAACGTTCAAGCTATAGCCGATCGTGCATCTGCCATCATGTCTGCAATTCGTCATGCAGATGTTTGCGATATTGTCTTAGTTGCTGGTAAGGGTCATGAAACTACTCAAGAAATCAATGGCAAGAAATTTGATTTTTCTGATCAAGAACATATTCGCTTAGCCGCTGGAGGCGGAGTCTGATGTCTATCATGACGACCCTTGCACAAGCGCAGGCAATGTTGCCTGGAAGTAAATTACTGAATACTTCTGCACAAGCTGCCCAGGAAATATCGATTTCTCGAGTGGGTACTGACAGTCGTCATATCGATCGTAATGAATTATTTGTCGCTTTAGTTGGTGAGCGCTTTGATGCACATGACTTTTTATCCGATGTTGCTAAGGCAGGCGCTAGTGCCGCCCTAATTAGTGCGCAAGATAAATGCCCGCCGGACTTACCTGCTATTTGCGTTTCAAACACGCGTGTTGGTTTAGGGAATTTAGCAAAAGCATGGAGGGCTAATCACCCCATTCCTTTGGCGTTGGTTACTGGCAGCAATGGTAAGACTACCGTTAAAGAGATGATTGCTTCAATTTTTAAAGCCGCAGTGGGCGAACAAAATACTTTGGTTACCAAAGGAAATCTGAATAACGATATTGGTTTGCCATTAACGCTGTTGAAATTGCGCGCAACGGATCGCCTTGCTGTGGTTGAGCTCGGCATGAATCATCCTGGTGAAACAGCGCAGTTAGCTGCGATTGCGCAAGCAAATATCGCATTAATTAATAATGCCCAGCGCGAGCATCAAGAGTTCATGGCTACGGTAGCGGCAGTAGCAGAAGAGCATTCTGATGCCATTCGTACTTTGCCAAGCGATGGAATTGCTGTATTTCCAGCAGATTCAGAATTTTCAAGTGTTTGGCGCAAGGCGGCTGCAGGCCGCAAGGTTATCGATTTTGTATTGTCATCTGCGCAGGCCAAACTATCGGCTGCAGTGACTGGAAGTCTATTAAGTAACGGGCTTGTGCAGATACAAACTGAACAAGGGACCATTGAAGTTCAGTTAAATACTTTGGGCAGTCACAATGTTCGCAATGCATTGGCTGCAACTGCTGTTGGTGTCGCAGCAGGTGTAAGTCTTGAAAAAATTAAACAGGGTCTCGAATCATTCTTGCCAGTAAATGGACGTATGCAAGCAAAGGCGATTGATTCAAATCACACCTTAATTGACGACAGCTACAACGCCAATCCGGATTCTGTAAGAGCGGCTATCGATGCTTTGAAACAATCAGGTAATTTATCTTGGTTGATTTTGGGTGATATGGGTGAAGTGGGCGATCAGGGCCCTGAGTTCCATCGTGAAGTGGGGGCTTATGCTGCTGAGCAAGGAATCTCAAAACTATTTGCTTTGGGGGAGCAATGCCAATTTGCCCTGCTGGGATTTAATGAAGTTGTTGGCAATAGTGCGGCTGCATCTAGTGCAACTCATTTTGCCGATATGGATAGTCTCATCATGCAATTAAGAGATGCTTTACATGCCCAGTCTAGCGGCAGCAATCAGCACTTAAATATTTTGGTTAAAGGTTCACGGTTTATGCGCATGGAGCGTGTAGTACAGGCCTTGTTAGAGGAGGCTAAAACATGCTCTTAATGTTGGCGCAATGGTTGCAAGATGATTTCGGATTCTTCCGAGTATTTAACTACATCACTTTCAGAGCGGTGATGGCAACGGTGACTGCATTATTGATTGGTTTAGCTGCGGGACCTTGGGTGATTCGCAAATTAAGCGCCCTGAAAATGGGTCAGGCAGTCCGCACTGATGGGCCTCAAACCCATTTAGTGAAATCAGGCACCCCAACTATGGGTGGTGTTTTGATTTTGATCGGTATCTTTATCTCATGCATGTTGTGGGCCGATCTCAGCAATCGATTTATTTGGATTGTGATGATTGTGACTTTTGGTTTTGGTTTAGTTGGCTGGGTAGATGACTATCGCAAAGTAGTCTACAAAGATCCTAAAGGCATGGCCTCAAGAGAGAAGTTTTTCTGGCAAACACTAATTGGTTTATTTGCCGCTATCTATCTTGCATTCTCCGTTTCTGAGGTCAATAACCTAAAAGTATTGCAATTATTTTATGAGTGGTTAAGAAGTGGATTTGCTTTAGATCTGCCTGCAAAAACCAACTTGCTACTGCCCTTCATGAAAGAAGTGAGCTATCCATTGGGTGTGATGGGCTTCATTATTTTGAGTTACTTAGTAATCGTGGGTAGTAGTAATGCAGTGAACTTAACCGATGGTCTTGATGGCCTTGTCATCATGCCGGTGATCTTGGTAGGAGCTGCTTTGGGTGCTTTTGCTTATGTGATGGGTAATGCGATTTATGCAAAGTATCTCCTCTTCCCTTACATACCAGGTGCTGGTGAACTCATGATCTTCTGTGGAGCTATGGGCGGTGCTGGCTTAGCCTTCCTTTGGTTCAACACACACCCAGCACAAGTATTTATGGGTGATGTGGGCGCACTTGCTTTGGGCGGAGCCCTTGGCACCATCGCTGTGATTGTTCGTCAAGAAATTGTGTTGTTTGTGATGGGCGGCATCTTTGTTGCTGAGACTGTTTCGGTAATGATGCAAGTATTTTGGTTCAAGCTCACTAAAAAACATTTTGGAGAAGGTCGTCGCATTTTCCGGATGGCGCCATTGCATCACCATTTTGAATTGGGTGGTTGGAAGGAGACGCAAGTGGTTGTGCGTTTCTGGATCATTACCATCCTCCTGGTCTTAATTGGCTTATCTAGCTTGAAGTTACGGTGATTCAAAAGTAAATATGTTGATTTTAGAAAATACCTTTGCAAATGCAGCCTTCATGAGTGATGAAGGTTACCAAGCTCCAAATCGATTCCTTATCTTGGGATTGGGCGAGTCTGGCGTAGCTATGGCGAAGTGGTGCCTACGAAATGGCGCCGAAGTCCGCTTAGCGGATACACGTGATCAAACCTCCTTTACTGTGCGTCAAAATGCTTGGCTGGAAGAGCTTCGGATTGCTGGCCTCAAAGATGTTTGTTTTGGTCCCCTGGATGAAAGCTTACTGAAGAATATTGACGTGATTGGTATTAGCCCGGGACTTTCTCCGGTGCAAGACCCAACCTATGCTTTCTTGGTTAAGGCTGAGCAGGCTGAAATCGATGTGTGGAGTGAAATTGAATTTTTTGCTCGCGCAATTTCTGCTTTAAGTCGTATGTCACAAGCGCAAGAGTTGAGTTATGCGGCTGCAGTACTGGCTGTGACTGGCACCAACGGTAAAACAACTACCACCGCATTAACCGGGCAACTCTGTGAGCGTGCTGGCAAGAAAGTTGCTGTTGCAGGAAATATTAGTCCTGCAGCATTAGACAAGCTCATGAGCTGCTTGGATATTGCCGATCAAATCGTAGATATGCCGGATGTTTGGGTCTTGGAGTTATCTAGTTTTCAGTTGGTTTACACCCACACCTTGAATGCTACAGCAGCAACGGTATTGAATATTACTCAAGACCATTTGGATTGGCACGGCGATATGCAAGCATATGCGCAAGCTAAGTCACGGATATTTGGTGTTGATACAGTATGCATTCTGAATCGTGATGATTCTCTTGTGATGGGATTATTGTCTGAAGAGCAAAAAGCAGAGAGAGCCATTGTGACCTTTGGCTCCAATCGCCCAGATGAGCAAGGCGCTTTTGGAATTGAGCACGACTTACGTGCGGGCGGAATTGATTGGCTGGTATGGGCTGAAGTAGATGAGGATGTTGAGCCCAAGCCTAAGCGTCGTCGTAAATCTGCAGTAGTAGAAGAGGATGAGCCATTACGACTAAAACGTTTAATTCCAGCTGACGCCTTAAGAATACGTGGCCGTCACAATGCATTAAATGCGCTAGCAGCCCTGGCCTTAGCGCGTGCTGCTAACTTACCCATGAACGCACTCTTACATGGCTTGCGTGATTACCATGGTGAGCCACATCGTGTACAAAGTATTGCGATTGTTAAAGATGTTGAGTACGTAGATGACAGCAAGGGCACTAATGTAGGTGCGACTGTCGCTGCATTAAATGGCTTAGGCAGCAACGAGTCTGGCAAGCGCATTTGGTTGATTGCTGGTGGTGATGGCAAAGGCCAGGATTTCAGTCCGCTACGCGAACCCGCTTTACGTTTTGTGAAGGGTGCTTTCCTAATCGGCAAAGATGGCGCTGCAATTGGTGAAGCTCTTGGCTCTGGAATTCAAAGCACAAATTGTGGCGATTTAATTTCTGCAGTTCAGGCTGCTGCCTCAAAAGCTGTATCAGGAGACTTGGTATTACTCTCACCAGCCTGTGCAAGCTTAGATCAGTTCCATGACTATGTTGAGCGTGCTCAAGTATTTGCTGCAGAGGTTGAAGAGCTAGGCATGCGCTTTGAAGGAGTCCAGGTATGAACTTAAAAGAAAAATTCTTTCCTGAAAATCGGCTTGGACTAAATCGCTTCTGGAATTTTTCAAGAGGCGGAATTGATAACTTCCGCACTGGCTTGCGAGATGCTGTTTCAGGCGTAGAACAAACCCGTTCCCGCATGATGGACTATGACCAGTTGCTCGTATGGGCAATTTTGTCGCTGATGTTAATTGGTTTGGTAATGGTGTACTCCGCTTCGATTACTTTGGCTGATGGACCAAAGTACGCAAATTACAGTAGTAACTTTTTCCTGATTCGTCACGTGATCTCTTTGTTGATTGCGATTGGTGTCGGTATCTGGGCTTTTAAGATCCCTACTAAGGTATGGGATCGTTATTCACCAGTCATTTTTGGGTTTACCGTTTTATTGCTGATCGCCGTTCTAATTCCTGGTGTAGGAAAGGGTGTGAATGGTGCGAAGCGTTGGATTCCTCTGGGATTGATGAATTTTCAGCCATCTGAGTTGATGAAATTTGCTGCTGTGATCTTTGCAGCAAGCTACACCGTTCAACGTCAGGAATATCTCCATTCCTTTGTGAAGGGCATGCTACCGATGGGTATTGCAGTTGCTCTGGTAGGCGGTCTATTGATGGCTGAGCCAGACATGGGCGCATTCGTAGTGGTTGCTTTGATTGCATTCGGCATTCTCTTTTTGGGCGGTATTAATGCCAAGTTATTTGGCGGCTTGATTTTGGTTGGGTTGATGAGTGGCGCAACGATGATTGCGCTCTCCCCATTCCGTCGCGGACGCATGCTAGCCTTTATGGATCCTTGGCAAGTAGATAACGCTGCTAATAAGGGTTACCAGTTAACACATTCATTGATGGCATTTGGTCGGGGCGAATGGTTTGGTACAGGACTTGGTGGTAGCGTAGAAAAACTGCACTACTTACCAGAAGCGCATACCGATTTCATCATGGCTGTGATTGGTGAAGAGTTGGGATTTGTTGGTGTGGTGGTGATGATCTTCTTGTTTTATTGGATCGTACGTCGTGCCTTCTTAATTGGCCGCACTGCTTTACAGCTAGATCGTAGCTTTGCAGGACTTGCAGCTAAGGGCGTTGCCATTTGGATTGGTTGGCAGGCTTTCATCAATATGGGTGTGAACCTTGGGTTGTTACCAACCAAAGGCCTGACTTTGCCATTGGTAAGTTATGGCGGCTCTGGAATTTTGATGAATGCGGTAGCTGTAGCAATGTTACTGCGCATCGATTTTGAAAATCGCATCCTCATGCGTGGAGGGAAGCTTTGACTAAACCCTCAATCTTAGTGATGGCTGGTGGTACTGGTGGGCATATCTTTCCAGGCCTTGCTGTCGCTGAATATTTGCGGATATGCGGTTGGAAGGTCTCTTGGTTAGGTAATCAAGCTGGCATGGAGTATCGCCTCGTAAAGTCTTGTGATTTTCCATTTGAGGCGGTCGAGTTCGGGGGCCTGCGTGGCAAGGGATTAAAAGCAAAGTTGATGTTGCCTATTAATCTTATGCGCGCTTGCCATCAAAGTTGGAAGATTATGCGACGCTTAAAACCAAATGTGGTTTTAGGTATGGGCGGTTACATTACTTTCCCTGGTGGTTTGGTGTCTAAATTATTGAAGCGCCCATTGGTCCTACATGAATCTAATTCGGTAGCTGGAAGTGCTAATCGTGCGCTAAGCAAAATTGCAATGCGAACTCTCACTGGATTCCCCAACACAATGGATCATGCAGAGTGGGTAGGAAATCCGATTCGGGAAGAGTTTGATCACATGCTAGCGCCTGCAGTACGTTATGACCAGCGCCAGGGGCCTTTATCTATCTTGGTGGTAGGTGGTAGCCTGGGTGCCGCTGCCCTTAATGAAAATATTCCGGCTGCCCTGGCATTAATTCCAGTAGAGTCACGTCCCAAAGTAATTCATCAGGCAGGCGACAAGCATTTAGCAGATCTACAGAAGCGATATGCCGATTTAGGTGTAATGGCAGATATTCGTCCCTTCATTGATGACATGCCATCTGCATATTCACAGGCCGATTTGGTTATTTGCCGTTCAGGCGCCATGACAGTTTCTGAAATAGCAGCTTGTGGTATCGCCTCTTGCCTTATTCCATTCCCATTTGCGATTGATGATCATCAAACTGCGAATGCACAGTTTTTGGCGAATACGAATGCAGCAATTTTGTTACCGCAACCATTACTAAACCCGCAAGATTTAGCAATGATGATTCAGAACTTTAATCGCAAAGAATTAAAAGAGATGGCATTACGTGCGCATGCTTTAGCAAAACCACGCGCTACCCAGCGTGTAGCTGAGGTATGTGCAGATTGTGCGGGAGTAGGAATATGAAGCATATCGTTCAGCAAATTCACTTTGTCGGTATCGGTGGTGCTGGCATGAGCGGCATCGCTGAAGTGCTATTGAACTTGGGTTACCAAGTGTCAGGGTCAGACTTAGCAGATGGTGCAGTCACTAAACGACTTAGAGATTTGGGTGCAGTCATTCATATTGGGCATGACCCCAAAAATATTGGTACAGCAGAGGCGGTAGTGATTTCTACTGCTGTTGCAGGCAATAATCCAGAGGTTTTGGCAGCACGCGCGGCGAAGGTACCAGTGATTCAGCGCGCAGTCATGTTGGGTGAGTTGATGCGCCTGAAGCAGGGTATTGCAATTGCTGGCACACACGGCAAAACAACTACTACCAGCTTGGTTGCATCCGTTTTGGCTGAAGGTGGTCTAGATCCCACATTTGTGATCGGCGGCAAACTCAATTCCGCAGGTGCTAATGCGCGCTTGGGGCGTGGAGATTTTATTGTGGTTGAGGCGGATGAGTCAGATGCCTCTTTCTTGCAATTATTTCCAGCCATGGAAGTAGTAACGAATATTGATGCTGATCATATGGATACCTATCAGCATGATATGGCTCGATTGAAACAGGCATTTGTTCAGTTCATTCAGCGTATGCCTTTTTATGGTGTAGCAGTACTTTGTATTGATGATGCTAATGTGCGTGACATTATTCCATTTGTATCTCAGCCAGTACTTCGATATGGTATTTCGGAAGATGCAGATATTCGTGCAAGTAATGTTCGTGCGGATGGTACTCAGATGCACTTCACGGTTGACCGTCGTACTGTGCGTAGGCATGGCAATAAACCGGGTCCATTAAACATCACCCTGAATTTACCGGGCTTACATAACGTCCGTAATGCCTTAGCCGCTATTGGCATAGCAACAGAGTTGGGTGTGGGCGATGAAGCAATTACCAAAGCGCTGTCTGAGTTTGGTGGTGTTGGTCGTCGCTTCCAGCGTTATGGAGAGATTCCTTTGGCTGCTGGTGGTAGCTTTACCTTGATTGATGATTATGGCCATCACCCAGTAGAAATGGCTGCAACCTTAGCTGCAGCAAGAGGTGCCTTCCCAGATCGTCGCTTGGTATTGGCATTCCAGCCCCATCGCTTTACTAGGACGCGAGATTGCTTTGGTGAGTTTGTACAAGTTCTCAAAAATTTTGATGCTTTAGTGTTGACTGATGTGTATCCAGCAGGCGAAGCAAAAATTCCAGGGGCTGATAGCAAGAGTTTGATGAAGGCCGCTATCGCTGAAGACAAAAATTCCAAAGCCTTATTAGATTCGAGCGCAGTTGCTTATGCTGCAAGTGTTGCAGAGATGCCAGAAAAGTTAAGTCAAGTTCTAAAAAATGGAGATGTATTAATTACGATGGGTGCGGGATCAATTTCTGCTTTGCCACATACGTTGTCGGAGGCGAAGCATGTCTAAGGTAGGTGCTAATTTGATTTCCTGGGGTGACCGCGTTAAGTCGAGCTTGGCTAGCTTAGATCCTAAGTCCTTAGGTCGGGTTGGTGTTTTGTTCGGCGGTAAATCTGGTGAAAGAGAAATCTCTCTCATGTCCGGTAATGGCGTATTAGAAGCTTTACGCTCAAAAGGAGTTGATGCCCACGCCTTTGATACTGGTTTACGTTGTCCCACTGAGTTAGCAAAAGAAAACTTCGATCGTGTATTTATTTCTTTACATGGTCGTTTTGGTGAAGACGGAACCATCCAAGGATTGCTGGAGTTGTTAGGGTTACCTTATACCGGTAGTGGTGTTTTGGCCTCTGCTCTAGCAATCGACAAAATTGTTACTAAGCAAGTCTGGATTAGTAATGGACTCGCCACTCCTGAATATGAAGAACTCACTGCTGATAGCGACTGGAATGCAGTTGTGGAACATCTGGGCTTGCCTTTGATTGTGAAGCCTGCGCATGAGGGATCCTCTTTAGGCTTAACAAAGGTAAAGTCAGTAGACGAGTTGCCAGCTGCATATAAGCTTGCTGCTGGGTTGGATAAAAAAGTGATTGCAGAGACTTGCATCATTGGTGATGAGTTAACTTGTCCGCTAGTTAGTCAAGGCAAGATGGCTGAAGCTTTACCAGTGATCAAAATTATTCCACCACAAGCAAATTACGATTTTCATAATAAATATTTCTCTGATGAAACTCAGTACTTATGTCCTACTGGGCTTGCACCTGAGGTGAATGCCGCTGTTCAGGAGTTGGCCTTGGCGGCATATAAAGCCTTAGGTTGTCGTACATGGGGGCGTGCCGATGTGATGCTGGATCAAAAGACCGGCAAGCCTTACTTGTTAGAAATGAATACCTCCCCTGGGATGACGTCTCACTCTTTGGTGCCAATGGCCGCCAAGGCTGCTGGTATTGAGTATGCAGATCTAGTGCTTTGGTTGCTCAGTCAAACGTTGCAGCAAAAAGAGGGTGCTGCTGCATGAGTAACTTCATGGACCGCTTCGGTGAAATTTTCTCTATGTTGATGTCTCCTCTTTGGAATCATTCAGAGCGGATGGAGAAGTTGAGTCGTTTCCTGATTCGCTGCTTTGTGGTGATGCTCGTCATTGGTATTTTGGTTTGGCTAAGTCAGCGACCTGTTTTCGCTTTGAAGCAGATCCAGATTGAACCAGTTGCTGGCCAAACGTTGAAACACATTAACAAGCCCATTGTTAAGCAACAAGTTTTAGAAACGGTACAGGGTAATTTCTTCAGCGTTCGCTTAGAAGATGTGAAGCGAGGCTTTGAAAGTATGCCTTGGGTGCGACATGCCAATGTTCGTCGTGTTTGGCCAAATGGTTTGGTGGTGAGTATTGAAGAGCAGAAGCCTTTTGGGACTTGGGGTGGCGCCGAGAGTCACACCCTAATGAATACCCATGGCGAGCTCTTTGCTGGACGCGTTACTGAGGTGAGTGAGGATGTACGTTTAGTCGACTTCTCTGGCCCTGAAGATGCCGGTAAAGAGGTGATGAGTCTTTATGAAAAAGCCAACAATTGGTTTAAGCCATGGGGTGCAGAAGTCACTAGCCTTGCTCTGACTGAGCGTTACGCATGGCATGTCAAGCTCTCAAACGGAATGAAAGTAGAGTTTGGCCGCGATGAAGAAAGCTCCGATAAAAATTTAACGGAAGAACGTGTGGCGCGTTTATTTAAATATTGGCCACAAGTACAAGAGAAATGGGCGAATCGAGTAGATGCAGTCGATTTGCGATATGCAAATGGTTTTGCGGTTCATCTTGCTTCTGCAAGTTTGAAAAAGAATGAAGTAGATGGCAAAAAAAGTGAGCTGAAGCAATGAGGAATGGTAATGAGTAAAGACAATCGCGATATTTTGGTTGGTTTAGATATTGGAACTTCCAAGGTTGTTGCCTTGGTTGCTGAGTTAGCTCCTGATGGTCAATTCAACGTTGTGGGTGTTGGTCAAACGGCATCTAAAGGATTAAAGAAGGGTGTTGTAGTCAATATTGAGGCAACTGTTCAGTCCATTCAGAAGGCGCTTGAAGAGGCTGAAGTGATGGCTGATCGCCAGATTGTGCAAGTCTTTACAGGAATTGCTGGTAATCACATTGTGAGTTTTAACTCGAGCGGTATGGTTGCAATACGCGATAAAGAAGTGGGCTCTGGTGATGTCGAGCGCGTACTGGAAACGGCAAAAGCAATCAATATTCCAACAGATCAACAGATTCTGCACATCTTGGTTCAAGAATTCATTATTGATGGTCAAGAAGATGTGCGCGAACCAATTGGCATGAGCGGTCTTCGCTTAGAGGTGAAAGTCCATATTGTTACTGGCGCTGTAAGTGCTGCTCAAAATATTGTGAAGTGCGTACGCCGTTGTGGCCTCGAAGTTAACGATCTCATCTTGCAGCCTTTAGCCTCAAGCTTAGCGGTATTGACCGAAGATGAGAAAGAGCTTGGTGTGGTGTTGGTAGATATTGGCGGTGGTACAACCGATATTGCAATTTATTGCCAGGGTTCGATTCGTCACACAGCAGTGATTCCAATTGCCGGTGATCAAATTACGAATGACATTGCGATGGCATTGCGTACACCAACAATTGATGCCGAAGATTTGAAAATTGCGCATGGTATCGCTCGTCAAGAGATGGCTGATCCAACTGCGATGATTGATGTTCCCGGTGTCGGTGACCGTGAGCCACGTCCAATGTCTAAGCAAGCTTTGGCAGCAGTAATTGAACCGCGTGTTGAAGAGTTATTCACGCTGGTAAGAGGCGTAGTTCGTGACTCCGGTTACGAAGATATGGTTTCTTCCGGAATTGTTTTAACAGGTGGCACTGCATTAATGCCGGGCATGGTGGAGTTGGCCGAACAAGTCTTCTTGAGGCCTGCCCGTATCGGTACCCCTGAATACCGTGGCCATCTCCATGAAGTCTTACGTAGTCCCAGATATGCCACCAGCATTGGTTTGCTGATGGAAGGTCAAGCGCAGTTATTGCGCGGCCGTCGTGTTTCTCAATCAGGCGCGTTGCAAGGTGTTATATCGCGCATGAAGGAATGGTTTGCAGGAAATTTTTAAGTTTTTTTCGTCGTCGTCAATGTAGTACGTATTTACCTAGGAGGGTATATGGAATTTGAAATGTTAGATCAAGAAACAGCTGGCAAGACCATTATTAAAGTGGTTGGAGTCGGTGGCGCTGGTGGCAATGCTGTCCAGCATATGATCCGTCGCGGTGTTAATGGCGTAGAGTTCATTTGCATGAACACCGATGCTGGCGCTTTACAGCGTTCTGAGGCATCTGTGAATTTGCAACTGGGTTCTAGCGGATTAGGCGCTGGTGCCAAACCAGAGATCGGCGCAGCTTCTGCTGAAGAAGCACGTGCTCGCATTGCCGATACATTGCAAGGCGCACACATGGTGTTCATCACTGCTGGTATGGGTGGTGGCACAGGAACTGGAGCGGCCCCAATCGTGGCTCAAGTAGCTAAAGAAATGGGCATTTTGACTGTTGGTGTCATTAGTAAGCCATTTGACTTTGAGGGCGTGAAGCGCTTGAAGGTTGCTGAGAATGGTGCTGCAGAGCTCGAGTCATATGTAGATTCATTGATTGTTGTACTCAATGAAAAACTCTTTGAAGTGATGGGTGAAGATGCTGAGTTCGATAAGGCATTTGCTTGTGCTGATGATGTGTTGCATAACGCGGTTTCTGGTATTGCAGAAATCATCAATGTTCAAGGTTTGATTAACGTTGACTTTGAAGACGTTAAGACAGTCATGGGCGAGCAGGGTAAAGCCATGATGGGAACAGCAACTGTTTCTGGTATGGATCGTGCACGTTTGGCTGCTGAAGCTGCTGTTGCTTCACCATTGCTCGAAGGCGTAGATCTATCTGGCGCACGTGGCGTATTGGTAAACATTACAGCCAGCCGTTCATTGAAGTTGTCTGAGACTCGCGAAGTAATGGCTGCGATTCGTGGCTACGCTGCGGATGATGCAACTGTCATCTTCGGTACCGTATATGACGAGAGCTTAGGTGATGCTTTGCGTGTAACTGTAGTTGCTACTGGCTTGAATAATCCTCAAGCACGTAAAAATAATCAGCCTGAAGTAGTTTGGAGACAAGCCACTGGTACGCATGATGCAATGCCAACAATGGCGGATCTCAATAGCTTTGCCCCTGCTAGCGCGTCAGCAGCAATGAGTAAGGTAAGTGTGGATTCTGCTTTAAGTACTAGCGCAGGTTTGGCTCTCACTGGAACAGGTAGTGCTCCAGCAATGGCAACTCAACCGGCAAGTACTGGTGTTGACTATAGCCAATATGATTTGCCGCGGGTTTTTCGTAGCTCTCGTGAAGCGACTCCTGCGCCTACATTAGGTGCGGATAGCTCTCCTCAGGCTAAATCCATGTTGGACAAAGGGGCTGATTACTATGAAATTCCAGCCTTTTTACGTAAACAAGCAGATTAATTAACTGCTTAATACAATAGGTAATTGCGAAATGCCAGCGCGGCGCCCCTCCGGACGACGAATCCCGCGCTTGCGTTGGCATGCTTACTAACAATTATTTATTGGAGATGTCATGATTGCTGTTGGACAAAAATTACCGAACGCTACTCTTTATGAATTTATGAATGAAGAGACTGAAGGCTGCTCCTTAGGGCCAAATGCTTTTGAAGTTGAAAAGCTGGTAGCTGGAAAAAAGATTGTGTTGTTTGCATTGCCTGGCGCGTTTACACCAACTTGCTCTGCAAAGCACGTACCTGGTTACGTTGAGCACTACGATGCGATTAAAGCTAAAGGTGTTGACGAGATTTGGTGTGTTTCTGTAAATGACCCGTTTGTGATGGGCGCATGGGGACGCGATCAAAAGGTTGGCAAAAAGATTCGCATGTTAGGTGATGGCAGTGCTGAGTTCACCAAAAAGCTTGGTTTGGAGCTGGACCTAACCGCTCGTGGTTTTGGTGTTCGCTCAGATCGTTATGCCATGATTATTGAAGATGGTGTGGTCAAGTCATTAGACCGCGAAGCTCCAGGTAAGTTTGAAGTAAGTGATGCTGCTTCTATTTTGAAAAAGCTTTAATTCAAACCCTTATATAACAAATATCCCCTGAATTTAGAAATCCAAACATGATGAAGCAACGCACTATCGCCACTCCGGTTAAAACCGTGGGGATTGGCTTGCACTCTGGTCGCAAGGTGACGATTTCTATCAAGCCTGCACCAATAAATTCAGGGGTTCAGTTTGTTCGGGTAGATACGCCTGAGCAGTCAGTCGTACCGGCAACTGCTTTAGCTGTATGTGACACAAGATTAGCCTCTGTTATTCAGAAGGATGGTGTACGTGTTTCTACCGTTGAACATCTGCTTTCAGCCTGCGCGGGTCTTGGGCTTGATAATTTATTGATTGAACTTGATGGTGAAGAAGTGCCCATCATGGATGGTAGCGCTGCTTCATTCTTATTCTTAATTGAATCTGCTGGTATTGCAGAACAAGATGCGCCACGTCAATTTTTGGTGATTAAAAAACCAGTAGAAGTTCGTGAAGGCGACAAGCTTGCTCGCTTAGAACCTTTCTTTGGATTTAAGTTGGATTTCACAATTGACTTCAAGCATCCAGCTGTAGATAAAACTGGCCAGCGGTTTGTGGTGGATTTTGCAGAGCAAGCCTACCGTAGTGAAATTGGGCGCGCCCGCACTTTCGGTTTTGCTCATGAAGTAGAGGCATTGCGCGAAATGGGTTTGGCACGCGGTGGCAGTTTAGATAACGCGATTGTTTTAGATGAGCACCGCATTCTAAATAATGAAGAGCTTCGTTATGAAGATGAATTTGTCCGTCACAAAATCCTCGATGCAATCGGTGACTTGTATTTGATTGGCCATCCGATTGTGGGGGCTTATGTTGCTGAGAAATCAGGTCACGCCCTCAACAACGCACTTTTACGTAAGCTTTTGGAAGACCCAAGTTCTTATGAAATCAGCTCTTTTGCTGAAAATAAGGCTCCAGGCGCCTACTCTCAAGAAAGTCAGCCCCTCTTTTTCTAAGGGCGCTGAAGTAGTTTTGAGCTACTTTGGTTTATTTTTCAGCAGCTTCTCAATGGAAGAGCGTAAACCAGAGTCTGGACCTAACCTTTCCAATAGGGATTCCCAGGATTTTTTGGCAACCTCATTTAATCCTCTTGGCTTCTCGCGCTGATCTTGGCGAGGCTTAACTTCCCAGCTGGGCGGAGCAGGTTTAACTCGTACTTTGATTGCCTTACAAGCCAACCCAGATTTACCTAACTCATTGATTAGACTGGGTAATATTTGCTGCAAGCGGCTGGCAATGCTGGCGCTACTGACCAGTAAAAATAGCTCATCTTGCGAGCCAGAACGCCAACCAGCTTCAATTTTTGGGCTCAGATGGTCTAAATCAAGTTTCGTCAGGGCTGAGTTAATGATTGTCTTGAGTTTGGCTAGATCTTCGGTTTTAGCCAAAATTCCCCCAAGACCATCGGATTCACGTAGGTAATCCATCCAGTCATGAGCTGTGGGCTTGCGGGATGATTTAGGGCTAAAGTTCATAAAAAATAGGGTTGCGGGTGATAAACTCAAGGACTTAATTTTCTTCAATATCCCATGGTAATCGGTCTTCTTAAAACCCTGGTCGGCAGTCGTAACGACCGCCTCTTAAAACAGTATCGCAAAGTCGTTGCTAAGGTCGTCACTTTTGAGGCGAGCCTGCAATCTTTGGATGATTCTGCACTTGCTGAAAAAACTGCAGAATTCAAGTCACGCCTTGCCGCTGGAGAGTCCTTAGATGACATCGCTGCAGAAGCATTTGCGGTAGTTCGAGAGGCTAGTACACGCGTTATGAAGATGCGCCACTTTGATGCGCAGATTCTGGGTGGTCTAGCCTTGCATCAAGGCAAGATTGCCGAGATGGGTACAGGCGAAGGAAAAACCCTAACAGCTACTCTTCCAGTCTATTTGAATGCTTTGACTGGTAAAGGTGTTCATGTTGTTACGGTGAATGATTATTTAGCACAACGTGATGCCGAATGGATGTCCAAGTTGTATAACTTCTTGGGCATGAAGGTGGGTGTGAACCTATCTCAAATGGACCACACTACTAAGCAAGAAGCTTATGCCGCTGATATTACTTACGGCACCAATAATGAATTTGGTTTCGATTACTTGCGCGACAACATGGTTCAGGATTTGGATCAGCGCGTGCAACGCGGTTTAGCTTATGCAATCGTTGACGAAGTCGACTCCATTCTGATTGATGAGGCTCGCACGCCATTAATCATTTCAGGTCAGGCTGAAGATCACACGGATCTCTATATCAAGATTAATGCTTTACCATCTCATTTAGAGCGTCAAATTGGCGAAGAGAAGGCAGATGGTTCGGGTGTTGAGAAGCCAGGCGACTACTGGGTGGATGAGAAGTCTCAGCAGGTGTATTTGACTGAACAGGGTCATGACAAGGCTGAGTCTGTATTGGTTCAATTGGGTGCGCTCAATGATGGTGACTCTCTTTACGCGCCACAAAATATTACTTTGATGCATCACGTGTACGCTGCTCTGCGCGCACACACTCTCTATCACCGCGATCAACAATACGTTGTTCAGGGTGGCGAAGTCATCATCGTGGACGAATTTACTGGCCGCTTAATGCAGGGTCGTCGTTGGTCTGATGGATTGCATCAAGCTGTAGAAGCTAAAGAAGGTGTGCAGATTCAGAATGAGAATCAAACTTTAGCGACAATTACTTTCCAAAATTATTTCCGCATGTATGGCAAGTTAGCCGGCATGACTGGTACTGCCGATACTGAGGCGTATGAATTTAAAGAAATCTACAACTTGGAAACAGTTGTGATTCCGCCAAATCGTATTAGCCAAAGAAAAGATAAGCAAGATCAGATCTATAAGTCATCTCGCGAACGCTATGACGCGGTGATTAAAGATATCGAAGATTGTTATGAACGTGGCCAGCCAGTATTAGTGGGTACCACTTCGATTGAAAACTCTGAGTTGATTGCGAATCTATTAGATCAGCGCAAATTACCACACCAAGTTTTAAATGCAAAACAGCATGCTCGTGAAGCAGAAATTATTGCTCAAGCTGGTCGGCCAAAAATGATCACGATTGCTACTAATATGGCAGGCCGTGGTACTGATATCGTGCTTGGCGGCAACGTCGGCAAGCAGTCTTCTTTGATTGAGGCTGATAGCGCTCTAGCTGATGGTGATAAATCAGTCAAAATTAAGCAGCTGCAGGACGAGTGGCAAAGCATTCATGACCAAGTACTCACTGCGGGTGGTTTACATATCATTGGCACCGAGCGACACGAAAGTCGTCGTATTGATAACCAGTTAAGAGGCCGTTCGGGCCGCCAGGGTGATCCTGGCTCTTCTCGCTTCTACCTTTCATTAGATGATCCGCTGCTACGTATCTTTGCAGGCGATCGTTTACGTTCCGTCATGGAGCGTCTCAAGATGCCCGATGGTGAGCCGATTGAAGCGGGCATGGTGACGCGCTCAATTGAGTCTGCTCAACGCAAAGTTGAAGGCCGCAACTTTGATATTCGTAAGCAATTGCTGGAATATGACAACGTTGCTAATGATCAGCGTAAAGAAACTTACCGCCTCAGAAATGAAGTGCTTGAGAGTGCTGATATTGGTGAGTTAATTGCCAATTTGCGCGAAGATGTTTTGCGTTCTGTTTGCTCAGTTTATGTTCCGCTGGAGTCTATGGAAGAGCAGTGGGACCTAGTTGGATTGGAAAATGTCTTAGCCAGTGAGTGGGGCCTCACAATTGACCTCAGAAATTGGGTTGAAGGTGCAGATACTGTAGATGACGCGGAAATCGTTGACCGTGTATTGCAGGCCGCTAAAGAAGCTTACGATGCAAAGGTCGAGCTCTCTGGGCGTGAATCATTTGCAGGTTTTGAGCGCTCCGTGCTTCTGTATAGCTTGGATAGTCACTGGCGTGAGCATTTGGCTGCTTTGGATCATTTGCGTCAGGGTATTCATTTGCGTGGTTATGCGCAGAAAGATCCTAAGCAAGAGTACCGCCGTGAAGCATTTGAGCTGTATGGTGAATTACTCAATGTCATCAAAAATGACGTTGTGAAAAACATCATGACGGTTCAGATTCGAAGCGCAAGCGAATTGGATCAGGCTTCGGAATCCATGAATGAAGATCTGGCAAAACTTTCAGATGTTCAATATCAACATGCTGATTCCGAAAAGGAAGTAGCAGGCTCAACCGGTGATCACGGTGCTGCAGTGGATATTCAGCCAGCCCCTCTTCGCGCTAGCCCAAAGGTAGGTCGAAATGATCCTTGTACCTGTGGTAGCGGAAAGAAGTATAAAAACTGCCACGGCGCGCTAGCTTAGATTTTTTAATCTTCACGCGACACTGCTTAAATGGCTCAGATTTATCTGAGCCATTTTTCTTGGTGGAATCCCTAATAATTTAATACCCCTAGAGACCCTGAGATCTGTCATGATTTGTAGGTGCAAAAACATTTGCTTTGTCTGCAAAATCTCAAATTTAACTAAGGGGGCGTTATGGCCGTGTCTTTTACTCTCAATGGTAAAGCTGTTAATTTCGATGGAGATCCTGAAACGCCAATTCTCTGGGTCTTACGAGACCATTTAGATGTCACGAGTCCAAAGTATGGCTGTGGCGCAGGACTTTGTGGTGCATGCACCGTTCATTTAGAAGGTGCTGCCATCCGTTCTTGCTCTACCCCTGTATCTGCTGCTGGAGGAAAAGCGGTCACCACTCTCGAAGGCTTAACAGCAAAGGTTGGAAAAGCGCTTCAAGATGCCTGGATCGAGTTCGATGTACCTCAGTGTGGATATTGTCAGACTGGGCAAATGATGTCTGCAGCCGATTTATTGGCAAAGAAAAAACAGCCAAGTAGTGATGATATTAAAAATGCCATGAGCGGAAATATTTGTCGCTGCGGTACCTATTCCCGCATCGAAAAAGCAGTCAAACGTGCTGCAGATAAATTGGCATAAGGGGCAAGAATCACATGAAAAATCAATCTTTAAAAAGTAATAGCCGTCGTCAATTTATTCAGCAAAGCGCTGCTCTTGGGGGCGCTTTTGTTATTGGGATGCATCTTCCAATGACAAGTGAAGCTGCTGTAGGGGATGCTGCAAAGCCCGCCTTAGCAAACGCTTGGGTACAAATTACCCCTAATAATCAAATTACGCTCATTTGTGCCCGCTCAGAAATGGGTCAGGACGTATATACCTCTTTGCCAGCTTTGCTAGCTGAGGAATTAAATTTACCTCTCTCAATGATTCAGGTGCAGATTGCTGGAGTTGCCCCTGTTTACATCAATGCAATGTTGGGTGGTCAAATTACTGGAGGCTCTACTTCAGTTCGTGAAGCCTTCGATAAATTAAGAACTGCTGGAGCTGCAACTCGTATGGTCTTAATTCAGGCTGCAGCTCAACGTTGGAACGTGTCAGCTGCCGACTGTAAGGCTATGAATGGCAAGGTAATGCATTCAAGTGGCAAGTCAGCTACCTACGGAGAATTGGCTGCAGATGCAGCTAAGTTACCTCTTCCAGAAAAACCAGCCCTAAAGTCGCCTGCGAATTTTATGGTGATCGGCAAAGAAACAATGCGTCGCTTGGATACACCAAGTAAAGTTGCTGGCAAAGCAGTTTATGGAATTGACGTCAAGATTCCGGGTATGGCAATTGCATCCTTAGCGCAATGCCCTGTTATTGGAGGTACGCCTACATCCTTTGATGCTTCCGCTGCAATGAAGGTATCTGGAGTGATTAAAGTTGTCCAGATTTCGGATGGTGTTGCAGTATTGGCTAAGGATTTTTATACCGCGCGCAAGGCTAGGGATGCGTTAAAGATTACCTGGAACGAAGGCTCTAATGCGAACCTGAGTAATGCAGTTGTTCGTAAGTCATTGGAGGATGGTTTATCTAAAAAAGGGGCTGTGATTAAAACAGTGGGTGATTCCAATGCTGCCGTTGTAAATGGTAAGCCGCTGAGTGCCCAATACTTTTTACCGTACTTAGCCCACTCCACTATGGAGCCTGTGAACTGCTCTGCTGATGTATCTAATGGCAAGTGCAGAATTATTGGCCCAATTCAGTTTCAGCAAGGTGGGCAGGCTGTGGCTGCAGCTGCGGCTGGCGTTAAGCCAGAAGATGTCACGATTGAAACCACATTCCTGGGCGGGGGGTTTGGTCGCAAGTTGGAGCTGGACTTTATTCGTCAGGCTACTGAAATTTCTAAAGCGGCTGGAATGCCAGTTAAGATGCTCTGGACCAAGGAAGATGACATTACTCATGACTTCTATCGTCCTATGAGTATTCATAAAGTGGATGGAGTCTTGGGCGCCAATGGCCAGTTGGCTTCCTTGAAAGCCAAAATGGTTTCTCAGTCAGTGACAGCACGAGCCTTTCCTGGTTTTGTGAAGGATGGCTTTGATCCATTCATGGTGGAAGGCTCGAACAATATTACTTATGAGATTCCCAATCTAGAAATTACTAACGTGATTACGGATACTGGACTTCGAGTGGGTTATTGGCGCTCAGTCAGTAATGCGCTCAATGCATTTGCGATTGAAAGTTTTGTGGATGAAGCCGCTAAAGCTGCCGGAAAAGATCCTGTTGCATATCGGATGGCATCTTTAAGTAAGCACCCTCGAGCAAAAGCTGTTCTTGAGTTGGCGGTGAAAAAGTCTGGATATGTTCCAGGCAGCAAGCGTTTTGGTGTTGCACAGATGGAGTGTTATGACACTTATTCTGCTTGCATACTTGAATTGGATCCTGCTGCTAAGGAGACCAAGGTTAAGAAAATTACGTTCGTTTCTGATTGCGGAATTACAGTGCACCCTGATCAAGCAAGAGCACAGCTCACTGGTGGTGTGATTTACGGCTTGAGTGCAGCCTTGAGCAATGAAATCACGATTGAGAATGGCCGAGTCCAGCAGAATAACTTCAACAACTATCCTAGCTTGCGACAAAATCAAGTGCCAGTAGTTGAGGTGCATTTGGTGCCAAGTCAGGAGAAGCCGGGTGGTTTGGGTGAGGTTGGAGTGCCTTTAGTGGCCCCAGCTCTAGTAAATGCAATCGCCGCAGCAACTGGCAAGCGGATTCGGGAGTTGCCAATCAAGGCATAGTATCTGTAATGGGGTTTAACCAATAAAGCGCGCCCAGAAGGTGCGCTTTATTTTTAAGCCTCATCTACAATTATCAGACTATGACTGTTAACTTACCCCTCCCCCAAAAAGCCGAACTAAAGCCTATTAAAGGTTTTGAGATGGGCATCGCCGAAGCTGGTATTAAGAAGGCAAACCGTAAAGATTTATTGGTGATGACTTTAGCGCCTGGTTCCCAGGTTGCTGGTGTTTTTACTCTAAATCGTTTTTGCGCTGCTCCAGTACAAGTTTGTCGCGAACATTTGGCGCAAGAGGGTCGTAATGGTGAAATTCGAGCCCTTGTAGTGAATACCGGTAATGCTAATGCTGGGACTGGCGAATCTGGCATGAAACACGCATTAGAAACTTGCGCAGCGTTAGCCAAAGATCTGAAGATTCATCCAGAGCAGATTCTGCCTTTTTCAACCGGCGTGATTCTTGAACCGCTCCCGATTGAGAAAATTATTAGCGCTTTGCCAAAGGCAGTGGCAAACCTTAGCGAGGACAATTGGTTTGATGCGGCTGAAGCCATCATGACCACGGATACTCAGCCTAAAGCTACTTCAGCAACTGTACAAACACCTGCAGGATTGGTGACCATTACTGGTATCTGTAAGGGCGCTGGCATGATTCACCCCAATATGGCAACCATGTTGGGATTTATTGCTACTGATGCTGGATTTGCACCTGGCCTATTAAGTGGTCTTACTCGTGAGATAGCGGATCTTTCATTTAATGCGATCACTATTGATGGTGATACATCCACTAATGACTCTTTCATCATTATGGCGACGGGTCAGTCATCAGTGCAAATTCAATCGGCGAACGATCCTAGTTATGTGATCTTACGAGATGCATTAATTGCCTTAGCTAGAAAGCTAGCGCAAATGATTGTGCGCGATGGCGAAGGTGCAACCAAATTTATGACGATCGAAGTGCTTGGTGGTAAGACTTCTGAGGAGTGCCGCTTGGTTGCTAAGGCAGTTGCCCATTCCCCTTTAGTCAAAACCGCTTTCTTCGCTAGCGACCCTAATTTAGGTCGCATCCTGGCAGCGATTGGCTATGCGGGTATCGCTGATTTAGATGTGAATCGCGTACAAATGTGGCTAGGCGATGTTTGGGTTGTTAAAAATGGTGGACGCAATCCTGACTATCTCGAGGCTGATGGTCAGAGGGTCATGCAGGCCCCGGAAATCACCGTCAAGATTGACTTGGGCCGCGGCAACGCTACACAAACTATGTGGACTTGTGACTTGTCGCATGACTATGTATCTATTAATGCAGATTACCGCTCATAAAAGACTATCCGAAATATGAATGATAAATTAGACCGTCTTTTAGACCATCTTGACACTTTTTTACCGAAGCCCTTAACCGAGGAACAGTGGAAATCTTCTACTGCATATAGATGGCGTCGACGCGATAGTATCTTTGGCAGCATTGGGTTTTTGCGGCCTGTAAAGTACGTTGCAGATATTACTTTTGAGGATTTACAGAATATCGATCGTCAGCGTGATGCCATCCGCGATAACACCAAAAACTTTATTCAGAAAAAGCCTGCTAATAATATTTTGTTGACTGGTGCCAGGGGAACTGGAAAGTCCTCATTGATCAAAGCGAGCTTGCATGAGTTTGCCAGCCAAGGCTTGCGCCTGGTTGAGGTTGAGAAAGAGCATTTGGCTGATTTAGCAGACATTACTGAGCTTTTAGCTGAGCGTTCAGAGCGCTTCATTATTTTTTGCGATGACCTCTCCTTTGAGGAAGGTGAATCCGGCTATAAGGCGATGAAATCAGCCTTAGATGGCTCTGTTTCTGCGCAAGTCGACAATATTTTGATTTATGCCACCTCTAATCGCCGTCATTTATTGCCTGAGTATATGAAGGATAACGAGACCTACGTTCATAACGACGATGGTGAAATTCATCCTGGTGAAGTGGTTGAAGAAAAGATTTCTTTATCAGAGCGCTTTGGTCTTTGGTTGTCTTTTTACCCGCCAAAACAAGATGAGTATTTGGCGATCGTGGCGCATTGGTTGCAGCATTTTGGTTTAAGTGCTGCGCAAATTGAAGCGGCGCGTTCAGAAGCTTTGGTCTGGGCATTGGAGCGTGGCTCACGCTCAGGTCGCGTTGCTTGGCAATTCGCTAAGCATTGGGCTGGTTCAAAAGCTTAAGATCTTTTTGATGAGTGAAATCAAGCGCCCAGTTACTGAAGTGGCAGCAGGAATCTTGCTGGATTCTGATGGCCGCTATCTTTTAGGGCAGAGACCTGAAGGCAAACCCTACGCTGGTTATTGGGAAGTTCCAGGTGGAAAAATCGAAAAAGGGGAAACTGTTTTCGAGGCACTGAAGCGTGAACTTCAAGAAGAGCTTGGCATTGATATTCAATCTAGTGAGGAGCTTACCGTTCTAGAGCATGATTATCCTCACGCCTATGTTCGCTTGCATGTGAGCATTATTCGCGATTGGAGAGGAGTTCCGAAAGGCTGTGAGAATCAAGCCTTATCCTGGGAGTTGCTGGCTGCAGAAAAGCCTAGCGTTGAACCTTTGTTGCCGGCCGCTTGGCCTATGCTGGAAAGGCTAAGAGTCCTTTTGACTTAGAACTGGCAGAGGGTGAGTTTGAATGACACATCAGCATTCACCAACTGTGCTTTTTTATCGCGCTCAGACTTTAAGAAGCGCACTGAGAGTAAATATTTATTTGCACTAATCTCAGAAAACAAAGCATCATCTTCTACGGCAATACGCATTAACTGATACACCTTGCCGGATGGAGCTTGCTGAAAAGATCCATTGTGTGCGACCACATCTTTAGCCTCGCCTGATTGACGTAAAAGTCGTAAAAATAATTGGCATGCCTCATGCCATGGCAAGAGCGGCCCAACATATTTTTCAAGCAACTCACGTCGCTCAGATGATGGACTATTTTTCCAGGCATGATAGCTAGGCAAATCAATTGGACTGGTACCGCCTGGAATATTTAATCTGGTGCGAATCGCATTTAACCATTCACTTTCAGTAATCACAGAGTTGGGTCTGCCGGTTGATTGATTAATACTGCTAGCAACGGAATCAATTTCTGAAAGAGTTTGTGTCAGCGCCTCTTGATCAACTTTTTGTGACGACTTTAATCCATTGAGTGCATATTTTTGACGCTCAAATTCTTTAAGTAGTAAAGACTTGATATCACCGCGTGCACCGATGTCACCAAGATCAAACAAAACAGAGATGGCATTGTGGTGCAACTCTGGGTCATCAGAGCGGACAAAGTGGTTGAAGCGGGCGAACAAATACTCCAGTCGAAGCATGCTTCGAACTAATTCGTTAAAGGGGTATTCGTAGACAATCACAAGCCCATATTCTATGACGAACTGGTGCGATCTTTCTGAATCTGTAAGATTTTTTGGTTCAACTTTAAAACTTCAGTTTTTAAGTTCTCGAGAGAGCCCTGATTTTCAATGACCATATCCGCCCTGGCAATACGCTCTTCTCGGCTAGCTTGAGCCCTCAGAATTCTCTCAACCTCGTTTCGGGGTAATTTGCTGCGGTGCATCACACGATCAATTTGAGTTTCCTCTGGACAGTCCACTACTACGAGGTAGTCCAAAAGATGAGCCCAATTACCTGATTCAATCAACAGAGGCACTACAAAAACAAGGTAAGGCACCTTATCTTCTATGAGCTGTTTGGCTTGCCGAATGGTTTCTTCCCTTATAAGGGGGTGGGTAATTGCTTCCAGAGACTTTCTAGCTTCGGGATTGGCAAAGACCAATGTACGCATCCTGACTCTATCTAGCGCCCCGCTTGAATCAACAAACTCAGAGCCAAATTGCTTTTGAATGAAGGGGATAGCCACTCCATTTGGGGCGGTGATCTGATGGGCGATGAGATCGGTATCGACAATGCCTGCGCCTAGTTGAGCGAGCTGATCACTCACAGCGGTCTTTCCTGAGCCAATGCCACCAGTAAGACCTACAAAGGGTACATGCCCTTTGAGGATGCCTAGACCAGCTTGCTCAGAAGAAGGATTTGTAGGGTTTGTGGCCATAACAGCTCAATGATGCCAGCAATAGCTAGAAAAGGGCCAAATGGAAAAGCTGAGCGATGATTTTGTTTATTCCACTGCAGCCAGATAATGCCGCCAATCAGTCCGGTCAGGGATGCCATTAGCAAAATACCGGGTAATGCAAACCAGCCAAGCCAAGCACCCAAGGCTGCCAATAGTTTGGCATCACCCATTCCAATCCCATCTTGCTTTTTGACCGTTCGATAAAGAAGGTTGAGAAGCCAAAGACAGGAGTAGCCTAGGATCGCTCCAATGATCGCGTCTTGAGAAGAGATAAAGCGTTGATTTGAAAGGCTGTTAAATAAGAGGCCCAGCAAGATGAGCGGTAAGGTGATGACATCAGGCAAACGAAAGGTGCGCAAATCGTAATACGCTAAGTACACCAAGATTGCTATCAGGTAAATTCGGATCCAGTCGAGCAAAATAAAATTACCCATTAAACAATCTGTCCTAGGTTAAAGATGGGGAGATATAAGATTATGACCAGACTTCCAATAATGAGTCCAACGATAATGATTAACAAGGGCTCCAAGCTTTGGCTTAGGGTATTTAAGCGATTGCTTAATTGAGAACTCAATATTGATGCGCGCTTTTGTAGCATTTCAGCGAGCGCACCACTTTCAGATCCTATTCGTAAGAGCTGCAATGTTTCCTGATCAAATAGTAGGTGCTTGGGATCTGCTTTTGTTATGGCATCTCCGAGTGACCAGCCGCGAGTGAGGTGTTTGAATATATCAGCGCTGAAATCATGGCTGAGCCAGTGGTTAGATGATTGTGCGGTAACTCTCAATGCATCTGGAAGGGGTAATCCAGACTTGAGGAGATGGCCCAATGTCCGACACCAGTAGGTAAGTGTTGCTAATCTGAGAAGCTGGCCAATCATCGGTATAGAGAAGCTCAGTCGATCACAATATTTTTGAATTTTGGGGATCCTGGACCAAGCAAGGCTAAAGAGCACAGCAAAGCCAATGAGGGCTATCACTATTTCAAGGTAGAAGGCTTCAAACCATGAGGATGCTTGAATTAACACTTTAGTCGGGGCTGGCAACTCCGCTTGAAAATGAGCAAAAACATCCTTAAAGACGGGCACAACCCAAATCATCATCACTATCACTAGAAGGCAAGAGCTAGTAAGAGTGATGGCGGGATAACTCATTGCCTGTTGAATTTTTCGACGCAATTCAATTTGGGCTGCCAGTTGCTGGCAAATGGTTTTTAGTGCCAGATGAAAGTCGCCAGTACGCTCACTGACGCGTATGAGATTAATAAATTCCATAGAAAATAGATTTCCTTGGGCACGCAAGCATTGAGAAAAACTTTCGCCCTTTTTGAGCTGGGTGTGAATGTTAGTCACCCAATGAATCCAGGCCTTTGGGGCGGTTGAATAAATGAGTTCAATCGCATTGAGGAGTGGTAGGCCTGCCTCTAGCAATGTCACAAGTTGCTCGGCAAAATGAAGTTGGTTCTGCTTGCTTAACGCCATGTGCCCACTTCTGCATCTAAAGCTGTTTGATTAATAAGGCCTGCTTGCATATGAATTAATCCGGCATCTCGCATGCTGACGTAAGAGGTGGATGAGTCAAGCAAATGGGTTTTGCTTAGCACTTCATGAACTCCAATGCGCCCAAGGTAGCCGCTGCCTTTGCAGAATGAACATGGCACGTTATTTTTCATCTTAAATCCAAGACATTGAGCGCAGGTTTTACGAACGAGACGCTGTGAGCTGACACTTAAGAGACAGGACTCCAGAGATTGTTGATCTACTCCTAGATGGCTAAGTCTAGGAACTGCTCCACAAGCATTGCGGGTATGCAAGGTGCTGAGAACAAGATGCCCAGTTTGAGCCGCCTGAATAGCAAGCTGAGCTGTAGCGGCATCGCGGATTTCTCCAATCATGATGACATCCGGATCTTGTCGAAGAAGGGCGCGAATGATCGTTGGAAAATCCAAACCTGCCCGCGGGTGATAGGCCACTTGGTTGACTCCAGCAAGACGAATTTCAATGGGATCTTCGATCGAGCAAAGATTACGATGATTTTGATTGAGCTGACGCAGGCAGCTATAGAGCGTTCGAGTCTTGCCACTGCCAGTCGGACCGGTCACTAGGATCAGCCCGTTGGATTGAGCAAGGGCTTGCTGGAATATCTCGAGTTGTTCCGAGAGCAGGCCAATGTCTTGAAGATCAAGCTCTTCTAGGCAACTGGGCAGTATGCGCACAACGGCCTTTTCTCCATGAAGAGTTGGCAAGATTGAAACCCGGCAATCAATATTGGGCTTAGAAAAGTTATGGCCAATGCAAAGTCGTCCATCTTGCGGCAGGCGTTTTTCTGCAATATCTAAGCGCGCCAGAACTTTGATGCGTGTGATGAGGCGGTCATGAAATTCAATCGGGTAATACGACTGTATTTGTAGCAGGCCATCGACCCGAATACGAATGAGTGTGGCTTGAGCCCCAGCCTCTATATGAATATCACTCGCTCTAGCATCTAGGGCATTTGTAGCGATTTCATACCAAGTGCGAATAATTAGTGAGTCATCAGCGGCAACGCTCAATCTTGTTCTTGAGTCCGAATGGCGGGACGATAAAGCTTCACTGTTTTAACACCATGTTCGTCAAATTGAACGATTTCCATGACGATGCCAGCAATGCGAATGCTGACATCATGATCGGGGATAGCCTCGAGTTTTTCGAGAATGAGCCCGTTTAAGGTACGCGGACCATCTAAGGGGAGGTCGAGGTTGAGTAAGCGATTGAGATCTCGTAATGAGGCGCCACCTGTTGCTATATAGGTTCCATTCGGGAGCCAATGGGGATCGGTTGAGAGGTTGGAGAAGGAGGTCGTAAATTCACCAATGAGTTCCTCCACAATATCTTCAAAAGTGACTAGTCCTAATACTTCACCATATTCATTGACAACCAAACTTAAGCGCTGTTGGTTATCTTGGAAAAATTGCATTTGCTGCAATACAGGGGTGCTACTGGGGATGAAGTAAGGCTCGTTTAATAACACCCTAAAGTCTTCATGCTTAAGGTCGGTATCGCCCAGCAAGGACAAGGCCTTTTTGACAGGAAGGATCCCGACAATGCGCTCAGAGTCACCATCGCAAACGGGTAATTTGTTGTGATAGCAAGTCTCCAATTGTTGGACTACTTCATCAATAGGCCTTGAGAGATCCAAAACCTCAATCTTGGACCTGGGTGTCATCACATCATCAACGGTAATGTTTTCCAAGTTGAATAAGTTGAGCAGGATGTTGCGATGATGATTGGAGACAAAACGATTTGACTCCAAAACGAGGCTGCGTAACTCTTCTTTACTCATAGCCCTGCTATCAGTGGAGGATTGCAGGCCAGACACTTTCATAAGGCCAGAAACAAAGTTATTGATAAACCAAAGCAGCGGTTTCAATACAAAAGTGAGGGGCAAAATAAACCAGCCAACATTGGAGGCAATCTTTTCTGGAAAAGCGGCGCCAATGACTTTCGGAGTAATCTCGCTAAAAATGATGATGAGAAGCGCAACAACTAAAGTGGCAATAGAGAGTACGAAACCACTATCACCAAAAATATGCAGAGCAATCCCCGTAACCAGAATAGGAAGAACGGTATTGATCAGGTTGTTCGAAATCAGTAGCACCGACAACAATGAATCAATGCGCTTTAGAAGTCTCTCAGCTAGCGCTGCACCGGCATTGCCACCATTGGCCATTGCACGTAGACGGTGACGATTGGAGGACAGCATGCTGGTTTCTGCCATCGAGAAAAAACCAGAGAGTGCAAGTAAAAATAGGACTAGAGCAACTTGGCTATAAAACGGCCAATCGTCAAAAAAGGTGTCCATGAGGTCTGCCTGAAAAAAGTAAGGATGAGTCAATATAGCAAAGTGGCATTTCTCAAGCTATAGCCATGGAATAAAGGTCTGTCATCCCTCTTGTTTATTTATGTGAGAATCACTTGATATGGCTTCCATACCAACCCCTTTGAGCTCAAATGGCGCTAACTACTGTGTTATTGCGGCACCTTTTGGGTGTCTGGGCATTTCGACGGAAATGGTGGAGGGCAGCCTGATGCTTTCTAGAATGGATTATTTGCCCGCCAATACAGCTTTAATCGCCCCACAAAATCAACTGGCTAAAGAGGTTGCGCGACAGTGTAAGGCTTACTTTCAGGACCCTCATTGGCAATTTGACTTACCCACAAAACCTGCGGGTACTGAGCACCAAAGAAGAGTGTGGGCTAGCATTCAAGAGATACCCGCCGGCCAGACAAGAACCTATGGTGAATTAGCCAAGCAGATTCAGAGTGGGGCGCGTGCAGTCGGTACAGCGTGCGGAGCCAATCCCTACCCCTTAATTGCACCTTGTCATCGAGTGGTATCAGCCCAAGGTATTGGTGGCTTTATGAAAGAAAACTCCCCGGGCCTATATCGCCAAATTAAGCTCTGGCTTTTAAGACATGAAGGTGCTCTATAAACTTACTTATTTGGCGAGCGATCTACTGCTAAGGCTAAAAAAGATCTTCATTACCATATCGCTTTTAACGGCCCACTTTGTAAAGCTGTAGAAACTCATGACGGTGCTTCTGGAAAGCTTTACTTCATCTTTACTGTCGAATTCTTTGCGATCTACAATCTTTGACAGAGTCATTACCGCTAAGCCAAAAGCCAAAAAGCAAAAACGTCTCATGCCCAATTCCTGTTTGGGAATCAACAGAATGTAATTCAGAGAATCTTGGAGCTTTTGATAGGCAAGCTTTAGAAGGGCTTCATGACTAACATTGATCGGCTTCCAGGAGACGCCGCGGGCTTTATCCTCTGGGGAGTCTTTGAGAATGTTGGTCATTTGCAGCGCTTGACCAAATGCGATTGCCAAATCTTCATGCCCCGCCATTTTTTCTTTAAAAGCCTGCGAATGATTGCTGAAGATGGTTGTCAGTAGTTCTCCAACTACGCCAGCCACGACATAGCAATATTGTTCAAACTCGGCAAGATCTTGAAGGCCAGCCTGGTTTTGTCTTCCATGGAAAAAGGACATTCCTTCAGACATGATAGAAACGCAACGACTGACGGCTGCTTGATCCTGGGTAGAACAGGTATGCAAAATTCGCAGAACAGTGGGTGTATGAGAAATTAAATCCAACTCATCTTGATTGCGGTAATTTTTTAATGCATTGAGACAAGGCGCAACAAATGTCTCAACTGGAGCCTTCTCAAGCACTGCATCCAAAAATAGCGCCGAAAGAGATTGCTTGCTTTGGGTGCTTAAATCTGCGGCATCCTCGATGGTGTCAATAATGCGACACAGCAAATAGGTATTGCCAACGACCTTCTCGATACTCGGGGGTAGCAGTGGGATGGTGAGGGCAAAAGTACGTGAGACAGATCCTAGAATGGCCTTTTGGTAGGCCAAATCGTTAGTTGGGCTCAATGTCGGGGTTTGCTCAGGTGTTCTCACTCTTGAATTATGTCAGACCGATGCTCTCAGTGGAGCGATCCAAATTGGTACTTTTTACTAACTACCAAAAGTGACATAGCCATATAATTTCATCAAATTTCACAAGGAGTATTCGGGCGTGCTAATTTGGTTTGTCATCATTTACTGGGTTATCTCAGTTGGCATTGGCTTGTGGGCAGCCCTGCGAGTCAAAAATACTGCTGACTTTGCTGCAGCTGGTCATAGCCTTCCTTTGCCGATTGTGACTGCTACAGTATTTGCGACCTGGTTTGGTTCTGAAACCGTTTTAGGGATTCCGGCCACTTTTCTAAAGGAGGGCTTGGGGGGAGTGGTTGCAGATCCCTTTGGTTCCTCTCTTTGTTTAATTTTGGTGGGACTCTTTTTTGCTCGCCATCTTTATAACCGTCGCATGCTTACTATTGGTGATTTTTTTCGCGAGAAGTATGGCCGCACGGTTGAGGTTTTAGTAACCCTTTGTATTGTTGTTTCTTACTTGGGTTGGGTAGCTGCACAAATTAAAGCTCTAGGGTTGGTATTTAATGTTGTCTCTGAAGGAAGTATTTCTCAAACAGGCGGCATGATGATTGGTGCTGCTAGCGTATTGATCTATACCCTCTTTGGCGGGATGTGGTCGGTTGCTATTACAGACTTCATCCAGATGATCATCATCGTGATTGGTATGCTCTATATCGGCGGTGAGATGACCTCACAGACTGGTGGAATTGGGGTAGTGATTGAGCATGCAGCCGCTGCTGGCCAATTTAGTAACTTCTGGCCGGATATGAATTTGGCTTCGATTTTGGGCTTTGTTGCTGCCTTATGCACCATGATGCTGGGATCTATTCCGCAGCAAGATGTCTTTCAACGAATTACCTCATCTAAGAATGTGAACATTGCCGTTCAAGCAGCTTTGCTAGGCGGCGTGCTTTACTTTATTTTTGCTTTTGTACCGATGTATTTAGCTTACTCAGCAACCTTGATTAGCCCGGATTTGGTCAAGGAATACCTCACCACCGATCCACAGATGATCTTGCCTAAGTTAATCCTTAACCATGCACCACTTATTGCCCAGGTGATGTTCTTTGGCGCACTCCTCTCAGCCATTAAGAGTTGTGCCAGCGCAACCTTATTAGCGCCATCAGTTACGTTTGCTGAGAATATTGTGCGAGGTTTTTTCAAGCATTTATCTGATCAGGATTTGTTAAAAGTCATGCGGATTACGGTTTTGTGTTTTGCAGTAGTGGTCACTTTCTTTGCGGTGAACTCCGAGCTTTCTATTTTTAAGATGGTGGAGAGTGCCTATAAAGTGACGCTGGTTGCTGCATTTGTCCCACTAGCGTTCGGGGTGTACTGGCCTAGGGCTAACTCCTTGGGGGGATTGTTGGCTGTAGTGGGAGGCTTAACCATCTGGATCAGTTGCGAGACTTTAGCTCCGAATGCCATTTTGCCACCCCAATTGGCCGGCCTATTTGCCAGTATTGCCGGCATGATTTTAGGTAGCCTTGTACCGAAAGACTCATTAAAAGCTGTTTAGAGCGAGATTTGCTGAAAATTGATGCAATTAAGAAAATATTGCACCGCAAAATGTTCTCCTCTAATATGACAGTAATACAAAATTTTTTATTCTTATGGGGTTCCTATGAAAATCTGTGTAATCGGCGGGGGTGGCGCTATTGGCGGCTACTTAGCTGTCATGTTGGCGCGAGCGGGCAATGAGGTAACAGTTGTTGCTCGTGGCGCCACTTTGGCTGCAATTAAAGAACGTGGCTTGGCCTTAATTATGGATGACCAACCAGAGCCTTTGGTTGCGCAAGTGAAGGCGGTAGAAAAAATTCGTGATGCCGAGACTCCTGATGTTGTGATTCTCGCGGTGAAGGCTCATCAAGTGGAGCCGATCATTGATGATTTGGCGGCCATCATGGGCCCCGAAACTATTTTGATCCCAATGCAGAACGGAATTCCTTGGTGGTATTTCCAGAAGTTGGGTGGCGAGTATCAAGATCATTCAGTGGAAACGGTAGATGCTGGTGGTATCGCTAAGAACGCTATTAACCCAGACAACATTATTGGTTGCGTTGTCTATCCAGCAACCTTCACTCAAGCTCCTGGCGTGATTCGTCACGTTGAAGGTAATCGTTTCCCATTGGGTGAGTTGGATGGCAAGACTACGGAGCGCATTCAGAAAATATCCGAGATGATGGGCGCGGCTGGATTCAAGTCTCCTATTTTGGATGACATCCGCTCCGAAATTTGGCTCAAGCTTTGGGGCAATATGACTTTCAATCCAATTAGCTCGCTGACACATGGCACCTTGGAAGGTATTTGCCAATATCCATTGACCAAAGAGTTGGCTCGCAACATGATGGCTGAAGCTCAGACCATTGCCGAGAAGCTAGGCGTTACATTCCGCGTGGATATTGAACGTCGTATTGCTGGTGCTGAAAAAGTCGGAAAGCACAAAACCTCGATGTTGCAAGATTTGGAGGCTGGCCGGAGCTTAGAGATTGATGCTTTGTTAGGATCAGTGATAGAGCTGGGCAAGATCACCCAGACTCCAACACCTTGTTTAAATACTGTATTTGCTTTGACCAAATACTTGGATGAAAACGTCCAGGCTTCTAAAGGAAGCTTGGCATTGCCATCGGTATCGGGCTACTAAAAAAGTAAAGTTTTTCCAAATAAAAAACCCTTGCTACTGAACATAGCAAGGGTTTTTGTTTTAGCACTAGAAGTTATTCGAAGTATTACTCGAAGTGATTATCTAGTTGGCCAACGCCATCAATAATAATGCTGACATTGCTGCCAGGCTTCATGGAACCAACACCAACGGAAGTACCGCAAGCAATGATGTCTCCAGCCTCGAGTGGTACATCTTGAGAAATTAAGCTCACCAATTTTGCGGGCGAAAAAATCATATCTGTAATTGGATAATTTTGACGCTCTTGATCATTGAGAATGGTTTTGATCGTTAGCTTACTCGGATCGACATCGGTAGTAATGTAAGGGCCGAATACGCCAAAGGTATTGAAACTCTTAGAGCGAGTCCACTGTGCATAACCAGGATCGCGGTTCAGGATTTCAATCGCGGTGACATCATTGATGCAGGTATAGCCAAAGATGGCTTTAGCTGCTTCCGCCTCATCGACCTCATGACAGCGCTTGCCAATCACAATACCCAGCTCTCCTTCGTAAACTACTTTTCCGGCGTAAGACTTCGGTGTGCGAATCACTTGCTTGGCTGCTAAGAAGGAGTTATTTCCCTTGAGAAAGTACAAAGGCTCTGCCGGTACGGCATGCTCAAGCTTCGTTACCAGTGCATGGAAGTTATCGACCATGGCAACCATCTTGGAGGGAGTACATGGGATATCAATCGTTACATCAGCAAGCTTGAGGGTTTCACCGGTGGCTTTGGGTCCCTGAAATAAATCACCCTCATACACTGCGATTTGGTCGCCCTGTACTTGTCCCAAACTACTTTTTCCTTGATGTTGAAATCTAAGCCACTGAGCCATAATGAGTTCCTATGAGGTTAAATATTTGATATGCAATATCTTACAGGGATGGATTGATGTCTAAGACTTCTGAGCTCATATTTGCACCAGAACAGGATCAGCCGATTCGCTACATGGATCGCACTCGCAGCTACTACTTGGGTTTGGGCTATGAGAATCCGTATGTATGGGCTCACTATGTTGATGTGCCATTTACTCCGCTGAAAAAGCCACTTGCGCAATCTGTCTTGGGTCTCATTACTACCGCCGTTCCTCATGACCCCAGTAAAGGACCTCAAGGCCAGGGCGCTCCTTACAATGCTGCAGCCAAGTTTTATCAGCCCTATCAACAGTTGAGCGCAGGAAGTATCGATTTACGAATTGCCCATGTGGGGGTTGATCGCAAGAATGCCAATATGGAAGATATCCATTGTTGGTTCCCGCTGGACGCCGCTAAACGAGCGCTTGCAGCTGACAGAATAGGTGGGCTTTCAGCAAACTTCTATGGCTTGCCTACTAATCGGAGTCAGCGTCACACATTGGAGATGGACGCGCCTCGTATTTTAGAGATGCTGAAAACTGATGGTGTGGATGTAGTGGTATTAATTCCAAACTGTCCGATATGCCATCAGAGTCAAAGTTTATTGGCGCGTTATTTAGAGGCCGCAGGAATTTCAATAGTCGTGATGGGCGCCGCTAAAGATATTGTTGAGTATTGCGGAGTGCCACGACTTTTATTTAGTGATTTGCCATTGGGTAATGCGGCTGCAAAACCAAATGATGTGCCTTCTCAGGATTTGAATTTTGAGCTGGCCTTGCGGCTTCTGGAATCGGCTCCTGCAGCCCGCACAACAGTTCAATCTCCATTGGTATGGTCAGAAGATCCATCGTGGAAATTAGATTATTCCAATCTAGATCAGTTATCACCGCAAGAAATTGCACGCTTACGTGAAGAGGCAGAGCAAGTACGAATTACTGCACGTGAGCTCCGAGTCAATACTTTAGGAGCTTAAGTTTGTCTCGTTAGAGAGTAGGCGCATAGAGCCTCTAGCGCTGCGCTGGCTTCGTTTGCCGGGAAGTCTTTGAGGCAAGCCAAGGCGAGGTCTGCCTCACGTTTTGCTGCTGCTTGGGTGTAATCCAGGGCGCCAGAATTTTGGACGGCAGCAAGGATTTGTGCAAACACATCGTCTGGTAAATCTTGGTTTTGCTCGATTGCTGCGCGCACTAAAAGACGCTCTTCGTTACTACCATTTTCTAGTAAATAAATTAGTGGGAGCGTAGGTTTGCCTTCCCGTAAATCATCACCAGCATTTTTTCCCATCTGTGCAGCGTTGGCAGTGTAGTCCAGCAAGTCATCCATCAACTGAAAAGCGGTACCGATATGACGTCCAAATGCAGCGGCTTGTTCGCGTTGTGCATTGGTGGCATTAGCCAGGATGGCGCCAAGCTCAGTAGAAGCCTCAAAGAGCTTCGCTGTCTTGTAACGAATGACCTGCAAATAGCTCGCTTCGTCTACTTCTGGGTCATTCATATTGAGCAGTTGCAAAACTTCGCCTTCGGCAATCGTATTGGTTGCGTCTGACAGAATTTGCATGACTCGAAGGTCATTTGGGCCGACCATCATTTGAAAGGCTCTGGAATACAAGAAGTCGCCCACTAGAACGCTGGCCGCATTGCCAAAAGCCGCATTGGCAGTCTCGCGCCCCCTCCTGAGGGTAGATTCATCGACCACATCATCATGAAGCAGGGTGGCGGTGTGGATGAATTCGACTACGGCTGACATTTCCAGGGTGTGGGGCGTTTCTTTGCCATTGGCTAGGGCTTTGGCCACCAGCATCAGTAGGGCGGGTCTGACCCGTTTACCCCCGGCCTGGATGATATAGGTCGAGATTTGGTCAATTAAAGCGACTTTTGAGGCTAAACGCTGACGAATAACCTCATCTAAAGCCTTGAAATCTAAGGTAATTGGGGCCAGAATTTGGCTTAAGTCATTGGTTTTGACAGTGCTCGTCATGCAAGATATAATAATGGGCTTAGCTGGTCCAGGGTGGATTAGCTTAAATGTAGATATTAATTGAGGTTTCAAACCATGTACGCGGTCATAAAAACCGGTGGCAAACAATATAAAGTTGCTGCAGGCGAAAAATTGAAAATAGAACAGATACCAGCGGAAATCGGCAGCGAAATCACTCTTGACCAAGTCCTCGCCGTTGGCGAAGGCGCTTCACTGAAGTTGGGTGATCCATTGGTTAATGGTGCAGCTGTGATGGCCACTGTCGTCTCCCAGGGACGTCACGATAAAGTGACAATCTTTAAGATGCGCCGTCGCAAGCATTATCAAAAGCACCAAGGCCATCGTCAGAATTTCACTGAAATTTTGATCAACACGATTAAAGCCTAATTCAGGGTAGGAGAAAGATATGGCACAGAAAAAAGGCGGCGGCTCAACACGAAATGGCCGCGACTCAGAATCGAAACGTTTAGGCGTTAAGGTATTTGGCGGCGAGCATATTAATGCTGGCAGCATCATCATTCGTCAACGTGGCACACGTGTTCATCCAGGTGCTAACGTTGGTATTGGTAAGGATCACACTTTGTTCGCCTTGATTGACGGACAAGTGGAATTCGGCGTTAAGGGTGCTTTGAAGAAGGCCCAAGTTTCAGTCTTGCCTCGTTCATAAGGTAGCCTGACTGAGACACGTTTGATTCAGATTTATTCCGAATTTAACTCTTAGGAACAGGCCTCGCTAAGCGAGGCCTTTTTTATTCATGAAATTTATAGACGAAGCACGTATCGAAGTGATTGCCGGGCAGGGTGGTGCCGGGAGCGCCTCTATGCGCCGCGAAAAGTTCATTGAATTTGGCGGTCCTGATGGTGGAGACGGCGGCAAAGGCGGTAGCGTTTGGGCAATAGCCGATCGCAACATCAATACCCTGATTGATTACCGCTACGCAAAAACACACACTGCAAAAAATGGTGAGCCTGGTCGTGGCGCCGATTGCTATGGCCGCGCTGGTGACGATATCGAGTTACGGATGCCGGTTGGCACAATCATTGCCGACTATGAAACTGGTGAACCCATTGCTGACTTAACTACTCATGGTGAGCGCCTATGTTTGGCGCAGGGCGGTGTTGGTGGTTGGGGCAATATTCACTTTAAGAGCAGTACGAATAGAGCGCCACGCCAAAAAACAAATGGCAAGGAAGGTGAACGTCGTAAGCTCAAGCTTGAATTAAAAGTATTGGCTGACGTCGGTTTATTGGGTATGCCTAATGCGGGTAAATCTACCCTGATTACTGCAGTTTCGAATGCGCGTCCAAAGATTGCGGATTATCCATTTACCACTTTGCATCCAAATTTGGGTGTAGTGCGTGTGGGAGCTGAGCGCAGTTTTGTGATTGCCGATATTCCTGGTTTGATCGAAGGTGCGGCTGAAGGCGCCGGTCTGGGTCATCGCTTCTTGCGCCATTTGCAGCGTACAGGTGTATTGCTGCATTTGGTCGATATTGCTCCATTTGATGCGAATATTGATCCAGTGGCAGATGCTGTAGCGATTGTGAATGAATTGCGTAAGTATGATGAAGCTTTGGTTGAGAAGCCGCGTTGGCTAGTCTTGAATAAAGTAGACATGATTCCCGAAGAAGATCGCAAGCAAGTAGTTGCGGACTTTATAAAGCGCTTCAAGTGGAAGGGCCCAGTCTTTGAGATCTCAGCCTTAACAGGCCTAGGGTGCGACAAGCTTTGCTATTCTTTGCAGGATTATTTGGATTCTGTACGTCGTGACCGAGATGATGCTGATGAGCGCGCTCAAGATCCACGTTATCAAGATCAGCTAGAAGATAAAAAACCAGATTAAATATTTCATTTGCCCTTTGCTATGAACGCTAAAAAAACTCAACGGATTGTTGTCAAAGTAGGATCTAGCCTAGTTACTAATAATGGTGAAGGCTTAGATCATGCTGCGATTGCGATGTGGGCTGAGCAAATGGCTGGGCTATTAAAAGCTGGTCATGAGGTATTAATGGTGAGCTCAGGTGCTATTGCTGAAGGTATGCAGCGCCTGGGTTGGACTAAGCGCCCGCAAGAAATTCACCAACTTCAAGCCGCTGCGGCAGTTGGTCAAATGGGTTTAGTTCAGGTTTATGAAAGCTGTTTTGCACGCTTTAATCTCCGCAGTGCTCAGGTCTTATTAACCAATGCAGACTTGGCTGACGCTGAACGTAATGCTAATGCTAGAGCTACCCTCAATACTTTGTTGAAGTTGGGTGTAGTTCCCATCATCAATGAGAATGACACTGTAGTAACCGATGAAATTAAATTCGGCGATAACGATAGCCTTGCTGCTTTAGTAACCAATTTAATTCATGCGGATCTTTTGGTGATTTTGACTGATCAAGGCGGCCTATTTACTGCGGATCCACGTCAAAATCCAAATGCCACCTTGCTTGTGGATGCTATTGCGGGAGATCCTGCTTTAGAAAAAATGGCAGGCGGTGCTGCTAGTGAGCTCAGTAAGGGCGGCATGTTGACTAAGGTGCTAGCAGCAAAGATTGCCGTGCAAACCGGTGCGGCAACAGTGATTGCCTCTGGGCGCGAACCCCATGTGCTTACTCGCTTAATGGCGGGCGAGAAAATAGGCACCTACTTGAGCGCCAACTAAGCGCCAAGTGCGTAGACCGCAACTTTTTATTGAATACCGATTGAATTGGTTGGCTTTTGCCCGCCAATAAAGCCATTGGGGTTGAGAGAATGCAAAATGGTTTTGATGTTCTTTTCTTGAGAGTTGAAGTTGCAAAAAGCGCCTTGAGCTAATGAGGCCTGATAGCGATTGGGTATATCGCTTTGAATATTTTTCCAACTACCCAAAGGATTTTCTTTCCAAACACCGCTCTCTAGGGTGCCATAGAGACGCCACTGAAATGAATCACAGCGAATACCTTCGTATTGAGTTTGTTGGCTTCCGCTTGGGCTGCTAATAACAACGATATATCGTGTGATGCCATCTGCGCCAATCAATATCGAATCGGTATCCACGGCAAATTTAAAGATGGTGCGTTGAGAAACGTAAAAGGGTAACAGGGTAGATTGGTTTGGGGGGTTCAGGGGCATAGCAGTTGTCCCTTCTTTAAACACCATGGGTGCAAAAGGATCTACGCCACTAATGAGCGCATCTCCACCGCATGCAGATAATGCTAGGCCGAGGATTGCGGTGCAGCACGAGAGGTAAAGGCGCTTTAGGGAAGTGGTCATGTGGATTGGTCGTTTGGGTTGCCATCTTTCGGGTGTTCGTGAGTACCACCGTAAAAAGACTGAATTAAATCAAGAGGAGATCCCCAGGCAAGCTGCTGCATGCGTACGCCGCGGGATAGGAAACGCGCTAATTCTGAAAGCGCAAGTTGATAAACTTCACGTTTAAAGCCAATGACGGCGTCTAGCTGAATCCAGAATGGTACCCAGCGCCAAGCATCGAATTCAGGATGTTCAGAAGCGCGTAGTTGGATATCGCTATCTAGGCCCACTAGACGCAAGAGAAACCAAATTTGTTTTTGTCCGCGATACGCAGCCCTGTGGACCCTAGTGGCATGTTGACGGCGCAAGTATTCCTCAGGGACGTCGTAGCGAAGCCAATCCCTGGTGCGTCCAATAATTTGGACATGCTCCGGCAGTAAGCCAACCTCCTCTTGCAATTCGCGGTACATAGCCTGTTCAGGGCTTTCACCATGCTGAATCCCGCCCTGCGGGAACTGCCACGAATGCTGCCCAACGCGTTTTCCCCAGAAAACCTCGTTACGGCTGTTGAGGAGGACAATGCCGACATTCGGGCGATACCCTTCACGGTCAAGCATGATCGTGCCTCAAATCCTTTAAAATCAACGATTTGATTATATCCATACATGAAAGCCTCACAATCATTTCTCGCCACGCTAAAAGAAGCCCCCTCCGACGCTGAGGTGGTTTCGCACAAACTTATGGTGCGTGCAGGTTTAATTCGTAAGCTCAGCGCAGGCATTTACAACTATTTGCCGCTGGGTTTGAAAGTGATCCGCAAGGTGGAAAACATCATTCGCGAGGAAATGAATCGTGCTGGCGCAATTGAATTGCTAATGCCAATGATTCAGCCTGCTGAATTGTGGCAAGAGACTGGTCGTTGGGAAAAGATGGGGCCAGAGTTGCTGCGTATCAAAGATCGCCATGATCGCGATTTTTTGATTCAACCAACTTCTGAAGAGGTCATTACTGATTTGGCTCGCAATGAAGTGAAGAGTTACAAACAACTACCAATCAATTTTTATCAAATTCAAACCAAGTTCCGTGATGAGCGTCGCCCACGTTTCGGCATCATGCGTGGTCGCGAATTCAGCATGAAAGATGCTTACTCATTTGATCGCGATGTTGAGGGTCTCAAGAAATCCTATCAAATCATGTTTGATGCTTATACCCGTATCTTTAAGCGTATGGGCCTTCAGTTCCGTGCTGTAACCGCAGACAATGGAGCGATTGGTGGTTCTGGCAGTCAAGAGTTCCACGTGATTGCTGATACTGGTGAAGATGCGATTGTGTATTGCCCTAGTTCTGATTACGCAGCAAATTTAGAAGCTGCCGAATCATTGGCTTTGATTGCTGCTCGTGCTGCTGCATCTGCTGCGATGACCAAGGTGCCAACGCCCGATAAGACGAACTGTGCTGATGTGGCTAAGTTCTTAAATATTCCTCTTGAAAGCACCGTAAAGTCTTTGCTGTTTGCTGCTGATCAAGATGAAGGGCCAGCAAAACTCTTTATGTTGTTGGTGCGCGGTGACCATGAGCTTAACGAAGTCAAGGCAAGCAAAATTCCAGGTATGGCGGAATCACGCTTTGCTACTGAGGCAGAAATCAAACAAGCTTGTAATGCGCCAGCAGGTTATTTAGGTCCTGTTGGAGTCAGCGCTGATGTGACGGTTGTTGCTGATCGCACCGTTGCCAATATGGCTGACTTTGTTTGTGGCGCCAATGAAGCTGGTCATCACTTGACTGGTGTGAATTGGGGTCGTGATTTGCCTGAGCCTTTGGTGCTGGATATTCGTAATGCGGTGATCGGTGACCCTTCGCCAGATGGCAAAGGGGTTGTGGATATTTGCCGCGGTATTGAAGTCGGGCACGTATTTCAATTGGGCACTCGTTATTCGGAAGCAATGGGTTGCACTTACTTAGATCAACAGGGCAAAGCTCAGCCAATGGTAATGGGTTGTTACGGGATTGGTGTTACTCGTTTGCTTGGTGCTGCCATTGAGCAGGGTCATGACGAGAAAGGCATTATCTGGCCAATCTCAATGGCGCCGTTCGAGGTGGTCATTTGCCCAATGGGTTACGAGAAATCAGAAGCAGTTAAAGCCGCATGCGATCAGTTGCATGACGAGCTATTAGCGGCTGGAATTGATGTGATTCTGGATGATCGCAATGAGCGCCCAGGCGCGATGTTTGCTGACTGGGAACTGATCGGAGCACCATTCCGTGTAGTGATTGGTGATCGCGGCTTGGCAGATTCTCAAGTGGAATTTAAGGGTCGCACTGATACCGAGTCTCAGAACATCCCGCTAAATGACATCAAAGCAAAAGTGATTGCTGCAGTTCAGGCAGCAAAGACCTTAGTTAATTAATTATTTTTTAAAGAGCCCGCCAATACCCTTGGCGGCTCCTTTTGCAGCCATGCTTGCCATGGTGCGCGCCATTTTTCCACCCTTGAATTGCTTCATCATGGTTTGCATTTGCTCGAACTGAGCTAGCAGGCGATTGACCTCTTGAACTTCTACGCCGGAGCCGGCAGCAATGCGACGCTTGCGACTGGCTTTAAGTAATTCAGGCTTTCTGCGCTCGCGAGGAGTCATGCTATCAATAATGCCGCGCATACGCGTAGTTTGTTTATCTGCATTACTGAGATTTGCTTTTGAGGCAGCTTGTGCCATTTGGCTAGGCAACTTGTCCATCAGGCTAGCCATGCCACCCATCTTTTGCATTTGCATGAGTTGATCTCGAAAGTCTTCTAGATCAAACCCGCCTTTAGAAATCTTGCTGGCTAATTTTTCTGCTTTGGCGACATCAACGTGTTGTTGAGCCTGCTCAACCAGAGCCAGAATATCGCCCATGCCCAAGATACGGTTGGCCATGCGTTCGGCATCAAATACCTCTAGACCATCCATCTTCTCGGCAACGCCGATAAATTTGAGCGGTACACCAGTTACTTGACGTACTGAGAGGGCCGCACCGCCGCGAGAGTCGCCATCCAGCTTGGTGAGGATCACACCAGTTAGTGGCAGGGCGTCGTGGAAGGCTTTGGCGGTATTGACAGCATCTTGTCCCAGCATGGCGTCAACTACGAATAAGGTTTCGATTGGATTGAGACTGGCATGCAAGGTCTTGATTTCTTGCATGAGTGCTTCATCAATGCCAAGACGTCCTGCGGTATCCACAATCACCACATCAAAGTAATGGCGGCGCGCCCAATCTAGGGCGGCTACAGCGATGTCATTTGGTTTTTGACTAATATTGCTCGGGAAAAACTCAGCGCCAACCTGCTTAGTAACAGTTTCTAATTGCTCAATCGCAGCGGGACGATAAACGTCACAAGAAACAGTCAGAACTTTCTTTTTCTTTTTCTCTTGTAGCCACTTAGCGAGTTTGCCGACAGATGTCGTTTTACCCGCACCCTGTAAGCCCGCCATCAAGATCACTGCAGGAGGCTGGGTTGCTAGATTGAGTTCGCCACTTTGATTGGTATCGCCCGTCATGACTTGGGCGAGCTCACGTTGAACTACGCCAACCAGGGCTTGTCCAGGACTAAGGCTTCCAACCACTTCCTCGCCAAGGGCTTTAAATTTAATTTGTTCCAGCAAAGACTTGACTACCGGCAGCGCTACGTCAGCTTCCAATAGGGCCAAGCGGATTTCCCGCAGCATTTCTGCGGTATTGGCTTCGGTGAGGCGGGCCTGCCCCCGCATTGTTTTAACAACGCGTGATAGACGGTCGGTGAGGTTTTCTAGCATTTATCGATTAGACTTTCCAGATGGATATTTTAGGTTACTCAAGTTACGGATGGCTCCCTTCCGCACTTTATTTAGCGCTTTTGCTGGTTTTGAGCTTCAAAGCCAAGAGCGGCGTGGAGTCTAGGCTCTCCAGCGCTCTGGTGCAGGCTGCTATTTTTGTGATTTTGGTGATTCATGGGGTGCAATTGCATGACTCAGTTTTCACTCCCCAAGGCTTTGTATTTGGGTTTGCGCAAGATTTATCCTTGATTGCTTGGGTTGGCCTAGCCTTTTATTGGTTCCAGTCTTGGTTTTTGCCTATCTCGAGCTTACGTTGGATGGCCTTAATGTTTGCGCTCATTTGCGCATTTCTGCCGACTGTTTTTCCAGGAACCTTGATTTCACCTAAAGCGGTTTCGGATCCTTGGTTTAAGGGGCACTTCGTGGTGGCTACTGTCTCAGTGGGCTTGCTGAGTCTGGCGGCGATGCATGCCATGCTCATGAGTGTTCAAGATCGCGCGTTGCATCGTCAGTTGGCAATCATTCCTAATGGCCGCCTTGCTCATTGGTTGGAGGATCTACCTCCGCTCATGACGATGGAGAGTCTTTTGTTCAATTTGCTTTATGTTGGTTTTGCGCTTTTGAGTTTGACAGTCTTCTCAGGCCTACTCTTTTCGCAAACCCTGTTTGGCAAACCTTTAATGTTTGACCACAAAACCATTTTTGCTTTGGTCTCCTGGTTTTTGTTTGCCGGTCTTTTGATAGCGCGTTGGCGAGTGGGGCTGCGTGGCAGAGCAGCTATTCGTTGGGTATTAAGTGCCTATACCGCTTTGTTGCTTGCATATGTCGGCAGTCGTTTTGTAGTTGAAGTGATTCTTCAGAGAGCTTAACCATTGTTTAAGTGGCTTCTATTGTTTGCGGGTGCCAGCCTTGTTTACCTTTGGATTAAGGGTAAGAAGCAAGCACAGTTCAACGCAGAAAATTCTCCTAAACCCAATAAAAATAAGCCTGAGAGGCCTACTGCACCTGAGGTAATGGTGCAATGCCAATCCTGCAAAGTGCACCTTCCTCAGTCAGAAGCCTTTACTTGCGATGACCGTTTTTATTGCTCAAAAGCACATCTTCATGCTCTCGATTCGAAGGGGTGGGTTGGTGATGCGCAATGGAGAATGTCACCTAACCAAGACGCTAGACCAGAAAATGTTATTCCTGATTTAGTTGTGATTCATCACATTAGTCTTCCGCCAGGCGATTTCAAAAATCAATCGTCTAGTCAGCATATTGTTGATTTTTTCCAAAACAAGCTGGACCCAAATGCGCATCCTTATTTTGCGGAGATTGCAGACCAAAAGGTATCCAGCCATTTCTTGATTGCCCGCTCTGGAGATTTAATTCAGTTTGTCTCTACACAGAACAAGGCTTGGCACGCTGGTGTTTCATCATTTTTTGGTAGAGAAAAGTGCAATGACTTTTCGATTGGTATTGAGATGGAGGGGGATGGAGATTCGCCATTTGAAGATGCTCAGTATCAAGTCTTGGTAAATCTCATTCAGAAATTGGCAGTCACATATCCTCATTTGCAATTTGCAGGACACAGCGACATTGCGCCTGATCGCAAAACGGATCCTGGAATGTATTTTGACTGGAAAAAGTTCCAAAAAGAGACAGGCATTCTTCCTGAACGACTACCTTTTGGTCTAAGCCCTCGATAGTCTTCCTTTTGTATGTGAGCGTGCGCTTACTTTTTTAGCCTTTGTCTAAAACGGGCCAAAAAATTCGCACCAAAATGACCCCAAAATAAGTGGAAAACTTAGTAAAAGTACTAATAAATATTTGTCATAAATGGCTTACCAATTATCAAATATTTCCCTATACTTAGTGCCTAATGCGCTTCAAGACACTAGATGTAGTGTTTGAATCTAGCAATACCCCATTGTTTTTTAACGATATTTTGTCCAAATAACTATATAAATACGCAGGAGCAACATGACATACGCTAATCCACAGACAGCAGGCCAACCAGCTGGAGCGAATAACCCAGGAATGAGTCCTGCAGGGGCGGTAAACCAAGCTCCTTCTGCCAGCTTTGTGGCTGGTGGTGTTGGTGGCACCCAGGCAACCCAATTGTCTGATTACAAAATTATTCGCCGTAATGGTTCGGTTGTAGCATTTGAGCCATCCAAAATTGCGATTGCAGTAACTAAGGCATTTTTAGCGGTTAATGGCGGACAAGGTGCTGCATCAGCACGTGTTCGCGAACAAGTAGAGCAGTTGACTCACTCTGTTGTGCGCGCATTGTTGCGTAGCCGCCCAAATGGCGGAACTTTCCATATCGAAGATATTCAAGACCAAGTTGAATTGGCTTTGATGCGTAGTGGTGAGCACAACGTTGCTCGTGCTTACGTTCTCTATCGTGAAAAGCGCAATCAAGAGCGTGCTGCTCAGCAAGAAGTTTCCCAAGAGGTTCAAACAGCCAATCAGGCTGGTGAGTCTGGTATCAAAGTAACCGATAACGGTGTTGAGAAGTGGCTTGATATGGCTGCTTTGCGCACTGTGATTGAGGCAGCTTGCGAAGGTTTGGGTAATAACATTGATGCAACACCAATCATTACTGAAACCATCAAGAACTTGTACGACGGTGTACCAATGGCGCAGGTATATGACTCTGCTATTTTGGCTTCCCGTACTTTGATTGAAAAAGATCCTGCATACAGCCAAGTAACAGCGCGTATCTTGATGCACGTGATTCGTAAAGAAATCTTTGGTAAGGAAGTATTGCAAGGCGATACGCAAGCTGAATACAGCACTTACTTTGCGAAGTACATCAATGAAGGTATCTCTGCTGAGTTGCTGGACCCACGCATGCGTGAGTTTGACTTGCCACGCTTGGCTGCAGCCTTGAACGCCAGCCGTGACTTGCAGTTTAACTATCTTGGCTTGCAAACTTTGTATGACCGCTATTTCTTGCATATTGAAGAGCGTCGTATTGAAATGCCGCAGGCTTTCTTTATGCGCGTTGCAATGGGCTTGTCTTTGAATGAGATGGATCGCGAACGTCGTGCAATCGAGTTCTATGAAATCCTGTCTACATTTGATTTCATGTCCAGCACACCAACCTTGTTCAACTCGGCAACTACTCGTCCACAGCTTTCTAGCTGCTACTTGACGACTGTAGATGATGATTTGGATGGAATTTACGAAGCATTGAAAGAAAATGCTTTGTTGTCTAAGTTTGCTGGTGGTTTGGGCAATGACTGGACTAACGTTCGTGCGTTGGGAAGCCATATCAAAGGTACTAACGGTAAATCACAGGGTGTTGTGCCATTCTTGAAAGTGGTAAACGACACTGCAGTTGCTGTGAACCAAGGCGGTAAGCGTAAGGGCGCAGTTTGTGCCTACCTGGAAACATGGCACTTAGATATCGAAGAGTTCTTGGAATTGCGTAAGAACACTGGTGACGACCGTCGTCGTACCCACGATATGAATACCTCAAACTGGATTCCTGACTTGTTCATGAAGCGTGTCATGGAAGGTGGCGATTGGACTTTGTTCTCGCCATCCAACACTCCAGATTTGCATGACAAATTCGGTAGAGCATTTGAAGAGGCTTATGTTGCCTATGAGCAAAAAGCGGATCGTGGTGAATTGAAGCCATTCCGCCGTATTCCAGCGCAACAGTTATGGCGCAAGATGCTTGGCATGTTGTTTGAAACAGGTCACCCATGGATTACTTTCAAAGATCCTTGCAACATTCGTAGCCCACAGCAGCATGTCGGTGTAGTTCACTCATCTAACCTCTGTACTGAGATCACCCTCAATACAAACGAGACTGAGATTGCGGTTTGTAACTTAGGCTCTGTGAACTTAACTGCTCACATGACAACTGATGCCAACGGCAAGATGACTTTGGATCATGAGAAGCTCCAAAGAACTGTTCGTACTGCAATGCGTATGCTCGATAACGTGATTGACATCAACTACTACGCAGTAGCTAAAGCGCGTAACTCTAACTTGAAGCACCGTCCAGTGGGCATGGGCATCATGGGCTTCCAGGATTGCTTGCATATGCAACGCATTCCTTATGCGAGCGATGAGGCTGTGAAGTTTGCTGACTCTTCAATGGAAGCGGTTTGCTACTACGCATACCAAGCATCCAATGAATTGGCTGAAGAGCGCGGCGTTTACAGCACCTACAAAGGTTCCTTATGGGATCGTGGCATCCTCCCACAAGATTCAGTAGCGATGTTGGCAGCTGAGCGCGGCGGTTATGTAGAGGTGGATAACTCCTCCACTATGGACTGGAGCGGTTTGCGTGCAAGCATCAAGCAGCACGGTATGCGCAACTCTAATTGCGTAGCGATTGCCCCAACAGCAACGATTTCAAACATTATTGGTGTTTCAGCTTGTATTGAGCCTACATTCCAAAACTTGTTTGTGAAATCCAACCTTTCAGGCGAGTTCACAGTGGTAAACGAGTACTTGGTCCGTGATTTGAAGGATCGCGGTCTTTGGGATGAAGTGATGATTGCTGACTTGAAGTACTTTGATGGCACTTTGTCCAAAATCGACCGCATTCCACAAGATTTGCGTGATTTGTATGCAACTGCTTTCGAAGTGGAGCCAAGCTGGTTGGTTGAAGCTGCTTCACGTCGTCAGAAATGGATCGACCAAGCTCAGTCACTCAACATCTACATGGGTGGCGCTTCCGGTAAGAAATTGGATGACACTTACAAATTAGCTTGGTTACGTGGCTTGAAGACAACCTATTACCTCCGCACAATGGCTGCAACTCACGTTGAGAAATCAACCGTTGCTAGTGGTCAGTTGAACTCCGTTTCTAGCGGTGGTGGCGTAAATGGTACAGATGCGGCAGCCGCACAAGAAGCTGATGGCCCAGTTTGCACAATGCGCCCAGGTGATGCTGGTTTCGAAGAATGTGAAGCATGCCAATAAGCGATTTGCTTATTGGTCAGAATAGAAGAATTAGGAGAAAGTTATGTTGAATTGGGAAGAGGAAGTCGCTCCGGCACTAGCCAAGGCGAATCTTGCACCGCAACCGGTTGCAGTAGAGCCGCAGCGCCCACAGGTAGATCAGGTTGCTCAAGTAGCTCCTCAAGTTGTTTCTGCTGCCCCAGCGCAAGCTGCTGCAGTTGGTGGTGCTGCCTTGCGTGTCAATGCCGCTGACAAGCGCGTTATTAATGCCAAGACTGACGTTAATCAGTTGGTTCCTTTCAAGTACAAGTGGGCTTGGGAGAAGTATTTAGCCGGTTGTGCAAATCACTGGATGCCACAAGAGATCAATATGAACCGCGATATCGCGCTTTGGAAAGATCCGAATGGCCTGACAGAAGATGAGCGTCGCATCATCAAGCGCAATCTGGGTTTCTTTACGACTGCAGATTCTTTGGCAGCAAACAACATTGTTTTGGGTACTTATCGCCACATTACTGCTCCAGAATGCCGCCAATACCTATTGCGCCAGGCTTTTGAAGAGGCAATTCACACCCACGCGTACCAATATATTGTGGAATCTTTAGGCTTAGATCAGGCTGAAATCTTCAATGCGTACAACGAAATTGAATCCATTCGCGCCAAAGATCAATTCTTAATTCCCTTTATTGATGTTTTAACTGACCCGAATTTTCAGACTGGCACATTAGAAAACGATCAAAAGTTGCTCCGATCACTCATTGTTTTTGCTTGCGTGATGGAAGGTTTGTTCTTTTATGTTGGTTTTACGCAAATACTTGCAATGGGTCGTCAAAACAAAATGACGGGCGCTGCTGAGCAGTATCAATACATCCTTCGCGATGAGTCTATGCACTGCAATTTTGGCATTGATTTGATTAACCAAATCAAGCTGGAGAACCCGCAGCTATGGACTTCCGCGTTCAAAGACGAGATCAAATCCATCTTCGAAAAAGCAGTCGAATTAGAGTACCGTTATGCCGAAGATACGATGCCTCGCGGAGTGCTCGGATTGAACGCCCCGATGTTCAAAGGGTACCTAAGATACATCTGTAATCGTAGATGTTTGCAAATAGGACTTGACGCGATGTTCCCAAATGAAGAGAATCCATTTCCATGGATGTCAGAAATGATTGATCTTAAGAAAGAAAGAAACTTTTTTGAGACACGCGTTATTGAGTATCAAACTGGCGGTGCGCTAAGTTGGGAGTAGTAAGCAGTAAGTAAGCGCATAGCCGGCTAAATTGGAGATTAGACGGTTGGATAGTTTAAGAAGTCAGCAAAAACAGACTCAAATCCGAAAACCCTTGCTCAAGGGTGTCTGGGCTATTCTCCCCATTTTTTCCAGCACATTTAAGAAGCCGTTGTCCTTTGGGACCACGGCTTTTTTTCCAGGATTCATTAGCGTGCAGCACCTAGCATCAAGCCGCGCGCCGATGAATGGCTCGCTCGTCAGATCCAAAAGGTTGCAAAACCAGGCGGAAATGAGTGGTCGGGTCTTCTTAATGTAGTTTGTACTAATCCTCACGTGAAGGAGTATTAATATGGCAATCGCCAAGAAAAAACCTGCTGCAAAGAAACCAGCTGCTAAGAAAAAAGTAGCTGCTAAGAAGCCTGCTGCTAAAAAAGTAGCTAAGAAGCGTCCTGCTGCTAAAAAAGCTGCTGCTAAGAAGCCTGCTGCTAAAAAAGTAGCTAAGAAGCGTCCTGCTGCTAAAAAAGCTGCTGCTAAAAAGCCAGCTGCTAAAAAAGTAGCTAAAAAAGTTGCAAAGAAGCGCGTAGCAAAAAAAAAGTAAGTAAGCCTGCTGCGAAGAAAGCGGGCTCTGCTGTAAAAAAGCCCGCGGCTAAGAAAGCTGCACCAGCGACTAGTGCGTTGAATCCTGCCGCTGCTTGGCCCTTCCCAACTGGCACACGTCCTTAATTGGACGGGTGTTACTAGAAGGGGTCTCTCACGAGACCCCTTTTTTTATTTCCAGATTGAGAAATGAGTAAACCTAGGCGCCCTAGGCTGTTTTTACTTAGAAACTAAAGCCGAATGCTGCTTTAAATTGCTCTGCGATCTGATCTTTGCTGAGTTGGTGATTTTGTGGTCCCTGATGGGTAATTTTGATTGAACCCATCAAGCTAGCAAGTCGACCGGTGGTATCCCAGTCCATGCCATTTTCTAAACCAAACAGCAATCCACCGCGGAATGCATCTCCGCAACCTGTTGGATCTACTACTTTTGCAGCTGGTACTGGTGGAATCGCGATCACCTTGCCATCAACATAAATATCAGCACCCTCGGCGCCTTTGGTAACGATGAGCGCTTTTACTCGCTCAGCTACTTTGGCCAAACTCAATCCCGTTCTTTGAGAAAGCATCTCTCCCTCATAGTCATTTACTGCCAAGTAGCTGGCGATATCGATCAATTCCAAAAGCTCGGGACCATTAAACATTGGTAAACCTTGGCCCGGATCAAAGATAAAGGGAATATTGGCGTCAGCCAGTTGATGGCAGTGCTCCCACATCCCTTGGCGACCGTCGGGTGCAACAATTCCTAATTTCGCTGGACCCTTAGCGTTCTTGCTACGCTCAGCCACAACGGCGGAGACTTGGTTAAGGTGGGATTCACCCATAGCACCCGGATGGAAAGCAGTGATTTGGTTATTGGCTTGATCAGTGGTGATCATCGCTTGCGCAGTAAAGGCTTGATCGATCTGGCGAATATGGCTTGCATCAATTTTGAGTTGCTCAAGGCGACTTAAGTAGGGCGCAGCATCACCACCCACTGTAGCCATGATGATCGGATCGCCGCCCAAAAGATTGAGGTTGTAGGCAATATTGCCAGCGCAACCGCCAAATTCACGGCGCATAGTTGGTACCAAGAAAGCTACATTCAGAATATGAATCTGCTCAGGCAGGATTTGATCGGCAAATTTGCCTTCAAAGTTCATGATGGTGTCGTAGGCAATGGAGCCACAGATCAAGCTAGCCATAAATTACTTTCTTTATAAAAATTGGGTGTAAATGTAGTGTTTATGAATTGATTTAGGGGTAGAGCACTCGAACACGATAGCCCGCAGCATTCAGCGGAAGAGAAATAAGCAACTCAAGCTGCAGCATTTCGCCAGAAGGGATCCCCTTTTTTAAAAAATCAGGATGAGATTCTTGCCAAGCTTTAGGTAGCCACTCTTGTGGAGTGAATTGCAGTGATTTGATTTCAGATTCTTCTGCATCAGTTAAAGAAATTTCTAAATTTGGAGCTAAAACGGCAATAGCTAGACGATTTTGTATCTCCACTTGCAGTAGAGATTGATTTGCAGGGTTTTTAAGGCCTTCTCGCGCGTTTTCTGCCGCAAGTGCGGCTGAAGTTATTTTCCATGCAGAAAAATCGCTCACAGTGCGATCTAGACATCCTAGTGCACGACAAAGTTTTGCATCGATATGTTGTAAAACATGAAACGCACTAACGGAAATGGAATTCGATGTTCCATCAATGCGTGGTGCTAATGCGGGAAGCAATGAATTTCTGGAAAGATGCTCTCCAAAAACTAGGAGTGGCAGAAGTAAAGCAGTTAGAAGGGCGAACTTAAGACTTTTTTTTTGAGCAGGTGCAGCAAAAGTAGATTCAGAATTACTTTGCTTGTCCTTGTTTAAGGTGCCGTGCAAGCAAACCCAGCCCTCACTCTCTTTCCAAACAGAGAGCTTGAGCCACTGGCTATAGGTAGCAATCACTTCTTCTGCTTGGCGGGCAAGTACACCAGATAAAACAATGCGTCCGCCTACCTTCATCTTATTGACTAAGGCGGGCGCAAGAACTTGCAGTGGATTTGCCAAAATATTGGCCATCACGATGTCATATTTGGTTTCGGCGGCCAGTTCGAGTGCGCCTTCGTTCGGCAAGACAAAGCGAATGGTGGTGTTGTTGATTTCTGCATTGCTGCGAGCGGCAACCATCGCTTGTGGATCAATATCGGTACCGATCACTGGGTTACAACCCAGCTTTGCGGCAGCAATTGCCAATATGCCTGAGCCACAACCGTAATCCAAGAGACTTTGATTCTGCAAATGAGTTTGTTGTTCAAGCCAAAGAAGGCACAAATGCGTAGTTGGGTGACTACCAGTGCCAAATGCGAGACCTGGATCGACCGCAAGGCAAATCGCATTGGGATCCGTTGGCGCATCGTGCCAAGATGGCACTACCCAAATACGCTCACCAATCTGAATGGGTGCAAATTGACTTTGGGTTAAACGAACCCAGTCTTGTTCTTCGACTGTTTTTTCTTGAGGAGGTGCTAGATGAAAGCCTGCCTCTTTAAGGGATGCGAGTAGTTCGGGAATAAATTCTGCGCTGCCCGAAGCATCAATCTCTGGATTAAAGAGAGCGGTTACTGCTGATCTATCCCACGCCTGCACTTCTGGAGAGAGGCCTGGCTCACCGTAAAGCGGGTTTTCGTCGTAGCCACCAGCAGCATCATCTTCAACGGTGACGGACAGGGCGCCCAAATCCAAAAGCGCATCACCCAAAGGCTCAGCGGTTTCGGCGGCTACCGTGAATACCAACTCACGATAAGACATAGGATGCTTTCATTAATTAGGATTTACCGCGACTTGCAGCTTGCTCTTCTAGGCGATGCTCTAAGTAGTGAATGCTAGTGCCGCCTTCAATGAAGTTTGGATCCAGCATGAGTTCACGGTGGAGCGGAACGTTAGTTGTAATACCGTCAATCACCATCTCTGAAAGCGCAATTTGCATACGGCGAATGGCTTGCTCACGAGTATTGCCGTAAGAAATCAGCTTACCAATCATGGAGTCATAGTTTGATGGAACCACGTAACCACTGTAGGCATGTGAGTCAACCCGAATACCGGGGCCACCAGGCATGTGGAATGAACCAATTTTGCCAGGGCTCGGGGTGAACTTGAATGGATCTTCGGCATTCAAGCGGCACTCAATGGCGTGACCACGGAAAACAATATCTTTTTGGCGATAGCTGAGTTTCAGACCGGCTGCAATGCGGATCTGCTCTTGAACAATATCCACACCAGTAATCATTTCTGTCACCGGATGTTCCACCTGAACACGGGTATTCATCTCAATGAAGAAGAATTCACCATCTTCGTAGAGAAACTCAAAGGTACCGGCGCCACGATAGCCAATCTTGCGACAGGCTTCTGCGCAACGCTCGCCAATTTTGGCGATAAGACGACGATCAATACCTGGTGCCGGTGCTTCTTCAATGACTTTTTGGTGGCGACGTTGCATAGAGCAATCGCGCTCGCCTAACCAAATGGCATTGCCATGGGTGTCAGCGAGAATCTGAATCTCAACGTGGCGAGGTTTTTCTAAAAACTTCTCCATATAGACTTCTGGATTACCAAAAGCACGACCAGCTTCTTCCCGGGTCATATTGACTGCATTGATGAGGGCTGCCTCAGTGTGAACCACACGCATACCGCGACCACCACCACCACCGGCAGCTTTAATAATTACCGGATACCCCACTTTTTTTGCTGTCATAATAATTTCTTTTGGATTATCAGGAAGTGCTCCCTCTGATCCAGGTACGCAAGGCACGCCAGCTTTAATCATGGCGCGTTTTGCAGAAACCTTATCACCCATCAAGCGAATGGATGCAGCAGTGGGACCAATAAAGGCAAAGCCAGATTTCTCAACCCGCTCTGCAAAGTCTGCATTTTCAGAAAGGAAGCCATAACCAGGATGGATTGCCTCTGCATCGGTAACTTCGGCTGCAGAAATAATCGCTGGCATATTCAGATAGCTGAGCGGAGATGGCGCTGGCCCGATACAAACGGCTTCATCGGCAAGCTTTACATATTTAGCCTCTTTATCTGCGGTGGAGTACACCACCACAGTTTTAATTCCCAACTCGCGGCATGCGCGTTGGATACGGAGAGCAATTTCTCCCCGATTGGCAATCAGAATCTTATCGAACATGTCGGCTCTGAGTTAAGTGACGGTAAATTGGGATTGATCTAAAGATAGTCAATTAAGCGATGATGAAAAGTGGCTGGTCAAATTCAACACCTTGACCGTTTTCACAAAGAATTTCTTTGATCACACCAGCGTGCTCGGATTCGATTTCATTGAGTAGCTTCATTGCTTCAATAATGCAAAGCGTTTGACCCACCTTGACAGTGTCGCCAATGTTGACGAAGTTCGGAGACTCTGGATTTGGGGCGCGGTAGAAAGTGCCAACCATTGGTGAGCGAGCAATAGAGCCAGTTTCAGCTGCGGGAGCTTCAGCGATAGGAGCTGTTGCAACAGGTGCACTAGCTGCTGGTGCGGCTTGCATCGCAGGTGCTGGATTGGTGTAAACCATTTGGCCAGCGGGCGCAGGAGATCCGGCGTTCACAATGCGAACACGATCTTCGCCTTCATTTACCTCTAACTCTGAAATGCCTGATTCAGAAACTAGGTCGATCAAGGTTTTTAGTTTTCTCAGATCCATATGAGTGCTTCCTCTCTTGTCATTCTTTAAATAGTTTTATTTCTGCAAGCGAGCAATAGCTGCTTGAAGGGCTAATTCATAGCCAATCGCGCCAAGACCGCAAATCACCCCAGTCGCAATATCGGACAAATAGGAATGTTTACGGAATTCTTCGCGCTGATGAATGTTGGATAAATGAACTTCGGTAAAGGGAATCGCTACTCCAGCCAAAACATCGCGCAAGGCGACGCTTGTGTGGGTGAAGGCGCCTGGGTTGATGATGATGAAATCAACTCCATCTTGTTTAGCTTTTTGAATGCGGTCAATTAACTCGCCTTCATGATTGCTTTGAAAGGTATCGAGATCAACGGAATGCGCTTTTGCCAGTTCGCCGAGCCTTTGGTGGATATCTTCTAGGGTAGTTTTTCCGTAAACATCGGGTTCACGGGTGCCTAATAGATTTAGGTTTGGGCCTTGAATTACGAGAATTGAAGCTTTTTTCGACATAGATCCCTGTTTTTAGAGGCAGTTAAGCGTAAATTGCTAAATAACTTCATGCTCGATTGCTTATGAGGGGGAGTATACCTTTTAAAAGCTAGGAAAAGACCAAAAACTCGCTGCAAAAATAGGAATTTTCATCGCTTTTAGGGGTGGATATCAAAATAAATGCTTAATTTTTAGGCAAAAATAAATTCTTCGATAAATCCATTTACAGCTTAAAACTTCCTATAAAGCAGATTTAATTGCACTTCTGATGTCATCTTCGCTTATCTTGCCTAATTTGCTATAGCTAGCCTTACCCTTGGCATTGATGATGATGGTGTAAGGAAGGGCGCCTTGGGAATTTCGTAGTTGCTTAGAAAGATTACTGCCTTCAAGACCGCCAATCACAATTGGATAACTTACTGGAGTTTTTGAAAGAAATTCACGAATATTAGAGGGCGAATCGATGCCAATACCGACAAATAAGACATTTTGCTGCAAGAACTCTTGCTGAAGCTTATCTAAAGCAGGCATTTCTTCGACACATGGTGGGCACCAGGAGGCCCAAAAGTTCACCACCAGCACTTTTCCTTGCCAATCTTGGGTATTGACTGTTTTTCCATCCGGTGTTTGCCAGGAATTGGCAAAAAATGCTTTCACAGCAGGATCGCTGGCCAAACCAGTTTTATAAATCCACTGGGAGGTGAGTACGCCCCCAAGGAGTGCCAAAAGACTAATTGCGACGATGATGATCAATTGTCTGCGGTTCATTGCAACTCCTTCGCTAAAATTCGCTAATGCATATACATATCTTGGGCATTTGCGGTACTTTCATGGGCGGCATTGCCGCAATCGCGAGGCAGGCTGGGCATCGCGTTACTGGTTGCGATGCCAACGTCTATCCCCCCATGAGTACGCAGCTTGAAGCTCAAGGCATCGAACTGATTGAGGGATTCTCACCTGAGCAATTATCTCAGTTTGAGACCATGCCCGATTTATTTGTGATTGGCAATGTGGTTTCTCGCGGTAATCCATTGATGGAAGCAATTCTCAATCAAGGGCTACCCTATATCTCAGGCCCGCAATGGTTAGGCGAACAAGTTTTATATGGACGACATGTTTTGGCCGTAGCGGGTACGCATGGCAAGACAACTACTTCAGCTATGTTGACTTGGATTTTGGAATTCAATGGTTACAAGCCGGGTTATCTCATTGGTGGCGTGCCTCTGAATTTCACAGTGTCTGCACGTTTAGGCGAAAGTAAATATTTTGTTATTGAAGCTGATGAATATGACACTGCTTTCTTTGATAAGCGCAGTAAGTTTGTGCACTATCGACCACGTACTGCCCTATTGAATAACTTAGAGTTTGATCACGCTGATATTTTTGCTGATCTTGCGGCAATCGAAACGCAATTTCACCATTTAGTGCGCACTGTTCCTGGTGATGGTTTACTGGTTGTAAATGGTGAGGAGCCTGCATTGGCGAGTGTGATCACGCGTGGCGCTTGGGCGCCTGTAGAGCGGTTCGGGCAAGAACTCACAAACGAATGGTCTTTGATTGCTCAAGAGGCTGATGGCTTCATCGTGCGCCAGGCAGGTAAGGAAGTAGCCACTGTGAAGTGGGCCCCTGATTCTGGTGTGATGGGTAGACACAATCAACTCAATGCACTTGCAGCGATTGCTTGCGCAAATCATATTGGCATCTCTCCAGCAGATGGTGCACGTGCGTTGGCGGAATTTAAGAATGTCAAGCGTCGCTTGGAAACGATTGGTGTTGCAAATGACATCACGGTCTATGATGATTTTGCCCACCATCCAACCGCAATCACGACTACAGTTGATGGTCTTCGTCGCCGTGTTGGTAAAGAACGCATCTTGGCGGTGCTTGAGCCACGTTCAAATACGATGAAGCTCGGTGTGATGAAAGCTCAACTGCCTGGAAGTCTAGAGGCTGCTGACAAAGTGTTTGCCTATGGCGCTAATGCCGGCAAGGAATCATTGGGCTGGGATTTGGCAGATGTCTTATCTCCACTCAATAAGCAAGAACAGGGTAAAGCACATGCCTTTGATGATCTTGAGGCATTAGTGAAGGCGGTTGCCCATGAGGCTAAGCCTGGCGATCACATTTTGGTAATGAGCAATGGCGGGTTTGGTGGCGTGCACCAGAAAATATTAAAAGCCATTTCAGCGCAGTAAAAAATAAGAATCAACAACAAAAGCAAAAATAGAAAGCAAATCATGGGCGATAGATTAAAAGATAAAGTAGCCATCATTACCGGCGCGGCAAAGGGTATTGGTTTTGCTACTGCTCAGCGTTTTGCAGAAGAAGGCGCAAAAGTCATCATTACAGATATTGGCCTGGAGGCTGTTAATAGCGCGGCTGAAAAAACGCCTAATGCTGAAGGCTATGCCATGAATGTCACCGATCGCGCTAGCATTCAGTCTGTTGTAGATCAGGTAATGCAAAAGCATGGGCGGATTGATATCTTGATCAATAACGCGGGCATTACTCAAGATGCACGCTTAATTAAGATGACCGAAGCACAGTTTGATACTGTGATTGATGTCAATCTGAAGGGTGTATTTAATTGCACTCAGTTAATCGTGCCGCATATGCTGGAAGCTGGCTCTGGCTCAGTGGTCAACGCTTCAAGCGTAGTGGGTCTCTATGGTAATTTCGGCCAAACCAATTACTCAGCTACTAAATTTGGTGTGATTGGTTTTACAAAAACATGGGCGCGTGAATTGGGGCCTAAAGGCATTCGAGTCAATGCGGTGTGCCCAGGTTTTATCGCCACTGAAATGGTCATGGCCATGCCAGCAAATATTGTGCAAGACATTGAAAAACGCAGTTGGCTTGGTCGTCTGGGTACCCCCGCTGAAATGGCAAATGTGTATTTATTCTTAGCGAGCGATGAGGCAAGCTATGTCAATGGAGTGGCATTAGAGGCCAGCGGCGGGATCTCGCTCTAAGCATGAATCTTTTATACGAAGAAGGTGGCGATATTAAGATCGCCACAGTCCAGTCTGCTTCAGGGGCTGGCGATGCAGAGTCTTGGCAAGCCACTAGCCTTTCTGGAAAAAAAATCAAGCTCAAGGCCAAAGAGGTATGGCTGCGTTTTGAAAAGCCAGAAGCTCAAATAGCCATGGATGAAGCCAACACACTTACTGCTGATATTGATTTGCAGTTCCTTTGGGATTGCGCGCCTGATGAAGAGTTTGGCTTAGTTGATGTGGCGCATGAGTACTTTGGCTCACAAGCGAGCATTCCGCAGCAAGTTGCTCTAGCAATTGCCTTGCAAGGTGCGCCAGTATTTTTCCGTCGCAAGGGGCGTGGACGGTTTCAGAGAGCTCCACTAGAGCAGTTACAGGCTGGTTTAGCTGCTTTAGAGCGCAAGCAAAAAGAGCTCGAACAGCAATCCATTTGGCAGCAAGAGTTGGTTGCTGGCGCTTTCCCTGAGCCACTGAAGTCTTCAGCCAAGCAATTACTTTTCTCGCCCGATAAAAATACCTCCGCCTATAAGGCATTGATCGCAGCCTGCACTGAAACCGGGGAGTCTCCGGCGCAACTGATGATTCGTTGTGGCGCAATCGACTCTCCTTTGGCGTATCACCAGGGATTGTTTCTCAAAGCCCATTTCCCGAATGGTGCGGATCACAACCTTGCTATCGGAGTTGATCAAGCAGCATATGCAGCTGCTATTGCTGAGCTGCCGCTTGCTCAGGTACAAGCATTCTCCATTGATGATTCGGGCACTACAGAGATTGATGACGCTCTATCTGTTACGGTAATCGAGGGTGGGCATCGAGTAGGTATTCACATCGCTGCTCCTGGACTGGCCATTACAAAAGATGATCCACTAGATCTAGTCGCTCGCAATCGCATGTCCACGGTGTACTTCCCGGGTGACAAAATTACGATGTTGCCCGATTCAGTAATTGAGCAATTTTCATTAGATGAGGGTATGCCTAGACCAGCCTTATCAATCTATGTTGATATTGATGCTGAGGGCATTGCCAATCGAGCGAGCTTGCAGATGCGTGCCGAGATGGTGCCGATGGCTGCTAATTTGCGCCTGGAAAATATTGAGCATCTCGTGAGTGAAGAGAGTCTGCTGGACGAGGGTTCAGTCTACCCCTATCGCAAAGAGCTGGCGACTCTATGGCAAGCGGCTAAACATCTGCATGCAGGGCGTCAAGAGAAGCGCTTAGCAAATGGTTTGCGTGCTGAGCAGTTAGGTGTCACAGATCCAAATGCCCTAGCAAGAGACTTTCATTTCCAGATTCAAGACGTTGATGGGGTGCAGCATGTAGAAATCACCCCACGTCAACGAGGTTCTATTTTGGATACGATCGTTGCAGAGTGGATGATTTTCTGTAATAGCGCCTCAGGACAGCTTCTAGCAGATCATGGTCTTCCTGGATTATTCAGAACCCAAAAGGGTTGGGGTCCATTGCGTACCCGGATGCAAACCACTCCTGGACCTCATGAGGGTCTTGGTTTGGACTATTACGCCTGGTGTACATCTCCTTTACGTCGGTATTCTGATTTGGTAAATCAGTGGCAATTAATTGCGCTAGCAAAGCATGGCGTCACCGCCAAGATGGTTGCCCCATTCCCGCCGAGAGACGCTACCTTGATGGGTATTGCTGCTGACTTTGAATCTTGCTATCAAGCTTATGGCGAGTTCCAAGATCGCTTGGAAAAGTATTGGTGTTTACGTTGGATCACTCAAGACGGTGATTCGAAAACAGTGCATGTGCGCCATTTAAAAGAGGGTATGTCCAGAGTGGAGTTAGTACCTCTACATCTACCTATCCCTGAATTGGCAACCCATCCGCGCATGACCCGTGCGGAAGTGGTGATTGCAGATGTAGATTTGCTGCAGCTAAGTGCTGGTGTTCGTGTGTTGGAGATCGAAGTTAAGGTCGACGTTCCTGAAAAGGCTGTAGAGCAGGAGTCATCAGAAAATTCTGAAGAAGATGCTAGCCCAGATTAAATCGCTGGAATTTCCATGTCCTGAAAGGCTTGCTGGGGCCTTGCGTTACTTGCGCAGCGCCTGGAATCGCTACCCATTCCGATTTGCCTTGTGCGCTTCAATACTGATCCACATTGTTTTCTTATCTTTCCGTTGGGGTGTTGGAGAGATTCAGAACCGCAGACTCAATACGCCATTGAGCGTGGTTTTAGTAAACGCCAGCAATAAAACGCCACCTCAAAAAGCAAATAAGTTGGCGCAGGCTGATTTGCAGGGTGGCGGTAAAACAGAAACTCAAGATGCCACAGCAATGCACCGCGCCAGATTAGGTGCAGAAGCGCGACTAGAGGTTTTAGAAAAGCAGCAAAAACAAATGCTCGCTAAGCTAGATGAGCAGCGCAGTCGTTCAGGTGGTCGCAAGAGTGGCGACGAGCAAAAAATTACTCCCCAATTAAATTCTTTAGAGGCTGAGTTAGCTAAACGCTTACAGGCTGATGGTAAAGAGCCTAGACGTAAGGTATTGACTGGAGCTAATACCAAGGCAGTCACGTTTGCGCATTATTACGATGCGATGCGTCAGAAGATTGAAACTTACGGTAGTGCTTTTTTCCCAAGGGCGAATGGACGCCCTTTGTACGGTAGTCTAGTGATTGTCGTCAGCGTTGATAACCAAGGCAGAATCACTACAAATGCTCAAGGCAAGGATGGGCTCTCGATTGGCCGTAGTTCTGGCAATCCCGAGTTAGACCGCCAAGCGCTGGCAATTGTGAGAGCCTCTGCACCATTTGGTCCTTTTCCTTCAGAAATGCGTAATCAAATCGATGTCTTAGATTGGATCTCTACCTTTGAGTTCACACGTGATGGTGTGGATCGTCTAGAGCTGCGTCATTAATACTATTTAAAAAGTTTACTAACTCAATTTGCAATTTCGCTTATTCTGTAGTCATCATGAGCTCTACTGATACCGCATCCCTTCACACCGATCCAAGCCTTTTTGCTGGCGTGGATGTTTATGTGGTTGCGGGTAATCCGATTTCTCACAGCAAGTCTCCCTCAATTCATCAACGGTTTGCAGAGCAAGCAAAGCAACGGATGCACTATGGCCGTCTTCAGCCTGAAATAGGCTCATTTGCTCAAGCAGCTAAAGCATTTTTTACTGCAGGCGGCAAAGGCATGAATGTAACGGTGCCTTTCAAGTTAGATGCTCAAAATTTGGCTGATGTATTAACACCGCGCGCTCAATTGGCGGGTGCCGTTAACACTTTGTGGAAGACGGAAGGCAAAATTTTTGGTGACAATACCGACGGTGCTGGTCTAGTGCGCGATTTACTGGCTCAAGGTATTGCACTGCATAGTGCTCGTATTTTATTGATCGGTGCTGGTGGGGCTGCACGGGGTGTAATAGGTCCTTTACTTGAGCAATCTCCTAAGTCCCTCATCATTGCCAATCGTTCCAGCGCAAAAGCGGATGAGTTGGTTAAGTTATTTGCAGATTTAGCCGGCTCTAAGGAGGTAGCACTGGAGTCGCGTACTTTGGCTGATTTGGAGGATGTTGCAAAAACTCAGCATCCATTTGACTTGGTCATTAATGCTACTGCTGCTGGTTTAACTGATGAGTCCCCATTGACACCCGAAGCGGTAGCTAATATTTTTGTGCCCAGCTCTTTCGCTTATGACATGGTCTACGGTAAAACTACTGCCTTCATGCAGCAGGCCTTACAACGAGGTGCTCGCGTAAGTGATGGCCTTGGAATGTTGGTTGAGCAAGCGGCTGATGCATTCTTGCTATGGCGGGGTGCGCAATTAGCAAGTGCAATTGACCCCCGCGCAGTCTTAGCAGAGTTACGTAGTTAATTTGCCCTGATGCGCTGGCTTCTATATCCAGTGAAGTGTTTGCTCGCAGGGTTTATCGCCATGCAAATCTTTTTCGCCTTGCAGATTGCTTTGTGGATTAGCTTAGATCCCAGTAGCACTGCGTTTCAGAGGGCTGAGCGTTGGCGCTTATGCACTTGGCATTGGACCTGTCCAGTGCAATCCCATTGGGTGCCTTATGACAAGATCTCGAACAATCTCAAGCGCGCTGTTTTAGTCAGTGAAGACGATATCTTCTTTCAACACAAGGGTGTGCGAGTTGAAGATATGCAAAAAGCCTGGCAGAAAAATCAACAGCAGAATCAGCAAAAAACCCAAGCGGGCAATAAATCCAAAATAGCGTTACGGGGTGGATCTACTATTACCCAGCAATTAGCAAAAAATTTATTTCTTTCTTCGGAGCAACATTATTTGCGCAAGGGTCAGGAGCTCATCATTACGGGGCTTTTAGAGTTAATACTTTCTAAGCAGAGATTGTTTGAGATTTATCTTAATTCGGTAGAGTGGGGTGAGGGCATTTTTGGAATTGGCGCCGCCTCTCAGCATTATTTTGCTACAAGTCCAGCAACCCTAGATCGTGAGCAGGCTGCTGCTCTAGCTTCAGCACTGCCGGCCCCCAAGTGTTTTGACAAGCAGCAGTATTGCCGTCGAGGAAGTATTAACTATTCTGCTCGCCAAGAATTTGTCTTAGAAAACATGGATAGAGTTGCCTTGGCGCCTTACCCAAAGAGCGGTTCGGGTAAATAATTTCTTGTTTTACCTAACTATTTGTTTGCAGCAGCTCGAAGTGCATCCCGAGTACTCATGGCAACTACTCTAGCCGCTTCTGCAAAATCAGCGCCTGAGCTGGCATACAGAATCGCTCGGGAAGAATTGATGATCATCCCTGTTCCTGGTTTACCGGTTATTTTTCCCGCGCTGACAGTGGCATCAATATCACCACCTTGAGCGCCGATCCCTGGAATCAATAAGGGCATATCACCAACAATGGCGCGTACCTTAGCAATTTCTTCTGGGAAAGTGGCGCCGACTACCAGGCTGATCTGACCAGAACTATTCCACTGCTGTGCAGCCAGTTTGGCTACATGCAGATAGAGAGGCTCGCCATTGGGCGCCACATTCAAGAACTGCAAATCTGACCCTCCAGGGTTGGATGTGCGGCACAGGACAATAACCCCTTTGCCTGCGTGCTTTAGGTAGGGCTCGATCGTGTCAAAGCCCATATAAGGGTTCACGGTCACAGCATCAGCGCCGTAGCGATCAAAGGCCTCAAGAGCGTAATGGTCAGCAGTACTGCCGATATCTCCACGCTTGGAATCCAGGATGACTGGGATGTGGGGATATTTATCTTTGAGGTGCTTGATCAGTTTTTCTAGCTGAGCCTCTGCTCTTTGGGAGGCAAAGTAAGCAAATTGGGGCTTGAAGGCGCAGACCAAATCCGCGGTCGCATCAGCGATTTCTCGGCAGAACTCATAGATGCCCTCGGTATTCCCTTGTAGGGAGGGGGGCAAGCGCTTCGGATCTGGGTCAAAGCCAACACACAGCATGCTGCCTTGGGAGGCCCATGCGGACTGGAGTTGCTGGTTAAAGGTATTTGAGCGAGAGTTCATTGGATTTGGCTTATTTTAGTGAAACTGTCATGTTCTATAGGATAAACTAGCGCACATTCCTTAGGAGTTCACCATGATCAACTTGTTCGTCCTGCAAAATGGCCGCCTCTCTCAAGAGCAAGTCGAAGATCGCAATGAATTGTTGCAATATGCCAATCCTATCTGGATTGACGTGGTTGATCCAGAAGAAGAGGAATTAATTTGGATTAAAGAGGCGTTTGGCGTACTTTTGCCTGAGTTAGATGACTTGGGTGACCTAGAAGCATCTGCGCGTTATTTTGAAGCAGATGATGGCCACCTCCATATCCGCACTGATTTCTTACTGGATGAAGAAGAAACCTCTCGCAACGTTCGAGTAGCGTTTGTTCTGACCAAGCAAGTGTTGTTCTCAATTCATGACGAAGATTTGCCAGTGTTCCGTTTGGTTCGCTTGCGTGCGCGTTTGCGTCCTGGCTCAGTGAGTAATGCAAAAGATGTGTTGCTAGATTTGTACTCAACAGATGCTGAGTATTCTGCTGATGCTTTGGAAGAGGTTTATGAAAACCTGGAGCAAGCTGGTAAACGGGTCTTGCAAGATGACATCAATGATGCAGATGCAGAGCAAGTCCTCGAAACTATTGCCAAAGAGGAAGATACCAACGGACGCATTCGTCGTAACGTGATGGATACCCGCAGAGCCTTGTCCTTCCTTATGCGCAGCAAGTTACTCTCTGATGAGCAGCAAGAGGAAGCGCGTCAAATTTTGCGCGATATCGACTCTCTGGAAAACCATACTGCTTTCTTATTCGACAAGATTAACTTCTTGATGGATGCTACCGTCGGTTTTATTAACTTGAACCAATCCAAGATCATCAAGATCTTCTCGGTGGTATCCGTAGCCTTAATGCCGCCAACCTTGCTTGCCAGTATTTGGGGTATGAATTACAAGCACATGCCTGAGTTAGATGCTACTTGGGGTTACCCAATGGCAATTGGTGCGATGGTAGTTTCGGCAATCATCCCTCTCTGGTATTTCCATAGCAAAGGCTGGATGAAGTAATTGGCGGTCTGGATTTGCGCTTAACTTCTGAGTAGTGCGATTAACTCAGTCAGCGCAAATGCTGTTGCTTGCTGCCTTACTGCTTGACGATCACCGTCAAAATACATGGTTTTAGTCAGGGTTTGATTTTCGGTGGCCCAGCCAAAACAGACTGTGCCTACGGGCTTCTCAGCGGCCCCGCCTGATGGCCCGGCTATACCGGTGATGGAAATAGCTACATTGCTTCCAGAATTGATCCGTGCACCTTCGGCCATGGCCTTGGCTACTGGCTCGCTAACAGCCCCATGGGACTCAATGAACTGGGCTGGGACATCCAGGCACTCCGTTTTCGCTTCATTGCTGTAAGTGATGTAGCCACGTTCGAACCACTCGCTTGAGCCCGCAAGTTCAGTCAGGGTAGCGGATACAAGGCCACCAGTACAAGACTCGGCTAGGGATACTGTCCAGTTTCTAGAGAGCAAAATCTCGGCTAAGGTTTTGGTGAGATCAGTTGAATTCATTATCTAATGAGAAACTGTATTAAGGCTACTGCGAGCAGTGTACAAAATGCAGCGGCAAGATCATCCACCACAATTCCAAATCCTCGCCAAATAATTTTCAAGAAGCTTGATCGCTGCGCGCTATCACTTGCTGTATTTTTAAAGTGACGATCAATCATGCCAATAGGGCCTGGTTTGATTGCATCAAAAAATCGAAATAGCGCAAAAGCAATCAACTGCATCCAAACATTAGCTGGCATGATGAAGATAAGCACCAGCCAGAACGCGACAATTTCATCCCAAACAATGCCGCCAAAATCTTTTTTCCCAAGCTCTTCGCTGACATGGCCGCAGATCCAGCAGCCGAGCAAAATGCCGCCACCAATGATCCAGAGAAAGTCTGCCGTACTTAAAAAGTATTCACCCATCAGAAATGCAGCCCAGGCCCAGAGGGTGCCAGCAGTGCCTGGAGCTATAGGGCTTAGCCCACTACCAAAGCCAAAGGCAATAGTACGACTAGCGGTTTGAAAAACCCATTTGAAGTTTGGTTTCACTTCTGCGGAATGCTCAACTTTAGTCATCAGGCAAAGTGGTCAAATGAGTTGAGGAAAGGGGCTGCTTGTAAATCGCTCAGTATTACTCCTGCTACATCTAGTAAATATACTCTTGTCTTCTCATCTTTTTTCGGAAGTATTTTTCCAATGAGTGTTAGTGGCAAGTTCAGTGACTTACCAATATCCTGTATTTTTTTCTGCTGGCTTGATGGTGCAGTAAAGCAAAGCTCATAATCATCACCACCGCATGCAGCAAATAAATTTTGAATAGAAGATTCTTGTTTTTTCAAGATGCTCGATTTTGGTAATTGATCCAGATGAACTTGCGCATCAACTTGCGATTGCTTCAAAATGTGGCGTAAATCACCTAACAAGCCATCAGAGATATCTAAAGCTGCGCTCGCCACATTTCTCAGTTGAATGCCTAATTCAATGCGCGGTTTTGGTTGATGCATGCGGTGTTCGATCTGTTGCAAATCTTCACTAGATAGATTTATTTCATGACGCAGTGCAGCAAGAGTGAGTCTGGCATCTCCAACCGCACCCGAGACCCAAATATCATCGCCTGCCTTCGCACCTGATCTGCAAATAGCATTGCCGGCAGGGATGTTGCCAAAGGCGGTGATAGAGATGGTGAGGGGGCCTGCAGTAGTATCTCCGCCGATAAGGGGGCAGGAATACTCCTTAGCAATGGCAAAAAGCCCTTTGGAGAAAGCTTCTAGCCAGACTTCATCTACTTTTGGTATGGCAATTGCCAAGGTAAAACCTAGCGGACTTGCCCCCATGGCCGCTAGGTCTGAAAGGTTGACTGCTAGGGCTTTGCGGGCCAAAAGGGCCGGATCGGTGCCAGCAAAAAAGTGCCTGCCCTCCACCAACATATCGCTGGTAATGGCTATTTCTTCATTCCCTGGTGGTTTGATCAGGGCGCAGTCATCACCAATACCCAAGGTAACGCCCTGATCTGCTTTAGTGCGCATTGAATCCGCACCCGTTTTGAAAAAACGTTCAATCAGGTCAAATTCACCGAGGGGGGTAGAGCGGGAAGACATGCCCCATTTTATGGTGGTTATGATGCGAATGTCCGAGAGGAATAGAATTGAAGTCTTATAAGTCTTAGATAAATGAAGATAAGACAGAACTTAGCGAGTTAGTGGATGAGCAAAGAAAATAATAAAGAGCAACAAATTGCAGCCTTAAGAGAGGCAGCGCTTCAGTACCACGAGTTTCCGACTCCGGGGAAAATTGAAATTGCCCCAACCAAGCAACTAACCAATCAACGAGATTTAGCGCTGGCTTACACGCCTGGCGTTGCAGCGCCTTGCGAAGAGATTGTTAAAGATCCCGCAAATGCATTCAAGTACACGGCGCGTGGAAATTTAGTGGGCGTTATTACGAACGGCACTGCTGTTTTAGGTTTGGGAAATATTGGGCCTCTGGCAAGTAAGCCGGTGATGGAAGGTAAAGCAGTTCTTTTTAAGAAGTTTGCTGGCATTGACGTTTTCGATATTGAAGTCAATGAAAACGATCCCGATAAGTTAGTAGAAATTATTGCGGCACTAGAGCCAACGTTTGGCGGTATCAATTTAGAAGACATTAAAGCGCCCGATTGTTTTGTGGTCGAGCGTAAGTTGCAAGCGCGCATGAAGATTCCGGTCTTTCATGATGATCAACACGGTACAGCGATTGTGGTTGCAGCCGCTATCCTCAATGGTTTGAAGGTAGTTGGTAAAAAAGTAGAAGAAGTAAAGCTTGTTACTTCTGGGGCGGGAGCTGCTGCCTTGGCCTGTTTAGATCTGCTGGTTGATTTGGGTATTCAGCGTAAAAATATTTGGGTGACTGACTTAGCTGGTGTTGCCTATAAGGGCCGTAAAGAGTTGATGGACCCTGAGAAGGAGCCTTTCTGCCAAGACACTGATTTGCGTACATTGGATCAAGCCATTGAAGGTGCAGATATTTTCTTAGGTCTTTCTGCTGGTGGCGTATTAAAGCAAGACATGGTGAAGAAGATGGCGCCTAAGCCATTGGTCTATGCATTAGCAAATCCAACTCCAGAAATCTTGCCTGAAGAAGTAAAAGCGGTTCGTCCAGATGCAGTGATGGCAACGGGCCGTACTGATTATCCGAACCAAGTGAATAACGTTTTGTGTTTCCCGTTCATCTTCCGCGGTGCATTGGATGTGGGTGCGACAACGATTACCCGCGGCATGGAAGTCGCAGCAGTAAAGGCTGTCGCGGAATTGGCGCAAGCCGAACAGAGTGAAGTAGTTGCCTCTGTTTACGGTATTGAGAACCTATCCTTTGGTCCAGAGTATTTGATTCCGAAGCCATTTGACCCCCGCTTGATCACGGTGATTGCCCCGGCAGTTGCTAAGGCAGCTATGGATGATGGTGTAGCTTCACGTCCGATTAAAGATTTCGATGCGTATCGCAATCAGTTGCAGCAATTCGTGTACCACTCTGGTACTTTGATGAAGCCACTCTTTAGCATTGCTAAACGTGTACCAGCAAATCAAAAACGTATTGTTTTTGCTGAGGGCGAAGATGAGCGCGTATTGCGCGCAGTACAGATCATCATTGATGAACATCTTGCAACCCCAATCTTGATTGGTCGCCCAGCTGTCATCGAGCATCGGATTGAGAAATTCGGTCTGCGCATGAAGGCAGGCGATGACTTTGAGATTGTGAATCCAGAGAATGATTCTCGCTTCCGTGATTTCTGGCAAACCTACCTTGCACTCACAGAGCGTAAGGGCGTAACGCAGTCGTTTGCTAAGTTAGAAGTACGCCGCCGCAACAGTTTGATTGGAAGTCTGTTGATTCAAAAGGGCATGGCCGATGGCATGATTTCTGGGACGGTTGGCAATATCGCCACCCATTTGAAGTATGTTGATGAAGTGATCGGACATGAGCCTGGCGCGAATGTTTATGGTGCGATGTCAGGTTTGATCCTACCGGGTCGCCAAGTATTTTTAGTGGACACCCATATCAATCTTGATCCTACTGCTGAACAATTAGCAGATCTCACTCTCATGGCCGCAAGTGAAATGAGAAAGTTAGGGCTAGCTCCTAAAGTTGCGCTTCTGTCTCACTCGAATTTTGGTTCTAGCAACGCCCCTTCTGCAGTCAAGATGCGTGAAGTGTTGGCATTACTCCAAAAGGCAGATCCAACTCTAGAGGTTGATGGAGAGATGCATGGCGATAGCGCTTTAGATGCCAGCATTCGTGAAGGTGCAGTATCTTCATCTTCACTGAAGGGCGATGCCAATCTATTGGTTCTGCCAAATATCGATGCTGCCAATATTTCTTACAACTTGCTAAAAACAGCAGCAGGCAATGGCATTGCAATCGGCCCGTTGTTGCTGGGTGTTGCTAAGCCAATTCACATCCTCACTCCGGCCGCAACTGTGCGCCGTATTGTGAATGTGACAACTTTGGCGGTTGTAGAGGCAGCAAGTAACGCCAGAGGTATTTCTTAAGAATTGGTAATTTATGTAAGTTAGTAATAACTTACATAAATTATTTCTATATAAATCAGTGCTTTACATAAAATGCACTGTATTTGGGCTTGATTTGATGGCGTGTTACGGGTAACCTAGCACCCATCATGAATAATCGCTCTGAAAACAGCAATACAGCCAGCTTCGATGAACATAGCCGTGCTGAAAGTTGGGATAGCAATGATCGACTGGAAACCGAATCATCCGCTGCCAACATTTATGCTGAAGGCGGTTTATCTCGTTTACAAACCTATGCAGCAAATCAAGTTTCGGGGAAAAAAGTGACAGCTTCTTGGCGTGCCGCTTTGGCCGTTCGCGATGCCGGACCGCCGGCAATGTTGCGCAGTGTGCGCCCTAATATCGTTCAATCCATTCGCGCTTTCCGCACTCCTGATTTGAAGGAAGCGGCAACTGAATTGGGTCAACACTTCATTTATGCCAATTGCGCTAATGCAATGACTAAAGGTGAGGTTTTGGAGTCGATTGCGATTGCTTACTCATTTACTAAGCAGCAGGCAAAAAATTACGATCCTTTGTTAGATGCATTGACTACTACGGTAGACAAGTCTGGCCCACAGCCTGGATTTGTAGTGGTGCTCGAAGGACTGCCTTGCACTCAGAAGTTTGACAAAGAAGCTCGTGAAACGCTGTTAGATGTTTTCCGCGATGCCGTTGATTTCTGGGCCGAGCGCCGCACTCCATACCGCGTCTTCTATTCTTTTGCTTAACCGCTAAAGTCCTGCAAGCCCTATAAATCGCCTCTATTTGAGGCGATTTTGCATTTCTGGATTCCATATGCTGTGTACGGCTGTAATAGCCACTACACCCGCTGTTTCTGTTCTGAGTACCCGCTCCCCCAGTGAAACTAATTGATAGCCTGCTGCTTGCGCTTGTGCCTCTTCTTCAGGTGAATGACCGCCTTCAGGGCCGATCATTAAGACGATATCTTGGGGGTCATTTTCAATTAGTACCGAATACAGGCTTTTCGTGGCATCAGGACTGAGTAGTAGTTTGAGTGCGGGTTTTGGAGTCGCCTTTAAATAACTCTCAAAAGTTTGAATGGGCTCTAGGCTGGCAAAGACAGTCCGATCGCATTGCTCGCAAGCGGCTTGAATAATGCCTTCCCAGTGGGCAAGCCTTTTTTGGGCACGCTCTAGGTCGCTGGAGCGGGTGAGCTTGAGGATGGAGCGTTCACATTGCATCGGGGCAATATTTTGGGCGCCAGTTTCTACTGCTTTTTCCACAATCCAGTCCATTTTGTCGCCACCAGCCAATCCCTGGGCCAAGGTAATGGCATAAGGTGTCTCGCGATGGGTGTCTGTGCGGATATCCGTTAACTGCACTTGACCTGTTTTCCCGCTTAAAGAAAGGAGTTCGCCCTTTGCGACCTGCCCCTTTCCATCAAATACCGGGAAGAATTCCCCGATTTGGACACGTCTCACGCGCAAATGGTGGGCAACCTCTGGGGGGAGGGCGGTTGGCTTTTGGGATTCCCATGGTCCGGGAAGATAAAATTGAGGCATTACTGCAATATAGCCAATTAATTTTCCAGAGACCACTTTTACGATGTCAAATCTTCAAATTCGTATGGCCAATGCCATTCGCGCCTTATCCATGGATGCTGTACAGCAGGCAAATTCAGGTCACCCTGGCATGCCAATGGGTATGGCAGATATTGCTGTCGGTCTTTGGAATGAACATTTAAAACATAACCCAACAGATCCACATTGGATTGATCGTGATCGTTTTGTTTTATCCAATGGTCATGGATCCATGTTGTTGTATTCACTCTTACATCTTTCTGGTTACGACTTGCCGATTGAAGAGTTGAAAAATTTCCGTCAATTGCATAGCAAAACTCCAGGACATCCTGAATATGGAATTACTCCAGGCGTGGAAACAACTACTGGTCCATTAGGTCAGGGTATTTCCAACGCAGTTGGTATGGCACTCGCTGAAAAATTACTCGCTGAAGAATTTAATCGTCCTGGCTTTAATATTGTTGATCACTTCACCTATGTATTTTTAGGCGATGGCTGTTTGATGGAGGGCATTAGCCATGAAGTATGTTCTTTGGCTGGCACACTCAAACTCAATAAGCTGATTGCATTGTGGGATGACAACGGCATCTCGATTGATGGCAAAGTTGTTTCTTGGTTTAATGAAGATACCCCTAAGCGTTTTGAGGCTTATGGTTGGAATGTGATTCGGGCTGTTGATGGGCATGATGCAGAAGCTGTATCTGCCGCGATTGCCAAGGCTAAAAAGAGCGATAAGCCAACCCTGATCTGCTGTAAGACCGCGATTGGTCAAGGCTCGCCGAATATGGCGGGTAGCGATAAGGTGCACGGGTCCCCATTGGGTGCGACAGAAATTGCAGCTACTCGTGTTGCATTGAATTGGCCATACGCTCCATTTGAAATTCCGAAAGATATTTATGCGGCATGGGATTTTAAAAAGCGTGGTCAAGCAGCAGAGCACGAGTGGAATAAAGAATTTCAGAAATACAAAAATAAATTTCCAGAACTTGCTGCTGAATTGCAACGTCGTATGGCGGGTGATTTATCTAAAGACTTTTCATCTACATTAAATGCGTACTTAAAAACTTGCCAAACTAAAGCAGAAACCATTGCGACTCGTAAAGCCAGTCAGAACGCGATCGAAGCTTTGGCGCCTGCTTTGCCAGAATTTATGGGCGGTTCTGCTGACTTAACAGGATCCAACCTAACTAATTGGTCTTCATGCAAACCTGTACGCGGTGATCAATGGGGTAACCATATTAATTATGGTGTGCGTGAATTTGGTATGAGCGCCATTATGAACGGCATTGCCTTGCATGGTGGTTACATCCCATTTGGTGGCACATTCTTAACATTCTCAGATTACAGTCGTAACGCTTTGCGTATGGCTGCTTTAATGAAATTGCGCAGTATTTTTGTCTTTACCCACGACTCAATCGGTTTGGGTGAGGATGGTCCAACCCATCAGTCTGTAGAGCACGTAGCTAGCCTACGCCTCATACCGAACCTGATGGTTTGGCGTCCTTGTGACACCACGGAGAGCGCTGTAGCCTGGGGCTCAGCCATTGAACGTAAAAATGGACCTAGCGCCCTGATCTTTAGTCGTCAGAATTGTCCATTTGTATCTCGTACTCCTGCACAAATTAAAGAAATCGCACGCGGCGGCTATGTTTTGCGTGACCCGTCTGGAAAGATTGATGCAGTCATTATTGCAACTGGCTCTGAAATTGCTCTCGCATTACAAACTGCGCAACAGTTGGAAAAAGAAGGTTTAGGTATTCGAGTGGTTTCAATTCCATCAACCACTGTCTTTGATCAACAAGATGCTGCCTACAAAGCAAAAGTATTGCCTGCGAATACTCCGCGCATTGCAGTTGAAGCGGGCGTGAGTGATTTCTGGTGGAAGTATGGTTGCGCAGCAGTTCATGGTGTGGATACCTTTGGTGAGTCCGCACCTGCGCCAGTGCTATATGAATATTTTGGTTTAACGGTTGATCAGATTGCGAAGACAGTTAAACAATGCGTCGCAAAGAAATAAATCACAGTACAAAGTAAATTCAATATTAGTAAGGGGAAATAAATGACAATTCGTGTCGCAATTAATGGTTATGGGCGTATTGGACGCATGGTATTACGTGCCTTGTATGAAGATCAAGTAAACGGCAAGCCACGTCGTGATATCAAGATCGTCGCAATTAATGCAATGGGTGATATTGCTATTAATGCCCACCTTACAAAATATGACTCTGCTCATGGCCGCTTCCCAGCGGATGTATCTGTTGATGGTGATTGCATGGTAGTTAATGGCGATCGCATCAAAATGTTCTGCACACGTAATCCTGCAGAAACTCCATGGGGCGATTTGGGCGTTGATTTAGTTTTGGAATGTACTGGTAAGTTCACTTCAAAAGAAAAAGCCATGATCCATATCGAGCAGGGCGCGAAGAAAGTTTTGATTTCTGCCCCTGGTGAAAAAGATGTAGACGCAACTATTGTGTACGGCGTAAATCAAAATGTATTAAAGCCAAGCGATGTTGTTGTGTCTAATGCTAGTTGTACAACAAACTGTTTGGCTCCATTAGTTAAACCGCTCTTAGAAAAGATTGGTATTGAATCTGGTTTGATGACTACGATTCATGCATTTACTAATGACCAAGTGTTAACAGATGTGTATCACAAGGATATGCGTCGTGCGCGCTCTGCTGTTACCAGCATGATTCCAACGAAGACGGGTGCTGCTAAGGCGGTTGGTTTAGTTCTGCCAGCTTTGGCAGGTCGCTTTGATGGCTTCGCAATGCGCGTACCAGTCATCAATGTTTCCGTTGTGGATCTGACTTTTGCTGCAAGTCGTGCCACCAGCGTCGATGAGGTGAATGCCATTCTCAAGACCGCTAGCGAGGGAGAGCTCAAAGGTATTTTGGGCTTCAATACATTGCCATTGGTATCCATCGACTTTAACCACGACCCACGACCAAGTATTTATGACGCCTCCCAAACTCGCGTCTCTGCAGATGGCAAGTTGGTAAAAGTATTGGCTTGGTATGACAACGAATGGGGTTATTCAGTGCAGATGCTGAATGCTGCAGAAGCATTAATGGCTGTAAAGTAAGAAAAAATAGCTAAGAGCATCTAAAAGTTGCTAAAAAACGCTTAAATCGTACTTTTAGGCTTAATTATGTAAAAAAGACCTCAATTTGAGGTCTTTTTTGCTGCTAAAGCGCCAAAAATGGCTTATTTTGACTGTTTTATTTAGCTTGTTTGTTGCGGCAATTCTTCTTTAGACAGTGACCATACATGGCCAAAGCATGCTCTTGGAGCTTAAAACCGAGGTTTTTGGCAATATCGCGCTGCCTTTTTTCAATAGCTTCGTCCACAAACTCCTCAACATGGCCACAATCAATGCAAACCAGATGGTCATGATGCTGACCCTCATTGAGTTCGTAGATAGCCCTGCTATCGCCTTTACTGGATTCAAAATGGCTTCGCAATAGGAGGCCAGCCCGCTCAAACTGGGTCAGCACCCGGTAAACCGTTGCCAAACCGATCTCTTTATCTTCTTTGGCCAAGGCCATAAAGACATCTTCAGCGCTAAAGTGCGTGCCACCGTTTTGATGAAAAAAATCGAGGATTTTCATCCTTGGACCGGTAGCTTTTAGGCCAATATCGCGTAAATCTTCAGGGGTAGGGTTTTGGGTCATATTTATGGCATTGGGAGCTAAAATCAATGTCTTAATGATACGGCCAGCCATGCAAAATTGCCTTGAACTTTTTACCCGTCTTTTGAACCCGGTTCTGAAGGGTACTTACTCACCAATCCGATTGGGAATAATCGCTCTTGCCTTGTTTGGTTTGCTGGGGGTAACTGGATGCTCTACCGCAGTTGATGAAACTCAACGCGCTTGGATGAATAAGATTTTTAGACCTTATGTCCCCGATGTTGTGCAAGGCAACTTCATTTCTAGCGAGCAGTACGCTAAGTTGCAGTTAGGCATGACGCGTGAGCAGGTGCGTCAAATTTTAGGCACACCATTATTAGCAAGTTACTTCCACGCAAATCGCTGGGACTATATTTTTGAATTTAAGCGCGCTGGTCAGGTCATGGGCAAAGATCGTCATGTCACAGTGTTCTTTGATGGCGACAAAGTGGTGAAGTTTGAAGGTGATGCTTTGCCTACAGAAGTTGAGATGGTTGCCGAGATTGATAACTACGCCAAAACCAAGCGTTCGTTCTGGGAAGTCATCACGGGCACCAATAAGCCACCTGTTACCCCACCATTGCAGCAGCCTGAACTCATGGTGCCAAGTAAAACGGATAATTTAGCGGCTGGTGTAGCCATACCGCCAGCTAATACTAGCAGTTCATTCTGGGACTATTTTAGTTTTTCTAAAAAGGATCCAAATGTTCAGCCTGAGCCATTAGGGCCTGGCGCTCTTAATGTTCCGCAGGCTAGTGAAGCCAAGTAAAAATTACTTATGTGTTGATGCTGAAGTGAGTTTCTTCAGCAACTTTTAATCAGAAGCGAAGAAAAATGATGAAGATTGCAATAGCAGGCGCAACAGGGCGTATGGGTAAGATGTTGATTGAGACCGTTCTCAATACAACTGATGCACAGTTGGTTGGTGCGCTTGAGCATAATGCTTGCCCACAGTTGGGTGAAGACGCTGGCGCCTTTTTGGGCAAAAAAACTGGCGTACTGATTTCCTCTGATGTTGCCCAGGTTTTAGCTAATGCACAATTCTTAATCGACTTCACCAGGCCTGAGGGCACCATGGCCCATTTGGCTGTTGCCGAAAAGACCGGCACCAAAATGATTATCGGTACAACAGGCCTAACTACCGATCAAATTGCGAGCTTGAAAAATGCATCAGCAAAGTTAGCGATCGTTTTTGCGCCAAACATGAGTGTGGGTGTGAATGCGACTTTTAAGTTGCTAGAGATCGCTGCAAAAATGCTCAATCAAGGTTATGACATTGAGATTATTGAGGCTCATCATAAGCATAAGGTGGATGCTCCTTCTGGTACTGCACTCAAGATGGGTGAAGTGATTGCGGATGCTTTAGGTGAAAAGCTCGATGACGTTGCTGTGTATGCCCGTGAAGGTCATACGGGTGAGCGCAAAGAAGGCTCAATTGGTTTTGCAACGATTCGTGGTGGCGATATTGTTGGTGACCATACTGTCTTATTTGCAGGTGATGGCGAACGTATTGAGATTAGTCATAAATCTTCAAGTCGTCAGTCCTATGCGCAAGGTTCATTGCGTGCAGCCCGTTTCTTGCAAAACCAAAGTGCTGGTTTATTCGATATGCAAGATGTTCTCGGCTTACGTAAATAATTAGTCAATCAATCAAAAATAGAAGAAAAGAGTTGTCGAAGAATGAGCAAGGATTACGACTACCGCAGTATTGAAGCGGCAGCGCAAGCTGATTGGGAAAGTGCACAAGTCTATCAAGTAGCCGAGAACGCAGTTGATGCGCAGGGTAAGCAGAAACCAAAGTACTACGCCTGCTCAATGTTGCCTTATCCATCTGGCAAGCTCCACATGGGGCACGTACGCAACTACACCATTAACGATGTGATGGCACGTCAGCTCCGCATGCAGGGCTATAACGTCCTCATGCCTATGGGTTGGGATGCCTTTGGCATGCCTGCAGAAAATGCAGCGATACAAAATAAAGTTCCTCCCGCTAAATGGACCTACGACAACATTGCTTATATGAAAAAGCAAATGGCTGCGATGGGTTTAGCGATCGATTGGTCACGTGAAGTGGCTACCTGTAGTCCTGACTACTATCGTTGGAATCAGTGGCTCTTTTTAAAGATGCTCGAAAAAGGTATCGCCTATCGCAAAACGCAAGTGGTGAATTGGGATCCAATTGATCAAACTGTTTTAGCAAATGAGCAAGTGATTGATGGTCGTGGTTGGCGCTCTGGCGCTTTAGTAGAGAAGCGCGAGATCCCTGGTTATTACTTCAATATCACGGCGTATGCAGAACCATTGCTTTCTGGTTTAGATGGCTTGGGTTGGCCTGAACGCGTTAAGACGATGCAGCAAAACTGGATTGGTAAAAGTCGTGGCGTTCGTTTTGCGTTTAAGCACGAGATTACCGATGACCATGGTAATTTCATTCAAGATGGTCTGCTCTACGTATTTACTACCCGCGCTGATACCATCATGGGCGTCACTTTCTGTGCGGTAGCGGCTGAACATCCTTTGGCAACACAAGCAGCCGCTAATAATCCAGCGCTCGCTACATTCATTGAGAAATGCAAAACAGGTAGTGTGATTGAAGCTGATTTAGCTACCCAAGAAAAAGAAGGAATGTTTACTGGTTTGTATGTCACGCATCCGTTGACGCATGAACCTGTGCCTGTTTGGGTTGGCAACTACGTATTGATGTCTTATGGTGATGGCGCGGTGATGGGTGTGCCTGCGCACGACGAGCGTGATTTTACTTTTGCACTCAAGTACGACTTGCCAATTAAACAAGTGATTGCGCTTCAAGGCGAATCTCCTATGTTTAATACCACTCGTTGGGAGGATTGGTATGCCCAAAAAGAGGGTGTCGTTTGCTTTAATAGTGCTCAGTTTGACGGCCTATCGCATGAAGAGGCTGTGAGTGCTGTTGCGAAAGAGCTAGAAAAGCTTGGTGTTGGTGAAATCAAAACCACCTATCGCTTGCGCGATTGGGGAATTTCTCGTCAGCGCTATTGGGGCACACCGATTCCGATTATTCATTGTGGTGATGAGGGCAATCCGGGATGTGGCGCTGTGCCTGTACCAGAGGCAGATCTGCCGGTAGTGTTGCCGGAAGATTGTGTGCCAGATGGCAGCGGTAATCCGCTAAATAAACGCGCTGACTTCTTAAACGTCAAATGTCCGAAGTGCGGCAAGCCTGCACGTCGTGAAACTGACACCATGGATACTTTTGTAGATTCCTCTTGGTATTTCATGCGCTATACCGGTCCTAATGCTAAGACCATGGTGGATGAGCGTAATGAATATTGGATGCCAATGGACCAGTACATCGGTGGCATTGAGCATGCGATTTTGCATCTTCTCTACGCGCGTTTCTGGACTAAGGTGATGCGTGATCTCAATCTCATCACATTTGATGAGCCGTTCCAGAATTTGCTGACCCAAGGCATGGTTCTCAATGAGACTTACTACTCTGAAGATGCTTCAGGTAAAAAAACTTGGCTCAATCCTCTAGATGTGGAATTAGACCTCGATGAAAAAGGCCGCCCTCAAGGCGCTAAGCTTATTGGTGACGCTTCGAATACACCAGTGATCATTGGTGGTGTTGAGAAGATGTCTAAGAGTAAGAACAATGGCGTTGATCCTCAAGCTTTGATTGATCAGTATGGCGCTGATACCGCGCGCCTATTTGTAATGTTCGCTGCCCCGCCTGAGCAACAGCTGGAGTGGTCTGGTGCTGGTGTAGATGGCGCCTCTCGTTTCTTGCGTAGAGTCTGGATGTATTCCAGCGGTCACGCTAGTGTCTTGCGTGATGCATCTGACACCCTGCCTAATAATCTGAGCGATGCTGAAAAAGAATTGCGTCGTGAAGTTCACACTATCTTGAAGCAAGCTAACTTTGACTATCAACGTCGTCAGTACAACACGGTTGTTTCTGCTGCGATGAAAATGCTCAATACACTTGAGCCGATCAAGCTCGATCAGAATGCCGCGATTAGCGCGCCGGTCTTGCGTGAATGCCTGAGTATCTTGTTGCGCGTTCTCTATCCAGTAGTTCCACACATGACCCATGTGTTATGGAAAGACCTTGGCTACACCAAATCTTTTGGCCCTTTGCTTGACGCCCCTTGGCCTTCTGTAGATGAGGCTGCATTGGTGCAGACTGAACTGACTTTGATGCTCCAAATTAACGGTAAGTTACGCGGTGATATTAAGGTACCCGCTGACGCAACCAAGGAGCAAGTTGAAACCATGGCTTTACAAAGTGAGCCTGCACAAAAAGCATTAAATGGTGGTGCGCCGAAGAAGGTGATTGTAGTGCCCGGACGTTTGGTCAATATTGTTGCTTGAATAGAAAAAAGATATGAGCGTAAATTCCCTACGTCGCGCAATGCTAGGCTTCATTGCTACAGCCCCGGTAATGGGGTTGATCGCTTGCGGCTACCGCTTGCGCGGTATGGTGGACTTGCCTTTCAAGGTCATTGCGATTACAGGTAATCCATCCCCGCCATTGAGAGCGGATTTGCAGGCAGCAATCTTGACGGGAACGGATGCAAAAGTTGCGATTAATCCTAAAGATGCAGATCTCATTTTGGATATTAATAACGACATAAATGGTCGTGAGATCTTGGCTTATAACTCCAATGGTCAAGTATCAGCCTATCGCCTGAATATTCGAGTTGGATTTAGGGCATATGATTTGGCTGGTGCTGAAATCGTCCCAGAATCTGAGATCTACATGACCAGGGATATAGACTTCAGTGTGTCAACAGTGTTGGCAACTGACGTTCAAATTCAGCAGTTCTTAACTCTGATGCGCAAAGATTTGGCGACTCAGATTTTACGTCGTGTATCGGCTGCTGCAAGAGCGCCGCAAGCAAAATCTTTCTAGAGATGAATTAGGGCATGGTTAAAGTTGATGCCTTACAAGTGCACCTCAAGTCTTTGAGTTCTGGTGGTGCAATGTTGCCACTCTATGTATTTAGTGGTGATGAGCCTCTGTTGATGATGGAGGCTATGGATCAACTGCGATCTGCTGCCAAGAAACAAAACTTTACTGAGCGTGAAGTCTTATTGCAAGAGCGTGGCTTTGATTGGAGCGCTTTGTTAAATGCCGGTCAAACCATGTCATTGTTTGGCGACAAACGTTGGGTGGAGTTACGAATACCGACCGGTAAACCTGGTCGCGATGGGGCTGACGCTTTAAAACAATTTGCCACTCAAATTGCTTCTCAAGCTGTTGGGTCAGATGGTCCAGATACCGTTGTTTGTATTGTGTTGCCCCGTTTAGATGGTAAGACTAAGACTTCTGCGTGGTTTAGTGCTTTAGATGATGCTGGTATGGCGATTCAGATTGATTCTTTGGATCGCAGTCATTTGCCGCAGTGGATCGCTGGACGACTTAAGCGCCAAAATCAAGAAGTAGAGCCGGGTCCAGAAGGTCAGCGCGCACTTGAATTTATTGCTGATCAGGTAGAAGGCAATCTCATCGCTGCTCATCAAGAAATTTTGAAGTTGGGGTTGTTATACCCCGTAGGAAAATTGACTGAGGAGCAAATTCGGTCATCCATTTTGAAGGTGGCGCGCTACAACGTCTTTGAGCTGACTGAAGCAATGCTGGCTGGAGATCTGGCTAGGCTCAATCGCATGCTGGATGGCCTCAAAGGCGAGGGTGAGCCGCTGGTATTGATTCTGTGGAGCGTAACTGAAGAGCTTCGGATACTATCTAAATTGAAGGCTGCAAGCGATGCTGGCGAATCAGTGCAGAACTTGATGCGGGCCAACCGAATTTGGGGAAATAAAGAGCGTTTATACCCAGCAGCATTGAGAAGGGTTCAGCCCCTCAAGTTGCGAAGAGCGATGCAGGTTGCGGCAGGATTAGATCGCCAAGTAAAGGGTTTGTATGCGGCTGAATTGCCTGCCGATCCATGGGATGGTTTGCGTTTAGTTGGAAATTTACTCCGTTAAGAAATAAGAGATTAAGAAATGAGTTCACCCATTCAAGAAATGATGCAAGACATTGGGATGCGAGCGCGTGCGGCTTCGCGTGCGATGGCACGTGCATCAAGCGAGCAAAAGAATCAGGCTTTATTGCATATTGCTAAGGTAGTTCGTCAGCAGGCCGCTGAAATTCAGAAGATTAATCAAGTGGATGTAGAGCGCGCAAAAGGCAATGGACAAGATCCTGCTTTTGTTGATCGCCTAACTATGAGTCCTAAAACGATTGAAACCATGGCTTTGGGTTTAGAGCAAATTGTTTCTTTGGATGATCCGATTGGCAAAATTTCCGCTTTGCAAAAGCAGGCTTCCGGCATTGAGTTAGGACAGATGCGTGTACCTTTGGGTGTTATTGGCATCATTTATGAGTCTCGCCCAAACGTCACTATTGATGCGGCCGCCTTATGCTTAAAGTCCGGCAATGCCGTGATTTTGCGTGGTGGTTCGGAAGCAATTGATTCAAATACTTTTTTGGCGCAGATTATTCAAGAGGGTCTGGCTGCTGCTGGCTTACCTAGAGATGCTGTGCAAGTGGTAACTACTACCGATCGTAGCGCCGTCGGCCAGATGATCACCATGACCCAATATATTGATGTGATCGTGCCTCGTGGTGGTAAGAGTTTGATTGCCCGTCTTATGGATGAAGCGCGTGTACCGATGATTAAGCACTTGGACGGAATTTGTCATACTTATATAGATGCTGATGCGGACATAGCAATGGCAGTAAAGGTGTGTGATAACGCCAAGACTCAACGCTATGCACCTTGCAATGCGATGGAAACTTTGTTGGTGAATCAAGATATTGCACAGAAAGTCTTACCAACGCTTTGCAAGATTTATCAAGATAAAGGCGTGGAGTTACGGGTTGATGGCTTGACTCGCAAAACCCTTGAAGCAAATGGCTTTCAGAATTTGGTCGATGCCAAAGAGGAGGATTGGCAAACTGAGTACTTGGCTCCCATCTTATCTATTAAGACAGTGGCTAATATCGATGAAGCCATGAATCATATTGAGCAATATGGCAGCAAACATACGGATGCCATTATTACTAATAACAAAGCGCAGGCCGATCGCTTCTTGCGTGAAGTGGATAGCGCCAGTGTGATGGTCAATGCCAGCACTCGCTTTGCAGATGGCTTTGAATATGGCTTAGGGGCAGAAATCGGCATCTCTAATGACAAATTGCATGCCCGTGGCCCTGTTGGCCTTGATGGATTGACCTCATTGAAGTATGTGGTCATGGGTCATGGTGAGATTCGGACCTAAAGTAAAAAGATAAATAGAGCAAACTACATATGAGCAACGCCTACCTCTGGGTAAAAACCTTTCACATCGTATTCATTACCTCTTGGTTCGCTGGTTTGTTTTACCTGCCCAGAATTTTTGTGAACTTAGCAGAAGAGAAAAACTCGGATGCTTATGCCCGTTTATTGGGTATGGCAGACCGTCTCTTCCGCTTTATGACTATCTTGGCTGTGCCAGCGGTACTGCTAGGTCTGACGCTATGGCTTTACTTTGGCATTGGCGCTGGCGATATCTGGATGCATGCCAAATTGTTCTTTGTGATTTTGGTGATTGGGTATCACCATGCCTGTTTAAGTCTACTCAAGAAGTTTCGCGCAGGTGTCAATAAACGATCTGGCGTTTGGTTTCGTTGGTTTAATGAAGTCCCAGTGATCTTATTGGTCATTATTGTTGCCTTGGTGTTGTTTAAGCCTTAAGACCAGCTTTTTAATACTGCTTAATGCTGTTTTATTTTTTAATCCCCTCATTTAAAGACTGTTAGCCTCATGAGATTTTTTGTTGTTTGTCCAGGCGGTTTGGAAGTACCGCTTGCCCAGGAGCTAGCAGAGATTGCTGGACGCCCAGAATGTAAGGCCTTGGGGGCATGGGTAATTGACCCTACGCCAACTAGCCCTACGGGTGGTGTTGGTCTTGCTGCACCGATTTCTGCTGCAATGGCGCTGAACTTGCATTCCCGCATTGCGAGTCGGGTGTTATTACAAATGGCCCAAGCGCCTTATAGGCAAGAAGAGGACTTATATAAATTGGCGAGCGGCTTGGCCTGGGAGGAGTGGTTTAGTTCAAAGCAAACTTTACGAGTGGATGTGACAGCGCATCGCTCCCCATTAAAGAGCTTAAATTTTGCAACCCTCAAAATTAAAGACGCCATCGTTGATCGTTTGCGCGATGTGACTGGTGATCGCCCCAGTATCGACACTGCCTTTCCGGATGTGCGAGTGCAGGCTCATTTAACAGCCACTCAAATCACAATTTATTTAGATACTTCGGGTGAAGCATTGTTCAAGCGGGGCTGGCGTGATGAAAAGGGTGATGCGCCTCTGAAGGAAAATTTAGCCGCTGGCATCTTGTCGATTACTTCTTGGAAACCAGGGCAAGCTTTATTTGATCCTATGTGCGGTAGCGGCACCTTCTTAATTGAGGCTGCGCAGATAGCACTAGGCGTTCCGCCGGGCGCTATTCGTGCGGGCTTGTATGGCGATGATGCCAAGCCGAGCCGCTTGGCTTATCGTCCTTTAATCACCTCTGCTCATGGTTTTGGATTTCAGAGACTCAAGCCATTTAATGATGCTGCAGAACAAAAGCGCTGGGTAGACTTAAAAGATGCTGCTCTTGCTTTGATGTTGGAGAAGCGTAAGCAGCATCCTAGTGTCGAGTCCTTAAAAATTTCTGGTGGCGATATTAATGAGAAATTAGTATCGATGTTTAAGGGTAATTGGCAAAGAGCGCAATTGCCAGATCAGCCTATCGTTCGTCAGGTTGATGCTTTGGCAGCGAAAGCACCGGGTAATTTGAGTGAGGGTGTGATGCTATTAAACCCTCCTTATGGTGAGCGTCTAGTGATTAAAGGTGGACGTGGTCAGGATCGCGCCTCTTCTCAAGAGGAAAGCTACGATGATGAGCCTGATAATCGTTTTGAGTTGAATTTAGAGACTGGCCGTCAAAGCGCAAAGCGCTCTAGTCGTGAGTCATTGAAGAAGCTTCAAGCTCAAGAAGAGCAGGATCCGAAGTTTGTCGAGTTCTTGCGTCAGTTTGGACAACACCTCAAAGAGGAGTTTGGTGGGTGGAATATCTTTGTGTTGACTGCAGATATGGCGCTTCCAGGCCAACTGCGCATTAAAGAATCTAAACGCACACCTTTATTCAATGGCCCATTAGAGTGTCGTTTATTCAAGTTTGAGATGCACGCTAAGCGACCAACTTAAAGCAAGTAAAAACCTTAAAATAAAAGAGCGGGCTTATTGCAGCTAAATTCAAGTAGCTAAAAATATTCGGAGATTAAAGCAATGGAATTTAAAACGTATATGTGTTTGATATGTGGCTGGGTTTATGACGAAGCCACTGGTCTCCCTGATGAAGGTATTGCACCTGGAACCCTTTGGAAAGATGTTCCGATGAACTGGACTTGCCCAGAGTGCGGTGCTCGTAAAGAAGATTTTGAAATGATGGCGATTTAATTTATTAAATTCGAAAAAATAATGGCAAAAGTAGATCAAAACGAAGCGCTGTTTGAGCGCGCACAAAAGACTATCCCTGGGGGCGTCAATTCCCCGGTGAGGGCTTTTCGTCAGGTGGGCGGAGTTCCCCGTTTTGTTTCTAAAGCCAAAGGGCCTTATTTTTGGGATGCAAATGATCAGCGCTATATCGATTTAATTATGTCTTGGGGCCCCATGATTGTGGGTCATGCAAATCCAGAGGTAGTGGCTGCAGTTCAAAAAGCGGCTGAAACCAGTTTTAGTTTTGGCGCACCTACCGAAGGTGAAATTGAACTGGCTGAGCGTATTTGCGCTTTGATGCCCAGTATTGAGCAGGTACGTATGGTGTCAAGCGGCACTGAGGCAACGATGAGTGCCTTACGCTTAGCCCGTGGGTATGCCGGTCGCGATTTGATTATCAAGTTTGAGGGCTGCTATCACGGACACGCTGACAGCTTATTGGTAAAGGCAGGCTCAGGATTGCTTACTTTTGCTGACTCTACACAAAATGCACCTTCTTCTGGTGGTGTTCCACAAGATCTGGTGAAACACACTTTGGTGTTGCCATATAACGATGTAGCAGCCATTGAAGAGGTCTTTAAAAAGCAGGGTGATCAAATTGCCGCTGTCATCATCGAGCCTATTGCTGGCAATATGAACTTGATTAAGCCTTCAAAAGAGTTTTTAGCGGCTATTCGTAGTCTGACTAGCAAGCATGGCGCTGTATTAATTTATGACGAAGTCATGACTGGTTTTAGGGTGGCCTTAGGTGGCGCTCAGTCTTTGCAAGGCATCACTCCTGACCTCACTTGTTTAGGCAAGGTTATGGGTGGCGGTATGCCTATGGCAGCGTTTGGCGGCAAGCAAGAAATCATGTCTAAGCTAGCCCCGCTGGGTAATGTGTACCAGGCAGGTACGCTTTCTGGTAATCCGGTAGCTGTGGCTGCAGGCCTAAAAACTTTAGAGATTATCTCTAGAGAAGGTTTTTATGAATGCTTAACTGGTCAGACTGAGAAGTTAATGGCTGGCTTGAAACAGGGTGCAGATAAAGCAAATATTCCATTTGCTGTTGATAGCGAAGGCGGCATGTTTGGGTTTTACTTTACCAATCAAGTTCCTGCTTCATTTGAAGCGGTGACTAAATCCAATATTGATGCGTTTAAGAAATTCTTTCATCTCATGCTAGACGAAGGTGTGTATTTGGCGCCTTCAGCTTATGAAGCAGGCTTTACATCGATTGCACATGACAATGAGGTAGTCGATGCCATCGTTGCTGCTGCTGAGAGATCATTCAAAAAACTTTAAACCTTAAAAAGTTTTTAATTCTAAAGAGAAATTACATTCGAAGTGGGTGGTCATAGCCGCTCACCTGAATAATCTCTAATTTCTTGCTGTCTTTATTGGAGTCTGAGATTTCTAGGGCAGTGAGCTTTCCACCCCATACGCAGCCAGTATCTAAGCCAATCACGTTATGTTGGCGCAATAGCCCCAAGGTAGACCAGTGGCCAAAATAGGTAAGGACGTCCTGGGTTTTCCTGCTTGGAACGGTGAACCAGGGAACATAGCCTTTGGGACCTTGCTCTAAACCTTCTTTGCTCTCAAATTCCATTTGACCTGCGGGAGTGCAAAAACGCATTCTGGTGAGCGCGTTGGTGATTACTCGAAGACGTTCGTAACCTTTAAGTGACTTGCTCCACTTATTTGGAGTGTTGCCATACATATTGGCCAGAAAGTCTTTGTACGATTTACTGCGCAGTGTTTTTTCAACTTCTTGAGCGCATTCGATTGTTTGCTGTAAGTCCCATTGCGGCATTACGCCTGCGTGCACAGTTAAAACATTTCCATTGCTCAGTGCCATGGGTCTATTGCGAACCCAATGAATCAGCTCTTTTCTATCGGGCGCTGATAGTATGGGCTGAATCGTATCCAAGCCTTTAGGGTTGCGTAAGCCAGCATCAATGGCTAAAAGGTGCAGATCATGATTGCCTAATATGCATTCGGCACGACCTGACTCCTGCAAAGATTTGAGTTGGCGTAAAGCACCAAGAGAGTCTGGACCGCGATTAACCAAATCCCCCAAAAAAATCATCTTTGATTTTTGAGGAATTTTTTTAACGAGGGCTTTGAGGGATGGTGCGCAGCCTTGCACATCTCCCACGGCATAGATCTTGCTCATGCCCTATCTTAAATCGGAACTGCAAATAGTGTTCTATTAAGTTCTAAGGCGTGATGGATTAGGCAACCTTTTTCACCACGCTATAGCGCACCAAGGTATTTTTCCGCGCTTCATCGTGATCTACGACTGGTAATGGGTAATCTCGCCCAATAACTATCCCAGCAGCCTCTAATTCAATATGACCGGCCTGCCACGGGGCATGGATAGATTTCTTGGAGAGCCTTTCCAGTTGGGGCAGGTAGCGCTTGATGAACTTGCCCTCAGAATCAAACTTCTCTGATTGAGTAATGGGGTTGAAGATGCGAAAGTAAGGTTGTGCGTCACATCCAGATGAGGAGGCCCATTGCCATCCACCATTGTTTGAGGACAGTTCAAAGTCATTGAGATGTTCGGCAAAATAGGCTTCGCCCCAACGCCAATCAATACCCAGATCTTTTGTCAGAAAGCTTGCAACCACCATACGTAAGCGATTGTGCATATAGCCGCTTTGGTTGAGTTGATGCATTGCTGCATCCACTAGTGGATAACCAGTTTTACCCTCACACCAGGCAGCAAATAATTTTTTAGCCTTAACTCCAGACTCCCAGGCAATGTTGTCATAGTCAGGTTTAAAAGATGCGCCTGATGCAAGGCGGGGATGATTGGCGAGAATCATGAAATAGAAATCACGCCAGATCAACTCACTTAACCAAATGGTTGCACCCATACTGCCTGCCAGCATACGTCGATGGGCTTCGCGCACCAAACCTCTGATCGATAACATCCCAAAGCGTAAGTGGGCGGAAAGATAACTTACCCCCTTAATTGCAGGAAAGTCTCTGCCAATTTGGTATTGATCAATGCGGGATAAGAAGTCCTCCAGGAAGGCCTGACCACCCTCTGAGCCAGGCGGCAGATAGCTTTCGATACCAGTGGCACAAAACCCCATGGATTCTAAAGAAGGAAACGGCTCATTTAACTTTTTGGGAACAGCTGCTAGTTGACCTGGCTTTGGATTGCACTCATAAGCGGCTAGATCTTTTTCTTGCAGAGTTTTTAGCCAATTATTTTTATAGGGTGTAAAGATTGAGAAGACAGTATTAGAGTTGGTGAGGATTTCTTTTTTCTCAAAGATCACCTGATCTTTGAAAGTCTCAAACCCAATATCTTGTTGCTCTAATTTTGCTTTAACTATTTCATCGCGTTCAATTGCCGAAGGTTCGTAGTCGTGATTTACAAATATAGTGTCAACGCCGAGTTCTTTGGCAATCTCAGGAATGCACTCAGTCGGCTTGCCAAAGCGAACGATGAGTCCTCCACCTTGTTTACGTAATTCATCATCTATTTGCTTTAGACCTTGCCATATGAAATCCACGCGGCGGTCATGCTTTAGACCTTTGGGATCTAATTCACCCTTAAGCAGGGGCTTGAGGATATCTGTATCAAAGATAAAGGTGAGCCAAACCCTCTCACTTTCCTTGAGAGCATGGTGAAGGGCGGCATTGTCATAAAGACGGAGATCACGGCGGAGCCAAACTAGAGCTTTTTGCATAGCCCCTATATTAGGGCTTATTTAGCTTCATTGCAGGCGCCTGGGCTTGTCAGTCAGGTTAAGATCGTAGGGAATTATGGATACGATCTTTTTTATTTTGTCGAAGTTGGTACAGTTTTGTATAGAGCCACTGAATTGGGTGCCTATATTTACCTTCTTGGCTTTACTCTTTCTGTCCCTCCGAAAACCGCATCTCTGCAAGAAATTCCTGGTGCTCGCTTTGGTAGACCTGGCCCTGGTGGGTTGGCTTCCTGCATCTGAAGTGTTTCTGAGGGTGCTTGAGAATGCTGTGACGAAAATAGAGATTTCAAAATTATCAAATAATGAAATCGGCGGCATCATTATTCTAGGTGGCGCAATTGAGGGCGGGGAGATTGCAGTTGATCGTGGCGAGATTTCAATCTATTCATCTGCCGAGAGAGTCACTAAAGCCTTTGAGTTAATTCGTAAGCACCCCAATGTGCCATTTATATTTAGCGGTTACTCAGGCCGCATTCTGTCGAAAGGAGTTTCGGAGGCTGATGCATTTAAGCAGTTGATTCAAGAGCAGGGCTTAAGTGAGCAGAACGCTCACTACGAAAATCAGTCTCGAAATACTTACGAGAATGTTCTATATATGAAGCCAATGATTGAGGAATTTGGTTTAAAAGCAGATACGGGGCAATTAAAGCCATGGCTCTTGATTACCTCAGCTAGCCATATGTATCGCTCTACTAGGATTTTCCAAAAACAAGGATTAGAAGTGCTGCCAATGTTGGTAGATTATCAAACGGCCAATAACCTTCAGTGGACAACGTTTGACCTGGTGGATGGAGCTCGTAACTGGAATACCTTGGTTCATGAAATAGTTGGTCTTTTTGCTTATTGGATTACCGGAAAAATCTAGATATTCTGTAAAATAGACCTCATGACTTCTGCTAAAAAAGCACCCCCTGCTTCAGAACGAGCTTCTGTGTCAGAGTCATCAATTTCCTTTTCCGCAGACCATCTTGCCAATCAGTTTTTAATCGCCATGCCAGGCATGGTTGATCCCAACTTTGCCGGTTCCGTGATCTATCTCTTTGAGCACACCGAGAGAGGTGCAATGGGCTTGGTAGTGAATCGACCTACCGAGGTTGATTTAAAAACCCTCTTTGACAAGATTGAGTTGAAATTAGAGATTGCTCCCCTGTTAAAGCAGCCAGTGTATTTTGGCGGACCAGTTCAGATTGAGCGCGGTTTTGTTTTGCATGAGTCTGATTCACTAAGTCCTTATAGCTCTTCTCTTGTCATACCAGGCGGTCTGACAATGACCACTTCAAAGGATGTTCTCGAGGCGGTAGCTGCAGGCAAAGGACCACAACATTTTTTGATGACTTTGGGTTATGCGGGTTGGAGTGCAGGTCAGCTTGAAGAAGAAATCACTCTCAATGGTTGGATGAATGTGCCACTTGCACGTGAGCAAATGATTGAGATTATCTTCAATACCCCATCGAGTCAGCGTTACGAGAAGGCAGTGGGTCACCTAGGATTTAATTTATCGGATTTATCTGGTGAGGCTGGGCATGCCTAAGGCATTGACCATACTGTCTTTTGACTATGGAGCTCGCAGAGTAGGGGTAGCGGTTGGAAACTCGATATCTAAGTCAGGCCAAGCTTTAAAGACGATTGCTGCGCCAAGTAGCGATGCCTTGTTTAAAGATATAGAGATCCTTATAGCGGAGTGGCAGCCAGACCAATTGGTGGTTGGAAAACCAACCCATCCAGATGGAACGCCCCATGAGATGACGTCTAAAGCAACGCGCTTTGGCAATCAGCTACATGGACGCTTTCATTTGCCGGTTGCTTGGGTTGATGAGCGATATACCTCAGCTGTTTTAGAGGGGAATCCAGAGATGTACGACAATCTAGATGCCCATTCTGCCGTTTTGATTTTAGAGCAGTATTTTGCAGAGCAAAGCGCGAAGTCTTTAAATTAAAAGTAGATACAAAAATAGAATTGATATAAGCACCGGACCAAAGAATGAACGCTGAACAGTTATACGGAAAATTATTAGAGAATCTGCGCAACAGAAAACAAGAGGGTGCATTTGAGCTTGCAGGTCTCGCTATGGGAGGCGCATGGATTGCAGAGCGTTTGGCTAACGATTTAGGGCTTTCACACTTTGGCGTAATTAATGTGGCCTTTCATCGGGATGATTATGCAGAGAAGGGTATGACAGCTCTACGGACTGCCAGCACGATGACTACCCATTTACCGTTTGATGTAAACGGCGCTAATGTGATTTTGATTGATGATGTTTTGCTAACAGGTAGAACTGTCCGCGCGGCTTTAAATGAGTTATTTGATTTTGGTCGGCCAGCACAGGTTGAGTTGATGGTTTTGGCTGATCGAGGAAATCGTGAGCTGCCAGTTACTGCTAATTTTGCAGGCGAGCAGATAGAAGTTCCAGAGAATCAAATTCTGGTTTTAGAGAAAGATACCGCTGGCAAGTTCAGCTTTCAGTTAGAGGAGCGTGAATAATGAGTCAGTTAGTCAATCAATTTAACTCCGCTGGCGAGTTAACGCATCTTCTAACGCTTGAAGGTTTGCCCAAAGAGCAAATTCTTCATATTTTGGATACCGCGCAGCAGTTTGTGAGCGTGACTGATCCTGCGCGTGAAGTGAAAAAAGTCCCACTACTCAGGGGTAAAAGTGTATTCAACCTCTTTTTTGAAAACTCTACCCGCACTAGAACTACTTTTGAGATTGCTGCAAAACGTTTATCTGCGGATGTGATTAATTTAGATATTTCCACATCCTCCACTGCTAAGGGTGAGAGCCTTCTCGATACGATCGATAACTTAGTAGCAATGCAGGCAGATATTTTTGTTGTACGACATGGTGTTTCTAAAGCGCCTATTGAAATTGCCAATCACGTGCCAGCACATGTGCACGTTGTGAATGCTGGTGATGGTAGCCATCAGCATCCAACCCAAGGTTTGTTGGATATGTATACGATGCGTCACTTCAAACAAAGTTTTAAGGGTCTGAAAGTCGCGATTGTGGGTGACATTGTTCACAGCCGTGTAGCAAAGTCCAATATTCATGCACTAACTACATTAGGTTGCGAAGACATCCGTGCTATTGGACCAGAAAGTTTGCTCTCAAGTGATTTAGATATGCTGGGTGTTAAGGTATTTCATAGCATGGAAGAAGGCCTAAAAGACGTTGATGTGGTGATGACATTGCGTATCCAAAAGGAGCGTATGGAAGCCGGGCAAGTTCCTGAAGGCGATGCATTCTTTAAGCAATATGGTTTAACGCCTACACGTTTGGCCTTGGCTAAGTCAGACGCAATAGTCATGCACCCTGGTCCCATGAATCGTGGCGTTGAAATTGACTCGATTGTTGCTGATGGTCCTCAGTCAGTCATTCTGAATCAAGTCACCTTTGGTATCGCAGTGCGCATGGCTGTAATGTCTATAGTTGCCGGTAACTAAGATCATCAGCATGCAGTCTAAAAAACGTTGGTTGATTCTGTCGCATGGCTTCAATATGGATGGCCGTGCCTCAAGCCAAACGATTACCGACAAGATTCCTTATTTTCTAGAGGCAGGCATTGAGCCGATTGTCTTTAGTGCTATCACTGGAATTAAAGATCAACGCTTTCCTCATCGCCAATTTCTAGCTTGGGGCCCAGCAGCGTTCCGGTTTGATTTTCGTCATTGGATTGCAAATCAATACGGCAGGGGATTCTTCTACAAGATCTCAACCGGCATCGTTTCTTTACTGCTTGCTCCCTTTATTGCCTTGGAAAAGTTTGTTCTTGGCTATTCCAGTCAATGGTCTTGGTCGATTCCTGCCTACCTTCATGGCTTGCATTTGATTCGATCTGGCAAGGTTGATCTGATTTATTCAACAGGCGGAGCATGGTCTGCTCATTTGGCGGGTTTATGGCTCAAGAAGAAAACGGGCGCACCATGGATAGTAGAGATTCATGATCCTTTGGTCATTCGTCATAGTCCTGAAGATCCAGGTTTTGAAAAGCCTAGCAACCGTGATGCTCGCTTTAGACAATATTTAGAAAAGCAAATCTGCAAATATGCCGATTTAGCCTGGTGGTTTACTGATGGTGCCGTGCATTATGCGAAAGTACGCAACCCTAATTTAAATACCTTAAATAACGCTCATGGTTTTATGGTTCTTCCTGGCGCTGAACCTCCGGGGGGCTCAAGTGGCCAGCAAGCGCATCAGTATTCTGAGCATTTAAACCTATGTCACTTTGGTTCCCTAGCAAATGATCGATCTTTATCGACCATCCTGAATGCCTTAGTACCACTTTTTAAGAAGTATCCTCATGCAAGAAAGCATATCCGTATACATGCCTATGGAGCGCCCTTAGATTCATTAACAGTAGAAGCTCTCAAACAACTAGCATTTGAAGGTGTTTTACTCGCCCATGGACGTTTAGAAAAAGATCCTAGTACTGGTAAGTCAGGGCGTGAGCGCGTGGTTGAAAAAATGCAATCTGCAGACGTTTTAATACTTTTGCATGGTAATGATGAGTGGTGTGCGGAATACATTCCCTCTAAGTTTTATGAGTACCTTTGGACCGGCAGGCCCATTTGGGGTATTACCCATCGCAACCCTCAATTGGATCAAATGCTATTGGAGCGCTCTGCTTACTTGAGTCCTCAAAATGATTCTGAGGCCGTTGAACTGGCTTTAGAGAGAATTTGGTTGGACTGGGAAAGTAAGCAGTTAGTAGCGCCCAAAGGTGTCCCTATCGGTGTAAATCAGGCTGCATATAGAATACTATCTGAAGTACAAGCTAAAACTGAAAGAAGCGCTTGAAAGATATCGCCCTCTATTGCAAATCTTACCGCAGAGACTTTTTGCGTCTTAAGCGCCTGTTAGATTCAATAAATCGACACAACGTCGACCAAATCCCCTTTTATATTTCTACTCCCGAAGATCAATATCAGGAGTTGCAATCGGTTTTGGGTGTGGGCACCGGATACAGGTGGGTTTCTGATGAGTCGATTATTGCCTCCAATCCTCGAGTTCCTGATGGCATCGAAAAAACGAGATCTGGTGGTTTAAGTCAGCAAGCCATCAAATCGGAGTTTTGGCGCCTTGGTTTGGCTGAGAATTATGTTTGCCTCGATTCGGACTGTGTCTTTATTAAAGACTTCCATCGGTCTGATTTTTTAAGCTCTGATGGCACCCCATACACAGTCATCTATCAAAATAAAGAATTTTTCCAGCTATCGATTAATCGAGGGCATGAAAAAGTTGCAGCTAATCTTCGTAAAGAGGGTGATCGTGTAAAGGCTTTGTTTTCTAGGTTGGGACCTAACTACTATTGCCCATGCCCGCCATTTATTTGGTCAGCTAAGGTTTGGCAGTCTCTCGATAGACAATATCTTGAACCCAGAGGTTTGCATTTCTGGGATATTTCTAGTGACGAACACCCAGAGACACTTTTATATCTCGAGGCTTTATTGAACTTCCGTGCAATTCCTTTGTATCCAATCGAGCAATTATTTAGGATTTACTACTACGATTGGCAATACTATTTGGTGCGCAGAACGGGCGAGTCTGAGGCTAAATTAAAAGCAAATTATTTGGGCGTGATCTATCAATCAAACTGGGATTCTGGAATGGATTTTGGGGGAGCATCTAAATCCCTTGCCTCTCGTATAGTCAAGCGCTCAAAGCGTTTTGGAAGATATTTGCAAAGTTATTTTTAAGGCCAAATGGAAGCAAAGTTACCACTACAAGTCTTCGTAATCTCACTAGAACGCTCTACCGAAAGAAGGCGGAGGGTAGAGGAGCAGCTCAATAAAACAGGTATTCAATGGCAATTTTTAAATGCCGTAGATGGATATGCTCTTTCTGCAATGCCTTCTAGCTATAAACAGTCAAAGGTAAAAAGGCTACAGGGATATGAATTAACCCCTGGAGAGATTGGCTGTTTTTTATCGCACATTAAGACTTGGAATTTGTGTGTACAAAATAACATCACTACTCTGGTATTTGAAGATGATTTCCTTGTCGGCGATAAATTTGAGTCTGTGATTGATGATTTGCTAAAGATTGTTGACCAATGGAATTTGGCGAGACTGTCTGGAATTTATGAAACTCAGCATCAAATTCTACAAAAAAGATCAGATTATGATTTGGTTAAAAATCTTGGTGAGCCATGCGGAACAGCGGCTTATATGATTCAGCCAAGTGCCGCCAAAATCTTACTTGAAAATGCATCCGATATTTATGAGCCTGTTGACCACTACTTAGAGCATTATTCAAAGCATGGTCTTCGTTGCTTAGCCGCAAAACCCTATCCAATAGGGTTGGCACATACAAAGTCGACAATTACCGATCGCCCTGGAAGATTGCCAGTCAAAGGCTTACGTAAGACTATCCGATCTATCTGTCGTTTTATTGATAGATACACCAGCCCATCACCTTGGTTTCCGACGTAAGAGTTTAGGATGTTGCTGATTCGAGTATTTGCTTGATGAATTTTTTAAGCGGCTCGATTGATGGTCTGGCGAGTAAAAGCGGTTGTTCCGCGTAAGTTGCCAATGCTTCCTTAGAGTGCAGAATTTCCCCTAATTTGGTGAAATGACTAATTGCCATCGGCGCAAGATTGATGAATGCATTGGGATTAAAGTCCGCTTTTACATTTTCATCAGCCCAGGTGATGGGTAGGCATCCCGCCATAAACGCTTCTGGAATTTTCTCTGTGTAGTAACCAGGGTGCATGCCATTTTCGGGGCATAAATTAAAGGCAAACGCCTGGAGCTCATCAAATTTAATTAAGCCACTCTCTGAGTGATTTTTGATGAGTGGATTAAATGATTTACCAAACTCCACCACCTCGATTTGGCTCTTCACAGCATTTAATAAGGTGCCTCTAGGCTCTCTGAGGTGTGAGGCAAATATCGCTGCCTTTTGGGGGCGCATCAGAAAGTCATTGCCAAGCGGTTGCAGGAGGCGATTGATATCTAGCAACTTTCCGTATCTGGGGTTGGTGTTGCCAGTTACCCCTTGCGCAGACCAGTCAGCCACTTCCATCCAGTAAGGCATGCGGAAGTGATGGGGGCCAGATACCCCTAGATCGAAAGTTAGAGCATAGTCATTGGACACAAAATCATGCCGAAGATTCTCGCCGGTCTGGAAAAGGATCAAAGCTTGCTTATGCGATGCGGGGATAATCGCTTGAATCCCATCGCCTAGACTTTTAACTAAGGGTCTAAGCGGTTTGGGGCACCAAGCTAGCTTCTTTTTGCCTAAATTATGAAATGATCCGATAATCATCAAATCACATTTTTTTGGCTCAACCCATTCAATTTGATAGCCTAGGTTCTGACATATAGCTGGAACAAGGCTGGTTTTATAGTCGCTGGGCAACCCTACAGCGGATACTCGGATTGCAGTCATAAATACCTTACTTTCTACATGCCTATATGAAGTATTCAATTGTAATAACTACCTTTGACAAGCGCTTCGAAAGCGATCTCATCCCCCTCATTACTAGCATTAAAACTCTACGACCATCAGTAGAGATCATTTTGACAGTAAATGGACCTTGCCGCTCGCACTTTGATCAGGTTTATCGCTCAAATCTGATGAAATTTTTGTCAAAATGGGACGAGGTTTACCCAACCCTTTTTCCGGAATTCCAGTCCCTTGCGAAGATGTGGAATAGAGGAGTTCTTACTGCGTCCCATGAGAGGGTACTTATTCTTAATGATGACTTAAAAATCCCTGTAAATAGTGAAATGTCATTTTTTGAGCACTTTGAGCGCACACTTGAAGTGGCGCCGGAAACCTTCATCATTAATGGTAGCTTCTCTCATTTTGTCGTAAGTAAAAAAGAGCTAATGGAGGTCGGATTCTTTGATGAGCGCTTATTGGGTTTGGGTGAAGAAGATGGTGATTTTTATTGGCGCTATCACGAGAAATACAATAGAGAGATACCTGAAATCGCCATTGAGTTAATTGAAAACATTCATTCCGATGTGACCGATGGCGGTTACACAAAGGGTATTCGCACTGCTTCTCAATTTAACCGTGACTTTATGAAAATGACAAAATACAAAGACATGCTCTTTGGGGGTTATCGCGGTATGTTTGATAAGCGGGTCAAGAAACTATTAGTTGACGAGATTCAATATCCTTACGAAGACTTCTATAGAAAAAATAAAGAGCGTCTTTAAGCAGAGTGTCAGGAAAATAAGTCAGATTGATTAAGAAAAATAGATAGCTTTTTCTTCCAAGGTTTATTAGTAAAGTTGCGATGAATATAGCGCCCATTCTTTAATGTGGCCCTATAAAAGTCATTCACTCTGAGCCATGAATCTACCCTTTTTTCAAAAAGCTCCCCAGCAAATTTGGGATAGCGCTCTGAATATGGGTGGCGATAGTTATAGATTCTCTCCTTGAAGTCCTCGGTGCGCACCAAATACATCTGATCAGAAAAACCAATGGAATACCAGTGATCTGGCGTTTCATAAATCATCTCCTCTCTTATCGCTGCGTCAGACTGCTCCCACATTAGATTGATAACTTTTACCTGAGGATGCCTTTCTAAAGTTTTAATACCAATTTCAAGCCAATTTTTGGCGCTTTCTCTGGAAACCATGCTATCGCCAGAAAAATGTAATAAATACTGGGTTTTTGATAGATACAGGGATACCAATTCAGCGATTGAATAGTAATAACCCATACCAAGCGATTCTTTGCTGATTTCAAAGTGCTTTAGAGCTTGATTTGCATGCTCTGCCACATTGATATACTCGGTTATGACCTCATTTTTGACTAGACGATCAGCTTCTTTTAGAACTTCTCTGAGATTATTAACGTTATTAATGAGCAATATTTTTTTATCAAATTTATGATTACACGCTTTAATCAAATTTTTAAGACGATTAGTTTTAAGGATCAACTCCCAATCCTTCTCCCAAACTTTGGTTTCAAAGCTTATGGTCATGCGCTTGACTTTCTAAGTTAAACATAAAATACATAATGAGAACTTTACCTTACGCACCTCCAAATTGGCTAACTTTTATTAATGCTGATTAAAACAATCATTAATCTTTTAACTTTTTATCAAAAAGTCTTTAAGGGAAATCATTATTCATGTCGCAAAATTTCTCAGGCTTACTTTATTTGCGATCAACGCTATGATCGAGTAATCCGAGATTATTATGAGTATGTTGAGTCTCTAATTGCAAAAGATCTTGTAGAAATTCATACTCCATGCCTAGTTTTGTTGGATTGCAGCGGTTTTTCTTGGTTAAATACTTTCCTACCGATTAAAAAGATTGCGTTTCAGATAGAGCATACCCTTGTCAAGCCAGGCGCAAGAGATTGTGAGGGGGCGATACAAGGTCATGTTGCTATGTTAGGTGGTTCTGAAAGGTATTTGGTGCGCTTGGTAAACGCTTTGCAATTGGAGGGCGCTAATTTAGTGATTGAATATAGTCAAATTAATCAATTGAATATTCAAAAAAGCCCAGATTTGAAGGCTTATACAGCTAAATCTTTTTGCATCAGTCCTGCTCTCTATCCATTACTTGAGTATTCTCTAGATTCATCTAGCTATCGGACTCTTAATACCGTTACCTTATTTGGGAATCCAGAAGAGCCCCGTAGGAAAAAATTTCTTGTTACGCTGGCTACATTAGGGATTAACAGTCAAAATATCAATCAGGTTTTTGATGGGATAGAAGATCTTTATCGTAATACACAAATTTTGATTAATATTCGACAAACTGATCACCACGATACTCTCGAAGAGTTAAGGGTTTTACCTGCATTAAGATGTGGAGTGATTGTGGTTAGCGAGCGAGCTCCTCTCATCGAGCGAACTCGCTATTCACAATATATTATTTGGGGTGAATTGGATGAATTGCCTGCCTTAGTGAAGGAAGTGCAGAGTAATTATGATTATTGGCATAAAAAAATATTCGATAATTCTGGGTTCATTAGCCGAATGAACAGAATTTCAAGACGTAATCAGTTGGTATCATTAAGGGCAGTTAAGTATTTAGGGGATTTATAACTTCATTCTAGGTTTTAGGGGGTTTCTTGATTTTAGTGACTGGTGGCGCGGGATTTATAGGCGGTAATTTTGTTTTGAATTGGTTAGCCGATCCAAACGCAGAAGGAATTGTTAATTTAGATAAATTAACTTATGCGGGCAACCTAGCAACATTAGATTCTCTAAAAAATAATGAACGCCATGAATTTATGCACGGCGATATCGGCGATAAAGAATTAGTCACTAAATTATTAAAAGAATATAAGCCGCGTGCAATTGTAAATTTCGCTGCAGAGAGTCACGTCGATCGATCCATTTGCGGACCGGCAGATTTTGTTGAAACCAATATTGTAGGCACTTTTAATTTATTGGAATGTGCTCGTGAGTACTGGAATAATCTTGAAGGAAACCCTAGAGAAGAGTTTCGATTTCATCATGTCTCGACTGATGAAGTCTATGGCTCCTTATCTTTAACGGATCCAGCATTTACGGAAAAAAATTCATATGAGCCAAATAGCCCTTACTCGGCATCGAAGGCGGCATCCGATCATTTGGTACGTGCTTGGTTTCATACGTATGGCTTACCAGTAGTCACTACCAACTGCTCCAATAACTATGGTCCTTATCATTTTCCAGAAAAATTAATTCCCTTGGTGATTTTGAATGCGCTACATAGCAAGCCATTACCCATTTATGGTGATGGCCAACAGATTCGCGATTGGCTCTATGTGGGCGACCATTGCTCAGCAATTCGTGAAGTGTTAGCCAAAGGTAAATTGGGTGAGACTTACAACATTGGCGGTTGGAATGAAAAGGCCAATATCGATGTGGTGAAAACTATTTGCACTATTTTGGATGGTCTTAAACCCCGTGTAGATGGGAAGTCATATGTTGAGCAAATCACTTACGTAAAAGATCGCCCGGGACACGATCGTCGCTATGCAATTGATGCTAGTAAGGTGGAGCGTGATTTAGGTTGGAGACCTGCAGAGACCTTTGATACCGGTATTCGAAAAACAGTCCAGTGGTATCTCGATAACCCTATTTGGGTCGATGGCGTAGTGAGCGGATCTTATCGTGACTGGCTGCAAAAGCAATACAACTAACCATAAATACTTAGAGTAAATAACTGCGTGAATATTTTAGTTTTCGGAAAAGATGGTCAGCTAGGTAAGGCGTTCAAAGCTTTATTTGATCAACTACCCCTCTCTGCAAATCTGCATGTAACTTACCTCGGTAGGGTAGAGTGCGATCTCAGTAAAGAAGAGGAAGTGCTTGCACATCTCAATAAAGTTGAGGCAGATCTGATCATTAATACCTCTGCTTACACGGCAGTTGATAAGGCTGAATCTGAAATCCATTTGGCTTACGCAGTAAATGCCACAGCTCCAGGGCTCATGGCGAAATATGCTGCAGCTCATGGCATTAGTTTTCTGCATTACTCATCGGATTATGTCTTTGATGGCTGTAAGGATGGTTTTTATGTTGAGGATGATGCTCGCAATCCATTAGGCATTTATGGCAAAAGTAAAGCTGCTGGTGAAGAGGCAATTGAGAAAGTATTTGCAAATTCTTCAAAAGGTCAATTTGCCATTTTTAGAACCAGCTGGGTTTATGGAGATGGTGGCAATTTCATACGCACGATCTTGCGTTTGGCAAAAGAGCGTGAAGAGTTAAAAGTGATTCATGATCAGCATGGGGTTCCTACCAGCGCGGAGTGGCTTGCAAAGGTAAGCCTAGATTTGGCGCTAGATTCAGAATGGAAGATAAAACAGTTCCCATCGAGTATTTATCACGCCGTACCATCAGGTGAGACTACTTGGCATGGTTTAGCCTCTTTTGTGATTCAGGCCGCTCTTGATGCTGGCATTGAACTAAAGGCTAAGCCAGCCGCTATTAAACCCATTCTGGCTGTTGAATACCCGCTCCCAGCTCCAAGGCCAATGAATTCCCGTATGGATAGCCACAAACTGCGATCTGCCCTGAAAAATCAGGCTTCTAAAGCCTCAAACTCTTATAATGATTCTCAAAATATGCCAAATTTCTCAGTCTGGGACGGCATGGTTCAAGAATACGTATCCAAGTTAGCCTTGAAGGGTTTGATTTAATACCTCAGGTTTGCTAGAGATGTGGAATAGGGGTTGTTAATGGCTGTAAATCGAAAAGGCATTATCTTGGCCGGCGGGTCTGGTACCCGTCTCTATCCAGTGACTCAGGCAGTTTCTAAGCAGTTGATGGCGGTCTATGACAAGCCAATGGTGTATTACCCATTAAGCACCTTAATGCTGGCTGGCATCCGCGACATTCTGTTAATTTCTACCCCACAAGATACTCCGCGATTTTCAGAGCTTTTGGGTGATGGTTCCCAGTGGGGTCTCAATATTGAGTATTGCGTGCAGCCTTCGCCAGATGGTTTAGCGCAAGCATTTACGCTAGGGAAAAACTTCGTTGGAAATAATCCCAGCGCCTTAGTACTTGGTGACAATATTTTCTATGGCCATGAATTAGTGGATCAACTTAATAGTGCAAACGATCGCACTTCTGGTGCATCGGTATTTGCGTATCATGTGAATGATCCAGAACGTTATGGCGTAGTAGAGTTCGATAAAGACTACAAGGCATTGTCAATTGAAGAGAAGCCTTTGAAACCCCGTAGTAACTATGCAGTAACGGGCTTATATTTTTATGACAACCAGGTTTGCGATATTGCCGCCTCCATTAAGCCTAGTGCTCGTGGCGAGCTCGAGATTACCGATGTCAATCGCGTCTATCTTGAAAAGAATGAGCTTAATGTAGAGATCATGGGCCGTGGATTTGCATGGCTTGACACTGGCACGCATGACTCATTGTTAGATGCCGCAGGTTTCATTGCCACCTTGCAAAAGCGCCAAGGCTTGATGGTAGCTTGCCCTGAAGAGATTGCTTATCGCCAAGGCTGGATTAGTGCCGAAGTAGTGCGGAAGGTTGCTACGCAGTTAAGTAAAAATAGTTACGGCCAGTATCTTGGAAAGATATTAAATGAATTGAATAATTCAGCTCAGCCCATTAGCTTGTCACATAAAAAAATTATTGGGTAAGTATGTTCTCTAAATTATTGATTACACCCACTGCTATCCATGATGTTTTTATTATTGAACCAAAAGTATTTGGTGATGAACGGGGATGGTTTGCGGAGTCATTTAATGCAGACGATTTTTCTAAAGCTACTGGTCTAGATGTTCAGTTTGTGCAAGACAACCATTCCTTTTCTAGTCAGTGGACTTTACGTGGCTTACATTATCAAGTAGAGAAGACTCAAGGAAAATTAGTTCGAGTCGTGGCTGGTAGCGTATTTGATGTAGCGGTAGATATTCGCAAAGATTCCCCAACTTACGGTAAATGGGTTGGCGTTGAATTAAGTGCTGTAAATCATAAGCAATTGTGGATTCCGCCGCAATTAGCACATGGTTTTTTGGTGCTGTCACCAACAGCTGAATTTCTTTACAAAACGACGGATTACTATCATCCACAGAGCGAAGCCTGCCTTGCTTGGAATGATGCAACCGTGGGAATCGAGTGGCCATTGCCTGCCGGTGTTCAGCCTAATATGAATGCTAAGGATGCGTCCGGTCTTTCATGGGACGCAGCACCCAAGTTCTAGTCGCCTTGGACAATTTCAAAAAGATAAGATAATCGTTATATGAGCGATTTATCTTCGACCTATTCAAAGGGTCTCCCGTCAAATCCCAAGATTTTGTTGGTAAAGCTCTCCTCATTGGGGGATGTGCTTCACAATTTACCGATTGTTTGGGATCTGCGTGCGCGTTTGCCTCATGCGCAAATTGATTGGGTGGTTGAAGAGGGTTATGTCCATTTACTTGAGCCCCTGCTTAGTCAAAAAGGTTTTAGCGGAATTGATCGAATTATTCCGTTTGGATTACGTCGCTGGAAAAAGAATCTATTTAAGCTCTCTACTTGGCAGGAGTTTTTTGCATTTAAGAAAGAGCTCCAAGAAACTTCTTATGACGTGATCATTGAGACTCAAGGCCTGCTTAAGTCAGCAATTGTTTGCTCTCTAGCAAATAAAACCCCTAATTCAGTAATTGCGGGCCTCGCCAACGCCACAGAATATTCTGGGTATGAGTCTATTGCCCGATCTTTTTATAACCAGTCTGTGCAAGTGCCAACGCAATGTCATGCAGTAGATCGTTCACGCTGGGTTATGTCTTCTGCTCTAGATTGGCTGCTGGTTGATCGCACTATTGCACCTCAGTTTTATCCAAAGACTTATGTTGATTTTCTGGGCGTCAATTCCGGTGCGGTTTTAAAAGAATTAAAGTCACCTTATGTTTTGTGTTTTCATTCGACTGCAAGAGAAGCTAAGCGTTGGCCCAATGAAAGCTGGATAGCTTTGGGTAAGGAGCTAGCTGCTCGTGGTTATGAAGTTGTTCTGCCTTGGGGCAGTTTGGCCGAGCAAGCGGTGAGTAATCAGATTGCAGCACATATTCCAAATGCTTTGGTGCCTCGGGCATTTTCAATTGAAGAGGCTTTTTCGGTGATCGCAGGTGCTGCACTGACAGTGGGTGTTGATACGGGCCTCACACATCTTGCAGCTGTTTTAGGTAAGCCTACAGTAGAAATTTATTGTGATTCACCAAGATGGAAGACCGAAGGGTATTGGTCTAACAATATTAGGAATGTGGGTGATATACAGGCGCCACCGCAGGTGGCAGAAGTCATTACGGCTTCTTTAAGTTTATTGACCTAGAGCCTAGCGTAATAAAGAGTTAATCGCTATTAAATCTTCATCTGTTAATGTGGCGGCACTGGCTTTTAATCTAATGGCACTCAGGATGGTGTTATAGCGTGCTTGCTGCAGCAATGAGCGAGTATTGATAACAGAATCCAATGCAATCAATACATCAATATTAATTAAGGTGCCCACTTGAAATCCCAGCTTGCTGGACTCTAATGCAGAGGTGGTAGAGCGCTCTGCTGCTTCATAAGCCTTAACGCTAGCTAAGCCACCATAAAAGCCTGTAAAGGCAGTCCGAGTGTTTTGAGCGGCCGCACGACGATAGTTGTCATAGTTGGCTTTGGCTGCATCTACCAAGGCAGCATTTTGACGAATGACAGAACTGTTATATCCACCTGAAACCAGTGGAATCGTCATTTGTAGGCCCAAGGTATTGTTGTACACATTGGTGCTCGATGGCGTGTAGTTGTTAGGCGTGCCATTCGAAGTGTTATATCCCGATGTGCCAACTAAGTTGATAGTTGGATAATTTAAAGCTTGGGCGCCGCGATAAGTACTTTCTGCAAGACTCACTGATAGCTGTCCTGCTAAGACATTAAAGTTTGCAGATTCTGCCTGGTTGATCCAATCATCAAGAGTTTGTCCAGGAGGAAGCGGTGGGTTTACGCTCTCAGCAATAGGGTAGCCTTTGGAATCTTTATTCTTGCTACGCGGATCTTTGAGAACACCTTCAATTTTGGCATCCTTCACTAGCGGCTTTAATGCTCCCACTGGGCGTCCAACAATTTGTTCTAGTGCACCGCGCTTCACAATCAGATCAGCCTGAGCGGTGATCTCTTGAGAGTTTGCTAGATCAAGGGCTGCTTGAGCAGTGTTCACATCTACAATCGTTGCTAAGCCAGCATCAAATTTTGCCTGTGCAGATTCAAGCTGTTGCTTAATCAAGTCCTTCTTACTTTTATAGAGTGCTACGTTATCTTGACTAGTCAGCGCATCAAAGTAAGCCTGTGATACCCGCAGGATTAAGTCTTGCTGCGCCAAGAAAAAACGCATATCTGCCAGCTTGGTATTGAGATCGCCTTGTTTGAAAAGTTCTAATGCGCCAACGTTAAAAACAGGTTGAGTGAGTGTGACGGTGTAACTTTTTTGATCAAAGACCCGCGAGTTACCAGAGTTATTTGAAACTACGGTGCTGCCCACTCCATGCTGATAGTAGCGGGTACCACCAGGGGTGGCATTAGCCTGCGGCATCAACAAGGAAAAGCCTTGCCAGTAGAGCTCTTTGCTTGCTTGGTAATTAAAGCGAGCAGCAGTTAATACTGGGTCGCTAAAAGCAGCTTCTTGATACAGCTGAATTAAATCGTTTAGTTGCCCCTTGGTGTCGGCACTTTTATTGCCGTTCAAATTAGAGGGCGCTGCAACTGCCGGTACCGCTAGTTTGCTTGGCGGCGGAATCATCTGTGGGGGCTGCTCAAGTCCAATCAGGGTAGATGCACTCATTGGAGTAGGTAAAGCGGGTCTTGCGGCAGCATTGGGGCTTTGCGCCAATGCCTGAGATGACCATGTGCCAAGACCGAGCGATTGACTAAGGATCAAACCAAAGGCGGTAAGTCGAGAAAGTCTAAAGCGGGCTGGGGTCATGTAATTCGGATACTTTTCAATGTGCCATGCAGTTTAAGGCTAATTTATTCAAAATGCTCATTTAGACGCTATTTTGCCAAATCCCCGAAATTGCATCCATATGCCTATAAAATTTGGCTCATGGACCTAATTTTGTTACTTAAAGCAGTCATTCTGGGGGTGGTCGAGGGATTAACGGAATTTTTGCCAATCTCTAGCACCGGGCATTTGATATTGGTTGGTGATTTACTCGACTTTAATGATGATCGAGGCAAGGCTTTTGAAGTCATTATTCAATTTGGTGCAATTTTGGCGGTTTGTTGGGAATTTCGCCAGAAGTTAATTCAGGTTACAACTTCTTTTGTCAGCAATGCAAATGCACGTCGTTTTGTATTGAATTTATTGGTCGCATCTATTCCGGCTATGGGGCTGGGTTTTTTATTCGGCAAACATATTAAGGCGGTTTTGTTTTCACCAATCCCAGTAGCAACTGCATTTATTGTGGGCGCCCTTATTATTTTTTGGGCAGAGTGTCGTCAGCAAAATCTGGCTGATATTTCTAGTCACATCAAAACAGTAGATGACCTCACTCCTTTGGATGCATTTAAAGTTGGTCTGGCCCAATGTGCCGCATTAATTCCAGGAACCTCCCGTTCGGGCGCAACGATTATTGGTGGCATGTTATTTGGTTTGCCGCGCGCAGTTGCCACTGAATTTTCTTTTTTCCTAGCGATACCAGTTATTGGCGGTGCTACTGCTTATGAGTTGCTCAAGCTATGGAAAGAGCCAGTGGCTTTCTCTGGCGAGTTTACTTTGGCTATTGTGGTTGGTTTCATTGCCGCATTCATCTCCGCATTTGTCTGTGTACGTTGGCTAATTCATTATGTAGCACATCATAATTTCATTCCATTTGCTTGGTATCGAATCGCGTTTGGCTTACTAGTTCTATTAACCTCGTATAGTGGTTTAATTGCATGGTCTCACTAACACCCTTAATCAAAATTTACGGAATTTAATATGGATGTTTCAATAGATGCAATCACGAACAATATTCAACTGGCTTTAGCCCCTGTTTTTTTATTAACCGCGGTTGCCACCCTACTCAATGCCATCTCAGGACGCTTAGCTAGATCTGTTGATCGTATGCGTGCCATTCGACATTCTATTGACCGAGGTGAGGTTAAGGATGCGTTGCTCATTCAGCACTTAAATAAAGAAGCAGACGAAGCTCAAACTCGCGGCCGTCTTTGCACTGCTTCTATCTTTTTCAACGTGCTTAGTGGCGTTTTTATTTCATTGACGGTTCTTGAGCTATTTTTCTTCCAGGCGGGCGCTGTACGTTCTTTGCAGACATCTTATGTTATTTGGACTTTTGTCTTAGGCCTCGTTTTCTTTATGATTTCTCTTTTAATCATATTGACTGAAGTTGTCTATGCATACCGATCAGCAGGTTGGATTACTCCAAAAAAGAACTAGAATCTGTTTGACTAAATATTAATTTCTACGCAAAGACTGACTATGAATAAAATCCTTATCACCGGCGGAGCTGGCTTTTTGGGATCTCACTTAACTGAGAAACTTCTCAAAGAAGGCAATGACGTCTTGGTAGTAGATAACTATTTCACGGGCTCTAAAGATAACTTAGCACATTTATTGCCTAACTCTCGTTTAGAGCTCATGCGTCACGATGTGACCTTCCCACTCTATGTAGAAACTAATCAAATCTATAACTTGGCTTGCCCGGCATCTCCAGTGCACTATCAATACGATCCAGTACAAACAACCAAAACAAGTGTGCATGGTGCCATCAACATGCTCGGCTTAGCTAAGCGCACGAGAGCCCGCATTCTTCAAGCGTCAACTAGCGAGGTATATGGCGACCCTGAAGTACATCCTCAGCCGGAATCATATTGGGGTAAGGTCAATCCCATTGGTGTTCGCTCTTGCTATGATGAAGGCAAACGTTGCGCTGAAACCCTCTTTTTTGACTATTACCGACAGCATAACTTAGATATTAAGATCGTACGGATCTTCAATACTTACGGTCCTCGTATGAATCCCAATGATGGCCGAGTAGTAAGCAACTTTATTGTTCAAGCCCTTAAGGGGGAGAGCATCACTATTTATGGTGACGGTCAGCAAACTAGAAGCTTTTGTTATGTAGATGACTTAATCGACGTCATGGTCAAAATGATGAACTCAGAAGCAGGCTTTACAGGACCAGTCAACATTGGTAACCCTGGAGAGTTCACTATGCTGCAATTGGCCGAAACGATTCTTAAACTCTCTGGTAGCAAATCGAAAATCATTTATCAGCCGCTCCCATCAGATGATCCGAGGCAGCGTCAACCCAATATCGAACTAGCTAAAGCCAATCTAGGCTGGCAGCCTAAGGTCAACCTAGAGGATGGTCTAAAAGAGACGATTACGTACTTTAAGAAAATTGTTGGTTAGTGGTGGTTGAAAGCAATACTTCTGGGAAGCGCTTTGATGAGCGTATTCGCTCCTTTGTTTTGAGGGCCGGGAGAATTACTGCTGGTCAACAGCGTGCCATGGAAGAATTAGGTCCTCAGTTTTTAGTTCCATATCAACCCTCCAATCTCAATCTAATAGAGGCGTTCCAGGGCTCAAACAAGCCAAAGATACTGGAGATAGGCTTTGGTATGGGCGAGACGACTGCCAAGATTGCTGCCTTAAGGTCGGATGATGACTTCTTGGCAATTGAGGTTCATCCTCCAGGTGTCGGCGCCTTACTAAAACTCATTGGCGAAAACCAGCTGAGTAATCTCAGACTCATTCGCCATGATGCTGTTGAGGTTTTGGAAAATATGATTGCTCCAGATTCTTTGGATGGCATTCATATTTACTTTGCCGACCCTTGGCATAAGAGGCGTCATCACAAGCGTCGTCTAATCCAGGCTGAGTTTGTGAAGTTGTTGGTCTCTAGATTGAAGCCCGGCGCATATTTGCATTTAGCAACTGATTGGCATAACTATGCCGAACAAATGCTCTTAGTCCTCAATGCAGAATCTACTTTACAAAACACTTCTGGCGAATTAGTGAGGGTAGAAACTTTTACCCCTGAAGATCTTGCTAAGCAAGATGAGGATTGTAATGAATTCAAGCCAACAATAGAGCAGTTAAATGCTCAGCATGCTGGATATGTGGAAAGACCTACTTATCGCCCGGTAACCAAGTTTGAAAACCGTGGCATCAAGCTAGGCCATGGTGTTTGGGACTTGGTTTATAAAAAGAAATAAAAAATAAAGAATCTAAGGCGCTAAGAAAAAATCAAGCGCTTTTTAGGTTCATAGGTTCATAGGCCTACGCAGACGTATTTCATTTCAAGGTATTCATCCATACCGTAGACGCTGCCTTCACGCCCGAGACCGGATTGCTTGATACCGCCAAAGGGTGCAACCTCATTTGAGATTAATCCCGTATTAACACCTACCATGCCGTATTCCAGCGCCTCGGCTACTTTCCAAACGCGGCCAATGTCACGGCTGTAAAAATAGGATGCCAGACCAAACTGACTACTGTTTGCGAGCTTGATGACTTCTTCGTCACTCTCAAATGGAATGATCGGCGCTATCGGACCAAATGTCTCCTCATAAGTAATGAGCATTTGACTGTTTACATTGGCGAGGATGGTTGGTTCATAAAAGTTCTTGCCTTCAATCGACTGTTTGCCGCCAGTCACTAGTGTTGCACCCTTGCTGAGAGCATCTGCAACATGTTTCTTTACTTTATCAAGGGCAGCAGTTTCAATCAGGGGGCCTTGGGTAACGCCGGCATCCATGCCGTTGCCAACTTTGATGATGGCAAGTGCTTTGGCAAACTTTTCAACAAACTGATCGTGTACTTTTTTATGGACATAAAAGCGGTTTGCGCATACACAGGTCTGGCCTGAGTTTCTAAACTTCGAAGCCATAGCGCCACTAACTGCAGCATCAATGTCAGCATCCTCAAAGACGATAAACGGTGCGTGTCCGCCTAACTCAAGAGCGAGCTTCTTAACAGTAGGGGCGCACTGTTCCATCAGAATTCGACCAACTTCTGTCGAGCCTGTGAAGGATAGGTGGCGCACTGTAGGTGAAGAGCACAGAGTTTTGCCAATAACAATGGATTGATTTGCATCGGCGGTCACAATATTAATGACCCCATCCGGAATACCAGCACGCCTGGCAAGTTCGGCAAGAGCCAATGCGGATAGCGGGGTCAATTCAGCAGGTTTAATCACAATCGTGCAGCCAGCAGCTAATGCAGGCGCAATCTTGCGCGTAATCATGGCAATCGGAAAGTTCCATGGAGTAATAGCTACGCAGACACCAATTGGTTGCTTCAAAACCATCAGGCGCTTATCGCTCCAAGTGGTTCCTAAAATTGAACCCTCAACCCGTTTAGCTTCTTCAGCAAACCACTCTACAAAAGAGGCTCCATAAATTACTTCACCAGCAGCTTCAGTCAAAGGTTTGCCTTGCTCAAGCGTCATCAGCTTTGCAAGATCTTGTGTATTTTCGATAATGAGATCAAACCACTTGCGCATGATCGAGGCGCGTTCTTTAGCAAGTTTGCTGCGCCATGCTTGCAGAGCTTTTTCTGCTGCAGCGATAGCTTGTTCGGCATCATGAGTTTCTAAATTAGCAACATTAGCAATGATTTCATCAGTTGCTGGGTTGCTTACCGCAAAAGTCTTTTTAGATGCAATCCATTTGCCATCGATAAAAGCGTTCTCTCTAAAAAGAGTGGAATCTTTGAGTTGGCTGCGAATATCTACTTTTTGCATGATCTATTGCCCTGTTCTTGCTCTGTAATCGATACAGATCATTTTATCCCTCTATAAATAAAAAAGCCTCCAAGCGGTTTAGGCTTGAAGGCAGGTATTGTGGGCTGCTAATTGGAGGTTTTAGCCTGCCTGAGTTTCCGTGGTTCGCAGTTTCTGGGCCAGTAGGTCTAATACGCCGTTCACATACTTATGGCCATCTGTGCCACCAAAGGTTTTGGCAAGCTCAACAGCTTCATTGATTGCCACTTTGTAGGGCACTGAGAGGTCTACGGCTAGTTCATAAGCGCCGATGAGGAGCGCTGCATGCTCTACAGGAGAAAGCTCATTAATCGGGCGATCTAGGGCCGGGGTGATGATGGCCTCTAATTCATCGGTGCGAGCCAATACACCATCAAAGATGCCCTGAAAGAGGTCAAGTTGGCAGCGACGGAATGCAGGGTCCTCGGCAAGTTGTTTGGCAATCGCGGCGCCATTCGGAATGCTGCCGGCACGACGCATCACAAGGCTTTGATAAACACCCTGAAGGGCGTACTCACGAGCGCGACGACGTGGTGTGAGTGAGCGCTTAGGTGCTGGCTTTAATTCTTTACCGGCTTGCGGATTGGGTGGGTTCTGGCTAGATGTAGACATGCGAATTATTCTTCTTCACTCGAGTTGATTTCGATATCGATATCAGGGGTCAATGCCAAGGCTAAGTTCGCCATTTCTACTACTGCTTGAGCGCATTCCGCACCTTTAACCTGAACACGCGCAAGCGCTTGTTCATCGGTGTCGCAAGTGAGCACACCATTAGCGATTGGCAAGCCAGAGTCAATAGAGATGCGCGTAATTCCAGCGGCAGATTCATTAGAGACTAGCTCAAAGTGATAAGTCTCGCCGCGGATCACTGCACCAAGGGCAACCAAACCATCAAACTCGCCGGTCTCAACTAGCTTTTGCAGTGCAAAGGGAATCTCAAGTGCTCCAGGTACGGTCACGAGCTTGATATCAGATTGACTAACGCCAAGTGAAATAAGCTCATTAATGCAAGAGTTCGTTAGCGCAACGCAATGATCTTCATTAAAGCGCGCTTGTACAACGCCAATGCGTAAATCCTGACCATTGAGATCTACTTCTAATACGCCTACAAAGTCATTGGTGCTAGTCATATCAATTTTCTAAAGTTATTTAATACTATGATGATTGTCAGATTTGTTAGGAAGTGTAGGGCTTATAGCCTGTCACTTCGAGCTTATAACCAGAGAGGCTTGGAACAGGGCTTGGATTGGCTAGTAAACGCATTTTGCCAACGCCGATATCTTTCAATATTTGGGCGCCAATGCCGTAGCTTCTGAAATCGGTTTTTCTCGCTAAAGGTTTTTTGGGTTCTTCTTGTGATTGATTCAGTTTCTGGAACTGTGCCAACCAATCTTGATCATTTGGAGCAGCGATGCCAGAGGCATTGAGAAGCACTGCAACACCAGAAGATGAAGAAGCAATCTCCTCCAAAGCCTTTGCTAGCGGCCAAGAATGGGTACTGACGTTAGAGTCTAGGAAATCCAAGACGGTAACTGGCTCATGCACGCGCACCAAGGTTTCTTGAGCTTCAGAAGGTTTGCCATGCACCAATGCAATATGAATGCCTGAGCTTGGAGTATCGCGATAAATAATGCCTTGGAATTTTCCCCAAGGTGTGATGAATTCTCTGCTACCTTCGCGCACCACAATGCTCTCATGTTGACTGCGGTACTGAATGAGATCTGCAATGCTACCAATTTTTAATTGATGCTCTTTTGCAAATTCAAGGAGATCTGGAAGGCGCGCCATGCTGCCATCGTCTTTCATGATTTCACAAATCACAGAAGTAGGTGAGCATCCTGCCATTGCTGCTAAGTCACAGCCCGCTTCAGTATGACCGGAGCGAATGAGTACACCACCAGGTTGCGCCATCAATGGGAAGATATGACCAGGCTGAACTAAATCACGAGGCTTGGCATTTGGCGCTACAGCAGTTTTAATAGTGAGCGCACGGTCGGCTGCTGAGATTCCAGTGGTAACCCCAGTTGCTGCCTCAATAGATACCGTGAAATTGGTTCCCATCGATGTGCCGTTATCACGCACCATCAGTGGAAGATTCAATTGTTGGCAGCGCTCACGCGTCAAAGTTAAGCAAATCAAGCCGCGTCCATGTTTTGCCATGAAATTCACGGCCTCTGCAGTGACATGATCGGCAGCAAGGACTAGATCGCCTTCGTTCTCGCGATCTTCTTCATCGACGAGGATCACCATTTTGCCGGCACGGAGCTCGGCAATGATTTCTTCGGTGGAGGCAAGGGTATTTGGCATAGCCCTCTATTTTAAGCGCAGGACCTACTTGTTGTTCAGTCCTACCGCAATATCCCATCTTTCTGACGGCAAGAGCCTTGGACAGGAGTTTCAGCCAAAGCACCTACCTTTGAAAATGGTCAATGCACCCTAAAAAGCAATTCAACTCAGGATTCGGCCCTCGAAATTGCCAGGGATTCATCTTGCTGGAGGTTTTGGTGGCAATGAGCATCATTTTGGGGGTTTGGATGGCATCGGTGGGGGTTTATCAGCGCCTCGCTTTAAACCTAGTCCAACAAGAGGCCAAAAGATCGCAATTGCGAAAGGAGTCGGTTGTCCATGAAACACAAGAACAAGTTAGAGCTAATTCCTATTTATCTGGCAAAAATTTAATCAATGAGCTTGCTCGAATGCCTAGTCGGAATCGCCCTATGCGCACTACTACTCAACCCATTGCTAAAAACCAGCGCTGATTTAGTTATCAAGCAAATTGAGTTTGAAAAAAAACAATCATTAATCTCAGAAGCAGATCGCGCCTTCGAGCTGATTGGTCGCGCTATTCGCATGGCTGGCTACCGCAATATTCAAAATACACAAATAAGAAGTCAAACTTCAGGACAAAAAACAAATGCAATTCTATTTCTTGAGATAAATAAAAAATCAGGATTTCGAGGATCTGATGCTTTGACTATCCGTCATGAATTATCGGATGGGGTGGATTTTGATTGCATTGGTAATGTGTTGACCAAAGATCGAACCAAGAATCATCTAGCTATGCAAGGGTTCTTGGTGGATCGTCAAGCAGGAGTTCCAAAGGGTCAAAAAGTAAATGGCGGCTCCCTGATATGTCAGTCGCTGGATCGTCAAGGGCGGATTCAAAATACCACCCTGATGAATGGTGTGAATGGACTCTTTATTGAGGAGCTCAATGCCGCTCAGACCGAATCTATGAAGGGCCAAAGGCTTTTTAAGATCAAGCTACAAATGACTGACGGGGCTAAGCTCAATGTGGATCTGGAGCGAACTTTTGCAACCAGGAATCTGTTGTGATCTTAGCTTGGGTAATTTCACTACTCTTGCTTTGCTCCTCTCTGGTGGCTTATTTAGAGAGGTTGAACGCATTGCGCATCGTGGAAGTGAAAACAATGCAAGTTTCACAGAGAAATTTTATTTCCGCTGAAAGTGCAGTATTAGAGTGTGAGAAAAATTTAACAGCTCTTGCTGATCTCAATGAGAATAGATGTTTTATTCAGTCAGCCGGTAAAAACCATTGGCTAATCTCAAGTAAAGAAAAGCCAGCAATTCAGATAGGTGTTGTCATTGATGAGAAGACTGGTGTTGCAACTCGTATGAATTGGCGACAAGTATTTGAATAAAGAAAATTCACATTTAGGATTTAGTCTTTTGGAGTTGATGGCTGTGGTCTTAATTATTGCAATTGCTGCTGTGGCAACGATGCCTTTATTGCAAGAGCAAATAGCAGCCAGAGAAATCGATACTATCGCCAGAAGGTTTATTGCTGATGCACATTTTGCTCGTCAGCAAGCGCTTTATTTGGGTCAGCCCGTTCACCTGGTGCCAAGCTCAGGAGATCGATGGGAAGCGGGGTGGGTTGTCAAAAGTGGCTGTATCGGAAAGTATGTGCAGCCCGGATGTATTAATAAGCCCTGGTTTGCTCAGGCAAGCATTGAGCCTATTTACTTTAAGGGAGGCGGCAAGCAGTTCATTGACCCCCATTCTGGCAAGAAGGGCATTTTGTTTAATGCGGCTGGCGCTGCTAAAACGGCTCAAGGCGGCTTTGTGGCCAATCGATTGATACTCGGCCACAGTCGGGATCCTGACTTGGAGCGGCAAATGATTCTGGGTAGCGGCGGTCGCTGGCGCATCTGCGATCCCACGAGAGATGCAAAGCGCTGCCATTGAATGGTTTAATAGACCCCATGTATAGCGCAGTTGACCACCAGTTCATGAGCGAGGCAATGGCCCAAGCTCAAAAAGCACTTTATTTATCCAACCCCAATCCCAGGGTAGGTTGCGTGATTGTTAAAGATGGGCAAGTGATTGGAAAAGGTTTTACACAAAAGGTGGGTGGTGCTCATGCCGAAGTACAAGCCCTGGCTAATGCTAAAGCGCTTGGAAATGATCCCATTGGATCAACTATCTATGTAACCCTAGAGCCATGCAATCACACTGGTCGTACGCCGCCCTGTGTAGATGCCCTAATCGTAGCTAAACCAGCCACTGTATTTATAGCCATGTCAGATCCCAATCCGCTGGTTTCCGGCAAAGGCATCGAGCGTTTAAAGGCGGCGGGGATTAATGTTCAGTGTGGGCTTATGGAGTTAGAGGCCCACGCTTTAAATCTAGGATTTATTTCACGTATGACTCGAGGTTTGCCTTGGGTGCGAATGAAGATTGCCGCAAGTCTCGATGGTAAGACAGCTTTACCGGATGGTCGTAGTCAGTGGATCACTGGATCGCTGGCAAGAGCCGATGGCCATCATTGGCGTGCACAAGCATGTGCCATTGTGACTGGTGTAGGTACTGTTAAAGAGGATGACCCTAGCCTGAATGTACGAGATGTACAAACTGAGCGACAGCCTTGGCGCATCATCGTTGATTCCAAATTAGAGACACCGCTTACTGCAAAGATCTTGGGTGGGGATCAATCTGACGTCATTATTGTTTGCGCCAGTCTAGATGGCTCTGAGATGCAAGAAAAAGCCAAAGTATTTACTGAGCGCGGCATTGAAGTTATTGCCATGGCGAACCCCTTTGGTAAGGTAGATCTGCCAAAACTTTTCTCGTATTTGGCCAAAGAGCGTGAAATGAATGAGATCCATATTGAGGCTGGCTTTAAGCTCAATGGTTCTTTGCTTAGAGAAAACTGTGTAGACGAGTTGTTACTCTACTACGCACCATTCTTCATGGGTGAGGGCATTGGCATGGCCAATGTTTCACCCCTGAATTCCTTAAATGATAAAGATCAGTGGCAAGTCATTGATCACAGTCTCTTTGGCTCCGATCTTCGACTACGTTTAATTAAGAACTAAAATTACATCTATGTTTACTGGAATCATTACTGCAGTTGGTCAAATTAAAAGCGCTCAAGCAAAAGGCGATGGCTTGCATTTAGTTGTTGAAGTTCCAGCAGGCTATCTGGATGATGTTGCCTTAGGTGACAGTATTGCGATTCAGGGCGCTTGCATGACTGCCACCCAGCTAACAAATAATTCCTTTGCCCTGGATATCTCCCGTGAGTCCCTCAATAAAACCGTTGGTCTGGATAAAGTCGGCCCAGTTAATCTTGAAAAAGCCATGCGCTTAAATGATCGCCTGGGCGGGCATTTAGTGAGCGGGCACGTAGACGACGTTGGTAAAGTAGCACACTTTGCACAAGTGGCTAACGATGAGTATGGTTCTTGGTTATTACGTATTGAGGCGCCGAAAGAATTGGCGCAATACTTGGCTTACAAAGGCTCTATCGTCATCAATGGTGTATCACTCACCGTTAATCAGACTGAAGATACACCTACTGCTTGCATCATCGATATCAATATCATTCCTCATACTTTGCAGAACACTACGCTAGGTAACTTGAAGCAAGGTGATGCTGTGAATCTGGAGGTGGATCTTATTGCGCGTTATGTGGCGAGAATGCTCAACAAAAGTAGCTGATGTGAGCTTATGAACAAAATAGTTTCCATTAAAGACGAGATTGAATATCAAGCTGCGCTGATTGAAGCATCAGTTTTCATTGATAATGAGCCCAGTCTTGGTAGTCAAGAGGCAATTAGATTTGAGTCCCTACTGAATTCAATAGAAGCTTACGAAGCTAAACATTATGCGATTGATCTGCCTGATCCAAGCCAATCAGTCAAATAAAAAAGATCTTATTTCTTTTTCTGATAGCGAGTAGGATCACTCACATTAGCTTGTTTAAAGCCCGCCTGCCTTAATCTGCAAGACTCACATTCACCACAGGCTTCACCCAAATCATTTGCTTGATAGCAAGAGACTGTTTGGGAGTAATCCACTCCTAGGGTGCTGCCTAGTTGAATAATCTCTGCTTTGGTAAGGCTGATGATGGGTGCATGCACCCGAAAGCGATTCGCATCGTTGATAGCTTCTACGCCGGCCTTGGTGGCTAGGTTGGCCATATGCTCAAAAGAGGCTACATACTCAGGCCTGCAATCTGGGTAACCTGAGTAATCCACTGCATTGGCGCCATAGAAAACATCGAGACCCCCTAATGACTCTGCCCAACCCAATGCAAGTGATAGCAAGATCGTATTGCGTGCTGGTACATAAGTGACAGGGATTTCTTGATCTTTACCTGGGGTAATAGGGACGGCAATGGAAGAATCAGTTAAAGCGGATCCCCCAAAACGGGTGAGATCTAAATTCACTACTTCATGACGAGCAACACCAATTTGTTTGGCAATATGTTTGGCTGCAGCTAATTCAGAGGAGTGACGTTGACCATAGCCAACTGATAATGCATAAGGCGTGTAACTAAGATCTTTAGCAAGTGCTAGAACGGTAGTGGAGTCTAAGCCACCAGAGAACAAGATGACCGCTGGAGCACCTGCCTTACGGGGCGCCAGCGATTCAAATGCAGCGGACAAATTAGACATGGCTGATGAATTACTTGGTGCCAGCAATGAGTTGCTGTGCATCTTTAGCTGCTTCAGTATCTGGATACTTGGCAATAATCTCGCTAAAGGTTTTCTTGGCGGCAGCTTTATTGCTACTCTCTAATTGAGAGTTTCCTAATGTGACCATTGCCGCAGGAACGCGTGGATGATTCGGGAATCTCTTAATCAGGCTTTGTAGTTGATTAATTGCGCCGGAGTAATCTTTATTTGCATATTTACTATTTCCGCTCCAGTACAAGGCAAGCGGTAAGTAAGGGCTCTTGGGGTATTTGATGGCAAATGCTGAAAATCCTTCGTCAGCCTTTTTGAGATTACCAGCTTGAAATGACTTTAAGGCATCGTCGTACGCTTTCTTTTCACCGGGCTGTACGGTGCCGCTCACGCCTTCGATAGTGACAGTGCGTGGCTCAAAATTACCTAAGCGAGTATCAAGATCTTGGTAGTAAGTCTTCTGACTATTATTAATGTCTTCACCTTGCTTTTCAAGCTCTTCCACTTTGCCACGCAGCTCTGCATTCTCACTTTTGAGTTTGTCGATTTGACCCTGTAACTCAAGCTGGGTGGTTGCTAGAGACTTGCGTAGGTCCAAAATAGCCTTGCGCGCTTCATCATCCGAGAAAAGAGCCCAAGCGCTATTAGATGCGCCTAAACAGATCAGTGCAGCACTTAAACAAAACGCTCGTGAGAGCGTTTGTTTTGCAGAGTGAGAAAGCGTCATCATTAGTTTGTGATGTAAACAATGTCAGCGCGGCGATTTTCTGCCCAAGCTGCCTCATTGTCACCTTCGGCTTTTGGTTTTTCTTTACCAAAACTAACAGCTTCCATTTGGTCGTCAGAAACACCCATCAAATTTAACGATTTGCGCACAGCGTCAGAGCGACGTTGGCCAAGTGCCAAGTTGTATTCAGCGGTACCGCGTTCATCGGTATTGCCTTGAATAATGACTCTCTGCTTAGGATTGGCTTTTAAGTAGCTTGCATGAGCAGATAGCATTTTTTGATATTTAGTTTGAACGGTATATTCGTCAAAGCCAAAGTACACACTCTTCTCAAAGAGCGGGCTGCTAGGATCATTCCATGGCTGTGAGCCAAACTTGCCGCTACCGCTGCCACTGCCATTAGCGCCATCTGTGTCATCTAGCTTGACGCTGGAGCATGCCGCCATGAGAAGTGCTGTTGCGCCGATCAGGGCAAATGTCGCTGCGCGACGTGCGATAGAAATCTTCATGAATTTTCCTTTTACCTACGAACTGAATCTATAAATGAATCAATAGTCAATATTATGCCCCTAAGAGCATCAAAAGTGACTATTTCAACCCCTAAAAAGGGGTATAGGCGAGCGTAAGGGTGCTCTTGGCTTAATCCATGAATGGACCCCAGGACGGCTGACGAACATCAGATCCTGGAATGCTGAGTACCTGCTTAGAATTGCCATCCACTGAAACGGCGGCAAGAACGCGTTTGCCACCCACTTTGGTGGAATAGAGAACATAGCGACCATTGGCAGCAAAGGAAGGAGATTCATCGCTAGTGCCGTCGGTGAGTGCTTGAGCATCACCGGTAGCTAAGTTCAGAATGTAGAGGCGATAAGCTCCACCAATATTGGCGATGTAAGCTAAGTATTTGCCATCTGGAGAGATGCGAGGGGATGTTACAAAACCTTGTTTGAAGGTAATGCGCTTGACACCTTCAGATTGTTCACCATCAGCACTCATCCGATAGATCTGTGGATTGCCACCGCGATCGCTAGTGAAGTAGATATAGCGACCATCAGCAGAATATTGTGGCTCAGTATCAATCGTATTGCCACGAGTTAGACGATGTAAACCAGTTCCATCTGCATTAATGCCATAGATCTGAGTATTGCCATCTTTAGATAATGAGATAGCGAGTTTCTTGCCATCGGGTGACCACGCTGGTGCACTGTTATTTCCCTTTTGATTTGAAAGAGAAATACGACGACCAGTCGCGAGCTCATGAACATAAATGACTGGCTTGCGATCTTCAAAAGATACGTAAGCAACTTTCTTACCATCAGGTGACCATGATGGAGAAATAATCGGCTCGCCACTGTTCATAGCATTGCGAATATTTTGTCCATCCGCATCTGAGATGACTAGGCGATAGCGCTTACCATCCTTGATGACATAGGAGAGGCGGGTAGAGAACACGCCACGCTCACCTAGTAATTTAAAGATGATGTCATCCGCAATCTTATGGGCTACGGCGCGTAAATTATCTGTGCTGGAGTTGAGATTTAAGCCGCCAAGGCTTTGAGATTTACGAACATCAAATAGCTTGTAGCGAATGTCAAATTGATTATTGCCAGTTTGTACAACCGAACCCACTACCAAAGCATCGGCGCCACGTGCAGCCCAAGACTTGTAGTTTGGTGTGCCTTCATCGCTTTCAACGGCATTACCATTCTCAGTATTTTTAAAGTAACCACTATGAGCTAAGTCTTGACGAATGATTTCAGTAACGCTGGTGAGTAATTTGTTTTCATCTTTAAAACGCATGACTGCGATTGGATAGAGTGATTGACCTACACCAGTGATTTCAATATTCATCTGCGCCAGCGCAGGTGTTGTCAAGCTAATGCATAGTGCAAATATGACTAAGCCAAAAGAATTCAGTTTTGATGCTTGTTTCTGTATCTGTCTTTTCGCTATGTGCAGCATGCATTAATCCTTGGGTTTGAAAGTCAGTTTTACTTCGCGTTGAGGAATTTTGCCATTGTCGTCTTTTGGCAGACTCTCTGCACGTGAAAGGGCTAGTAATACCGCACGATCCCAGCCGGCATTACCGCTAGAAGACTGAATGCTGGTGCTCAAAATAGCCCCATCTGGAGCAAGGCTTACCAAAACGACTGCTGCAGGGTTACCGCTCACGGATTCTGGATTAAAGACAATGAGGGGCCTAACCTTCTTAATGACTTTGTCGGTCCAGCCTGGAGGTGCATTGCCTCCACCTCCAACACCGCTACCGACTGTGCCGCCACTACCCCCTTCGGCACCGGCTGCAGCACGTAAGCGCGCTAATTGATCGGCGCGGACTTTTTCTGCTGCGGCATTGGCTTTGGTTTCTGCTGGCGATACTGCTTTTGGAGCTTCCACCTTTTTCGGTGGCTCTTCTTTCTTTGGCTTTTCTTTTTCTTTTACCTTCTCCTTAGGTGGAGGAGGTTTTACTGTTTTAGGAGTTTCCTTCACTACCTCTTTTTTAGGCGGCTCTTTCTCAACCTTCTTTTTCTTGACTGCGATGTCGGCAGCTTCTTCTTTAACTTCTGTTTTAAGTTCTGGCTCAGGGGGTGCCTCAACCTGTGGAGCGGAATCCCAAAGTTCAACTTCAACGCCAGAAGAAGTAGAGTTATTCCAACTAATACCAATCATCAAAAAAGCAAGCAAACCCAAATGCGCAATCAGTGAAAAAGTAAAGGCGCGTTTAGTGCTTTCGGATTTGGTATATCGACCTCGCTTAAATGGCGAGAGCGATGGCTGAAAAGAAGATGCGCTATTCATGAGTAGCTATGAAGGCAAGAGCCTTACTGGGTCTTGACCGCAAGGCCAACGCGCTTAACGCCATTCTCTTTGAGCTTGGACATAACTTCCATTACTGTTTCGTATTTAATCGATTTATCAGCAGCAATGACGATAGGTTGATCGGCAGATTTTTCTACTTGTGATCTTGCAAAAGCACCAAGCTCAAATTTATTCAGCGTTTGTGTTGGGTCGCCATCTTTGCGCACGATGACATTTTCGTTTGCATCGATAGTTAAGAAAACGGGCGGCAAAGATTGCACTTTAGCGCCACCAACGGTTGGTAAGTTAACAACGCCTGGGTTAACCATTGGAGCTGTGACCATGAAGATCACGAGCAATACCAACATCACGTCAATATAGGGAACAACGTTGATGTCAGACATCGCCCGACGTTTGTTTTTGCGTAATGAAGATCCGGCCATAATTTTTTCGCTTATCGATTTACTTATTAGCTCAATCAGCGTCCAGCAGTTTGACGCTGCAAGATATTGGTGAACTCTTCAATAAAAGTTTCGAAACGAATGGAGAGGCGATCGACATCAGTGGCCGATCGGTTGTAAGCAACCACTGCCGGAATCGCTGCAAACAAACCAATCGCTGTTGCAATCAACGCCTCCGCAATGCCAGGGGCTACAGCTGAAAGAGTGGCGTTTTGTACGTTGGCCAAGCCGCGAAAGGAATGCATGATGCCCCAGACGGTGCCAAAGAGGCCGATATAAGGGGAGACTGAGCCTACGGATGCTAAGAACGGTAGATTGGCTTCCAGGAGGTCCATTTCGCGCTGGTAGGTGGCTTTCATGGCACGGCGGGCAGCATCAATCTCACGACCCTTGTTGAACTCCTGCATCCCGGCCTCAAAAATATGCTCCAGCACGGCATCGCTGCGGGTATTGCGCTGGGCGGCCTCCAGAAGGGTATTGAGGTCTCCACCAGCCCAAAAGTCACGCTCAAAGCGCTCGGTATCCTGGCGGACCCCTCGTAAAACGGCGGTTTTCTTGAAAATAATGGTCCAGGAGGCCACAGACATGCTGAGTAATAACAACATTACCAACTGCACTAATAGGCTGGCATTGAGGACTAGGGAGAGAAATGAGAGGTCTTGTGTAGAGGTCATGGTGGATTTTGTATGATGTAGGTAGATTTTACTAAGTTAATTAACGCAACAATCCAACTTCATCAGGATTATCACCATGTTTGACCATCAAAACACCTTAGCCAAAACCGATCCGCAATTATGGGCAGCTATTCAGAGCGAAAACAAGCGTCAGGAAGACCATATTGAGCTCATTGCTTCTGAGAACTACACCTCACCAGCGGTAATGGAAGCTCAAGGCTCCCAGTTAACCAATAAGTACGCCGAAGGTTATCCGGGCAAACGTTACTACGGCGGTTGTGAATTTGTAGACATTGCTGAGCAACTGGCGATTGATCGTGTAAAAGCGCTTTATGGCGCTGAAGCCGCAAACGTGCAACCGCATTGCGGCGCATCCGCCAATCAAGCGGTGTTCTTGGCCTTCTTAAAGCCAGGTGATACCTTTATGGGTATGAGCTTGGCCGAGGGTGGTCACTTAACTCATGGCATGGCTCTGAACATGAGTGGTAAATGGTTCAACCCTATTTCTTATGGCCTCGATAAAAATGAAGCAATCGACTATGAGCAAATGGAGCGTTTGGCACGTGAGCACAAACCTAAATTGATTATTGCTGGCGCATCTGCCTATTCTCTCGTCATTGATTGGGAGCGTATTGGTAAGTTAGCAAAAGAAGTGGGCGCGATTTTTATGGTGGACATGGCGCATTACTCTGGTTTGATTGCTGCTGGTGTTTATCCAAGCCCAGTGCCACATGCAGACATTGTTACTTCTACAACTCATAAGAGTTTGCGTGGTCCCCGTGGCGGCATCATCTTGATGAAGGCTGAGCACGAGAAGGCGATTAACTCCGCAGTCTTCCCAGGCTTGCAGGGCGGCCCTCTGATGCATGTAATTGCTGGTAAAGCCGCAGCATTTAAAGAGGCACAGGAGCCTAGATTTATTGATTATCAAAAGCAAGTGATTGCGAATGCAAAAGCACTTGCAGAAACTTTAATTGCTCGTGGATTGCGTATTGTTTCTGGCGGTACAGATTCTCACGTGATGTTAGTTGATTTGCGTGCCAAGAAAATGACCGGCAAAGAAGCTGAGCGTGTATTAGGCGAAGCGCATATCACTTGTAATAAGAATGGCATTCCAAATGATCCAGAAAAACCAATGGTGACGAGCGGTATTCGTTTGGGTTCACCAGCGATGACTACACGTGGATTTAAAGAAGCAGAAGCAAGACAAGTTGGAAACTTTATTGCTGACGTTTTGGATAATCCAAATGATGCAGACAACATTGCTAAGGTGCGTGCTCAAGTTTCTGAGCTCACTAAGCGTTTCCCGGTTTACGGTTAAGCACTTATTAAGAACTTAGTAACCCAGCTAAGAAAAGAAGAGCTCATTGCGCTGCCCCTTTTGCCATAATGAAGATACCCAGGTTCTCGATACCCGGGTATCAGACGAGGGCGATGCTATTCGCCGCCGCCGCCGTTGCGCCAAATGCGATAAGCGCTTTACAACTTATGAGCGCGTTGAATTAGTACTGCCAGCCATTGTTAAAAAGAACGGTAGCCGGGTTGAGTACAGTCACGATAAGCTAGCTAGTTCAATCAAGCTAGCGCTGCGTAAGCGCCCAGTATCTTCAGACTCCGTTGATGAATCTATTGCGCGTATTGAAGAGAAGCTTCTTAGTCTTGGTGAAAAAGAAATCCCGAGCGAGCGTGTAGGTGAGCTGGTGATGCGTGAGCTCAAACGTCTGGACAAAGTAGCCTACATCCGCTTTGCTTCGGTCTATAGAAGCTTTGCGGATATTGAATCTTTTGAGAGCGCTCTCAAAGAGCTGAAGTAATCAACGAACTTTTCTGTCGCTAAATTAGGTGTCCCCTGAGGAAAGTATGAAGACAATTTTAGTTACTGGCGGGACAGGCTATATCGGATCGCATACCGTAGTGCAGTTATTGAATGCTGGTATCAATGTGGTGATTTTGGATAACCTCTGTAACAGCAATAAAGCAGTTATCCAACGAATTGAAAACCTTACGAATAAGAGCCCCTATTTTGTTGAAGGGGATATTCGGGATCGGACAACCTTAAGACATTTATTTGAACAATATTCATGTGATGCGGTGATTCACTTTGCGGGATTAAAGGCGGTTGGTGAGTCTGAAGAAAATCCTTTGAAATATTTTGATAACAATGTCTCTGGAAGTGTGACCCTCTTTGAAGAAATGCTTCGGGTCAATGTCAATACCCTAATATTTTCATCCTCGGCTACCGTATATGGTAACCCAGGAGTTGTTTGTTATAGCGAAAGTACTCCGTTACAGCCAATTAATGTTTATGGTCAAACCAAATTGATGGTTGAGGATATTTTGCGATCCCTCAAAAAGTCAAAACCAGACTTTCAGATTGCATTACTACGCTATTTCAATCCGGTTGGTGCTCATGAATCCGGGCAAATGGGGGAAGACCCATTTGGAACCCCCAATAATTTGATGCCATTCATTTCTCAAGTGGCTATTGGTACGAGACCCCAGTTAATGGTTTACGGCAACAATTACCCAACACCAGATGGAACGGGCTTGAGAGACTATATTCATGTTGAAGATTTAGCTGCCGGGCATTTAGCTGCTTTAAATCATTTGGGCCCCGACAATTCGTTTATTACGGTCAACCTTGGCACAGGGAGGCCTTATAGCGTCCTTGAAGTCATTAAGTCGTTTGAGAAAGCTTCTGGCAAGACAATTCCGTATGAGGTCGTTGGACCTCGCTCTGGTGATTTAGCCGAGTACTATGCTGACCCTAGCTTTGCTAAAACAGTTTTGGGTTGGGAAGCTAAATTAGGTATTGATCGGATGTGCGCGGATTCGTGGAGATGGCAGAAAAATAACCCAAAGGGTTATCTATAAACATTCTCAATAGATAAATAAAAAAGGACTGCATTGCAGTCCTTTTTTGCTTTATAGGTTGAATTACTCTAATTCAGCAAAAATCGAAGTAGTAATGTCTTCGACGCTGCCAGTACCATTCACCTTGCGATAGGCTGGAGCTTTTACCTTGTCTGTTGAGTTGGCCTGCGCAGCCCATGAGGAGTAGTACTCCACTAATGGACGGGTCTGATCGTCGTAAACCTGTAAGCGTTTACGAACAGTTTCTTCTTTATCATCATCACGCTGAATAAGATCATCACCAGTCACATCGTCTTTACCCGCAACCTTTGGTGGGTTGTACTTGATGTGATAAGTACGACCTGAAGCTGGGTGAACACGACGTCCTCCCATGCGATCGATGATGGCATCAAATGGCACATCGATTTCTAGAACGTAATCAATAGGAACGCCAGCATCTTTCATGGCTTGTGCTTGAGGAATGGTTCTTGGAAAACCATCAAACAAATAACCTTTGCTGCAATCAGGTTGAGTTAAGCGATCTTTCACAAGGCCGATGATGATGTCATCAGAAACAAGTCCGCCAGCATCCATAATTTTTTTAGCAGCAACGCCGAGTTCAGTTCCCGCTTTCACAGCAGCGCGCAACATATCGCCTGTGGAAATTTGTGGAATAGCGAATTTTTCGCAAATGAACTGAGCTTGTGTGCCTTTTCCAGCACCTGGTGCACCGAGCAGAATCAACCGCATTGTTTTCCCCTTAGAAGAGCTGTCATTGTCCCGTATTTTGTCGGGATCTTAGTTACCTATTGCCTAGGATTATCCCCGAGAAACTTAAAGCCACGGTGGCTTTGGCTTTTGGCCCTCAGTTAGCCCAGGAGCGAGCCAGTAACTGACGTACTCTTTCAAGGTCTTCTAGGGTATCAACCCCAGCTGGGGGTGCTTCTGATGCGGTATGAACAGCTATGCGATAGCCATTCCACAGGGCGCGTAATTGCTCTAATGCTTCAGCTTGCTCTGGGGGTGCTGGTTCTAGGCGGGTATAGGCCTGTAAAAAGTCAGCTCGATAGGCATAAATCCCCAAATGGCGTAAATGCTCTATTTTTTGATTGGCTTGAAGATCTCTCACAAAAGGAATCGGCGCTCTTGAAAAATACAGTGCCTCACCTAAGCGATTCAGCACTACTTTCACCACATTGGGATTATTGATCTCTGATGCTTCAGTAAGGGGTACGGCTACTGTGGAGATGGCGCACTCTTTATGCTGCGCCAAAGTGCTAGCAACTTGATTAATGAGTTCTGGAGGAATGAGAGGCTCATCACCTTGTACATTCACGATTAATGCATTGTTGGGTAATTTGAGTAACTGCGCTACCTCTGCAATGCGATCGGTTCCTGTTGGGTGATCTGCGCCAGTCAGTAAGCACTCGATGCGGTGCTCATCACAAGCGGCTTGTACCTCTGGTGAATCAGTAGCTACCACTACGCTTTGTGCAAGTGATTGCTTGGCACGTTCAGCTACGCGGATCACCATAGGCTTGCCGCCAATGTCCGCCAAAGGTTTACGCGGTAAGCGTGTTGATCCTAGTCTAGCTGGAATAACAACTAAAAATTCGGGAGCCTTGGAGTCAGCGTTCATTGAAAGGTGATGTTTATTTAATTAAACGATTTCATCAGCGCTTATGCTGCGTGCTTCATCAACAAGCATCACTGGCACATCATCTCGAATGGGGTAAGCCAAGCGGTCTGCTTTGCAAATAAGTTCATGTTTCTCGGCATCTAAATGCAGTTGGCTTTTGCACAAAGGGCAAACCAAAATATTGAGCAGTCGTTTATCCATGATTTCTTTGCAGTGATCTAAATGAAGAGTTTAAATAAAAGAGGACACAGTGTAGTGCTATGTAGGCTAAACCTACAAGGTGTAGCGATAAGGATCCGGTCTTTGTAGGATAGATTGCAGCCAGTCAGCCAGACTATCTGGGAGGGTGAGATTCATTGGGACCACCCAAATACGCTCGTCTGCAATCGCTGCGCATTTCACGGCATCTTTTTCGGTAATGAGGATGCATTGCGCATTGATCTTGGTAAAGAACTCAGGAGTGAAGGTTGCGTGATCTGAGAGAGGAATGGATTTGCCGGCAATACCTTGTTTGAGCAAATCATCAAAAAAGCGTTGTGGATTACCCAGGGCGGCAACAGCAGTAATCTTATTAGGTAAATAACTATCGGCAATCTGAGCAAGCGTCTGTGTATTTGTTGGGTTGATCAATTGATAGGCATTTCCCAAATTGCCCTGCAGCGAAAATGCACGGCGCCCCAAAAAGTATTCTTCCTGATGGCCAGACCTGGATTCAGAACCTTTTGTTTTTCCAGTAAATAAAGTCGCATCACGTCCACGTGTAGCTGGTTCGCGCAAAGGACCGGCCGGCAGTAAAAAGCGATTGCCCTCGCCCCGTCCATCACGCACTACAAATTCGATATCGCGACCACCCTCGCGAGCAGGCCAGCGGGCTAACCCGCTATGTTGAAGGCCGTCATCGCTGATGATGACATTCACATCTGGTGAATGCTTGAGTAAAGACCGAATACTTTTCTGACGCTTTGGAAATACCCAGATCGGAAATTGATCATGCGTACGTTTTGCAATTAATACAGGTTCATCACCCACCAAAGATGGTTCAGAATGACTGCTAACTTGCAATGGAGTGGTTTGTGCAGAAGAACCATAGCCTCTGCTAATGATGCCGGGTCTCCAGCCAAGTTGTTGCAGGCGCTCTGCTAAAGCAATGACGATGGGTGTCTTTCCTGTTCCGCCTACGCGAATATTACCCACAATAATGACTGGTACTGAAGCAGGCTTTTGTTTTACTAGGCCGGTATCCTGAATCAATTTTCGTACGCGTATCACCAAGCCATACAGCCAAGAAATTGGCCATAAGAATAGGCTAGTAGGACCTCGTCTTTCCCAAAACTTGGGCGCTTTACGGAAAAAAGAAAATGACATGAAGAATAGTTTCTTTATTCGGAAATTATTTCTTAGTTTGATTACTAAATTGGCTGCTAAAGACAATATTAGAGAGATTGGCATCGCGTGCCGCCTCAAGCGCGCTCATGACCGCCTGGTGGGGCGCTCTTGCATCAGCATCGATGTTGACCTGCAAAGAGTTGGCGCCATCTTTCTGAGAGCTTTGTCCATTGAGCTGAGTTAGCGCATAACCGAGTTGTGATCGATCGGTGACTTTGCCATTAACCGCAAAGCGGCCATCACGACTGACTGCAATATGAATTTGCTTTATCTCTGCTTGGCTTTCACTGCCATTGGCAGTGGGTAAGGTAATAGCTAATTCTTGATAGCGTGTAAAAGTTGTGGAGATCATTAAGAAGATCAGCACTACTAAGAGCACATCAATAAAAGGAATGAGATTAATTTCTGGTTCTATTGATGCAGCGCTAGAGTCACTAACGCCTGCCCCCAGAGAAAATCTTCTCTTAGCTTGTGGGTGTGTATCTAACCAACTCATTTTGAAGTATCAATAGCGTTGTTTGGAACGTTTGGAGTGTTTGGATAGAGCTTCTTAAATAGTTGACGCGTAAATTCTTCGCATTCGCGTTGACGTTGATTGGCCATTGCACGTAGACCTCTCCATGCAGCAAGCGCTGGAATGGCGATCAATAATCCAAATGCAGTGTTGTACAACGCCACTGAGATACCATGCGCCAATTGTTGCGGGCTACCCGCAGTGCCATTCATTGCGCCTTGGCTACCAAAAATTTCAATCATGCCAACCACTGTGCCAAATAAACCAAGCAAAGGGGCAATCGTCGCAATCGTAGCTAGCGCGCCAAGGTAGCGATCTAAATTTTGCCAAGTCGCTTGTGCGCTAGCCTGTAATTCTTCTAAAGCAGCCTCGGAACTACTGCCAGACAATTTTTCTTTTAGTGCGCATGCCAATAAAGGGCTTGCTGGGGAAAGGCTGGCTAATGCTGCAATCTGCTGTTCAGAAACTGGGGATTTGCTCCCAACAATCTGATTTGCAAGAGAAAAGACACTTTCCAGACTGTTTTTGGGAAAAATATGGGTTTGTCGTAGATACCAGGTTCGCTCTAAGGCAATAGCCAGGCCAATAATGGAAATAATCAAGAGGGGCCAAATGGGCCAGCCAGCGGATAGTAAGATGGAGTACATAAGCTCAGTACTTTAGCTGAATTAAAAAGCCTGTTTCAGAAAGCTAGCCTGTGGATAACTCTGTGCAAAACTTTTTTCAATTTGCCCCGTAAGTCCTTGATAGATGGTTGACTAGGTTTTATATTGATTTAAATTGAGCTTATTGAGCAGATTAATTCTTATATAAATCAATGACTTGTATTTTGTATGTTGGATTTATGAGACGTTTTGGGTCAGTAATTACTTACTTATGAGCATTTAACCTAGAGTGAGTCTGTATCTGTGGATATTTATTGGCGCCTAAGCCAGATGGCCGTGTGATTAAAGAGAAAAAATGTCGGAAATATCAAGGGAAATTCTAAGTGTCGGTGATCTAAACCGCGCCATTGCTGCCTCTTTGGAGGATCGTTTCGATGCCGTTTGGGTTAGCGGGGAGATTTCGAACTTTAAAGCTTATGACAGTGGGCACTGGTATTTCTCTTTGAAAGACGAAGAGGGGCAGATTCGCTGTGTCATGTTCCGTGGCCGTAATGGTCAGGTCGGGTTTATGCCGCAATCCGGAGATTTGGTTGAGGTAAGCGCCAATCTGGGTATGTATGTTCCTCGCGGAGATATTCAGCTCACCATTCAGACTTTACGTCGCGCAGGTATGGGTGGACTTTATGAAGCCTTCTTAAAACTCAAAGCCAAACTCGCTAAAGAAGGTTTGTTTGATGATGAGCGCAAACGCGAGATCCCAACGCATCCAAGATCCATTGGCATCATCACATCACCACAAGCAGCTGCACTCAAAGATGTCTTAAGCACTTTGGCAAGAAGAGCGCCGCATATTCCGATTGTGATTTATCCAACCTTGGTTCAGGGTCCCGATGCTCCCGCTGGAATTGTTGCATCACTCAAAGCTGCTAATAAAGAAAAAGCAGTTGATGTCATCTTGCTGGTGCGCGGTGGTGGCAGCATTGAAGATCTGTGGGCATTTAATGATGAGCAACTCGCTTATGCGATTGCAGATTCATCCATCCCGGTCGTAAGCGGCGTTGGACATGAAACTGATTTCACGATTGCTGACTTTGTTGCTGACCTGCGTGCACCAACGCCGACGGGTGCGGCAGAGCTTGCGGCGCCACGTAGGGATCAAATGTTGCAAGAACTTGATGCCATCATGCAGGCCTTGCTTCAGCGCATCAGTCAGCGAGTTGAGCGCGAGGCACAAACCTTAGATCAATTGGCTTTGAGACTCAGTCATGCCTTGCCCAACCCGGACCGCATGCGTGAACAAATTTATGGCTGGCAGCAACGATTAAACCAAGCGTGGTCAGTGCGCATGGAAAACTGGAAGCGTAATCAAGTGCACTATCAATCTCAGTTAGAGATGCTCAATCCACAGAGAACGTTGGAGCGTGGATATGCGGTGATACTGAGTAAAAACAAAGAAGAGTTGCATGCAGTGCGCAAACCAAATGAACTGGTTACGGATCAAGAATATGAAATACAGGTTGCCGAGGGTAGTGTGACAGTAGAGTTAGCTAAAGTCGCTCGTGTGAAGTAGGCAAAATTCTACTTAGTGCTATGACTAGAGGATGTTCGGTTCAATCTGTAAGCTAACACCAAATTTATCGTGCACTTTTTCCTGAATGCATTTGGCCAAGCCCAGAATGTCTTGAGCGGTACCGCCACCATGATTGACTAGTACAAGCGCTTGATTTTCATAAACACCAACCGAGCCCATACGTTGGCCCTTAAAGCCGCATTGATCAATTAGCCAACCGGCTGCGAGTTTGCGCTTACCGGCTGCGTCTGGATAAGACACTAGATCTGAATGAGTCTTAAGCAAAGTTTCATACTGCTCAATAGGAACTACAGGGTTCTGAAAGAAGCTCCCAGCATTACCAATCACCTTGGGATCTGGCAGCTTATGAGTACGCACTTTACATACCGCTAAGAAGATATCTTCAGGACTTAGGCTGGAGTTCTCAGAAAATTGCTTTGCAAGATCTGCATAGTGGATACGCGCCTGCCAAGCTTTAGGCAGTTTAAAAACGACCTTTGTCACAATAAAGCGGTAGGGATTTTTCTTGAAGTAGCTATCGCGGTAAGCAAAGTGGCACGCCTCATTTTGGAGGGTGACAAAGGCATGCTCTTTTGTATCAAAGGCTTCAATGCTGTCTATGTAATCTGCAACTTCTACACCATAGGCGCCGATGTTCTGGATGGGTGCTGCCCCAACTGTCCCAGGGATAAGTGCTAGGTTTTCTAAACCAGGCAAATCATTCTCGAGCGTCCAGGCAACGAGTTCATGCCAGTTAACACCACCACCGACTGCTAGATAGCTTGCCTTGTCATCGGAGGAAATGATTTCTTGCCCAGCGATATTCATGAGGAGGGTGGCACCTGGCAAAGTGCTTGGGAGAATGACATTGCTACCCCCGCCTAAAACCCGCCATGGCAGTTTTTTTTCAGCAACCTCTGCGATTACTCCCGGAATTTGCTCGGGCGCGGTAATTTCGTAGGCCAGTTCCGCGCTAGCGTCAAAGCCAAAGGTGTTGCGGTGCTTCAATCCCAAATTTGGGATCAATTTTGCGGGCTGGGGCGCATTTTGAGCACGGTTCATGCCACAATCTTATTCGTAAAAGAACCCTGAGCATATTTTTTGGCAGCATAGGAAGCAAGAAATCTGTGATGGACGCCAAAATAGCCAGGAAATGTAAAGATTACGAGAGTAATTACGAGAAAACATAGGGAGTAAAAATGCCAACATTTGACGTAGTTTGTGAGCCTGACATGGTTGAGCTCAAAAATGCCATCGAGCAATCAAATAAAGAAATTACCAATCGTTTTGACTTCAAGGGGTCTGATAGCCGTGTTGAACAAAAAGACGAGGCACTCATTTTATTTGGTGATGACGATTTTAAATTAGGTCAAGTGCGTGATGTCTTGATTAATAAAATGGCTAAGCGCAATGTGGATGTGCGTTATCTCAAAGATGAGAAAACAGAAACCATTGGTAGCGATAAGCGTAAGCAAACGATGAAGATTCAAAAAGGGATCACTTCGGACTTAGCAAAAAAAGTTGTGCGCATCATTAAAGACAGCAAGCTCAAAGTACAAGCCAGTATTCAGGGTGATGCAGTGCGTGTCACGGGTGCAAAGCGTGATGACTTACAAGAAACAATGGCCTTGCTTAAAAAAGAAGTAACAGAAGCGCCATTGGGCTTTAATAATTTCCGTGACTAAGAAGAAGCTTAGTGCAATGAAGATGCTTAAACCCATTCCTATATTTCAATCAGAACTTGATGAAAGACGGTTTTGGGAAATGAATGATGCTTCTGATTATTTTGATTTAAATAAAGCATTAAGAGTGGCAACACCAAATCTAAGACCCCACTCTGCGACTATGAAGTCTCAAGTTGGGGTATTTGGAAAATTGATATAGGACTTTATTTGGTGAAGGAACCCGGAAATTAGTTAAATCAGGTATCCGTAATTTGCCGTTGATTTGGGTTAAATCCCATCTATTCAATGGGAGCGTAAAGATTGCAATTACACCCAAAATAGTATATATTTTATATATATATAAATTAACGAGGTGCCATCATGAGAGCTTCAAACGAAAACCTGTTGGTCAAATTCCGCTCTAAAGACACCCAATTTGGCGTGACTCGAACAACGGTTAAGGCAATTGCTAAAGAGCTCGATGTCAATGAAACGCAGGTTATCCATATGGCCTTGTCAAAATTTGCTACTGATGTTTTGCCTTCTTATGCCCCTGATGATGGCCCGTTGACCGCAAAACAAGTCTTGGCATTGCGCAAGGATGCGGCCAAGCGCTTACCAAAAGGAAAATTGCTTGCACGCGATGCATTGTTTGCATGAGTCAGGCTTGGATGTTGCCAGCACCTGGCGATATCGTTTGGTGTTTGTTTCCAGAAGTTCCTGATAGTGAGCCAGGACCCAAACCCAGACCAGCCATTGTCCTGAGTGTCGAGCGTAGGGATGATGGCAATCAGGTCAGCGTGGTGTATGGAACATCCCAAAATCTGACAAGGCTCAAAGCTGGCGAAGTAGCAATAACCCAGACCAAGAATCCAGCTGCTTACGCACTAGCTGGATTGGCTTACGACACAAAGTTTGATTTCAAGATGATTGTGGATCTGCCGTGGTCTGAGCGCTATTTCAAAGTGCCCGCTAGAAGCCCGCATGGCAATACACCCAAGCTAGGCACCTTGCACGCAACTATTCTTCGCGCTGTTGAAGCGGCTTATCGTGCAGCATCAAATCGATAGGATGAAAAAAAATACACCTCCAATTTCGGTGATAAGCCAGGAGGCCATTGAGCGCTTCTGCGATGCTTGCTGGCTAGAGGATGGGCTAGCCCAAAATAGCTTGTCTGCATACCGTAGAGACTTATTGTTATTGGCCCAGTGGCTATATAAGGACTCTGGAGCTGACCTGTATGGCGTTACTGAAAAAGATCTTACAGCCTACATAGCGCATCGACGTGCCGACAAAGCAACTACCGCTAATCGACGCTTGACGGTATTTAAGCGCTTCTATCGTCATGCACTCCGTATCAATTTAGTGAAGAGCGATCCCTGTATTGGTTTGCGCGCAGCTAAACAAGCTCTGCGTTTTCCAAAGACGCTGAGTGAAGATCAAATTACTGCATTGCTTAATGCGCCTGATATTGATACGCCATTGGGACTGCGCGATCGCACCATGTTGGAATTAATGTACGCCAGTGGTTTGCGTGTATCTGAAATTGTTTCTTTAAAAACAGTTGCCTTAGGTTTGAATGAGGGTGTAGTGAGGGTGGTTAATGGTAAGGGCGGCAAAGAGCGCTTAGTGCCATTTGGCGGTGAAGCAGGCCAGTGGTTAAGGCGTTACTTGGCGGAAGCACGAACACCCTTATTGGAGGGTAAAACAACGGATGCCGTTTTTGTAGGGCGCCACACTGGTACTGGTTTAACTCGACAAGCATTCTGGGCGCTGATTAAACGCTATGCAACATTGGCCAATATTCCGGTTGCTCTATCACCCCATACCCTTCGTCATGCATTTGCCACCCATTTACTCAATCATGGAGCGGATTTAAGGGTGGTCCAGCTCCTTTTGGGTCATGCTGATATTTCTACTACGCAGATCTATACCCATGTGGCAAGAGAAAGACTGAAATCCATACATCAGCAGCACCATCCCAGGGGTTCATAAGTGTTTAAGATAGCGGTATGGAATTGACTCTTGATCTCTTGCTTATCCCGATTGCCTATTTAATAGGCTCCATTTCATTTGCGGTAGTGGTGAGTAAGTGCATGCGCTTGCCTGATCCTCACTCCTACGGCTCTGGCAATCCAGGCGCAACAAACGTGCTGCGAACGGGCAATAAGTTAGCTGCTGTCTTAACGCTGATTGGCGACGCTTTGAAGGGTTACTTTGCTATCATGCTGGCGCGATTATTGCTTGGAGATGAATCTCTGACTTCCACGATGAACTCATGGCTTTTGTGCGGTGTTGTGCTCGCAGTATTTTTAGGACATCTCTTTCCAGTGTTTCATGGCTTTAAGGGTGGCAAAGGCGTTGCTACTGCTTGCGGTATTTTGTTTGGCATCAATTGGATTTTGGGATTAGCTACCCTCAGTACTTGGATTATTGTGGCGATGTTTATGCGCTACTCCTCTTTGGCGGCATTGGCTGCTGCAATCTTTGGCCCCATCTATTTTGTTTTCTTATTCGGCTTTCAGCCGATGGGCTTAGCCCTTCTGGTTGTATGTGCATTACTCATCTGGCGCCATCGAAGCAATATCAAGAATTTACTCAATGGCAAAGAGAGTCGCATTGGCTCCAAAAAAACTCCAACATAACTAAAAATAACTAACGGTACTTCTTATGACTATTGCTTACGCTTGCATTCTCTTCATGGGTCTTTTGCCTTATGTGGCAGCAGGCATCGCAAAAAAAGGTTTTGAAGGTTATGACAATGCGATGCCTAGGCAATGGCTGGCTAAGCAAACGGGGTTTAGAGCTAGAGCAAATGCTGCTCAAGCTAACTTATTTGAGTCTTTACCTTTGTTCTTTGCTGCAGTGATCATTGCTTCAGTTGCCAATGCTCCACAAGACAGAATTGACTTACTGGCAATGGGTTTTGTGCTGGCACGTATCGCCTATCTGATTTGCTATATCGCCAATTGGCCAACCACTAGATCAATCGTCTGGTTGTTTGGGATCATTTGTGTAGTGGCATTGTTTTTCCAGATCTAAACAGCACAATAGCTAATTCAGGCTAAGTTACGTAACGTCACCAATCAACATACCTAGAACCATTAACACCGAGACAAATTACTTTATGCCAACAAAAAAAACAGCGGTAACGAAAAAGCCAGTAGCAGTAAAAAAGGTAGCGGTTACTAAAAAAGAATCTGCAAAAGATGATTCTGGATTGCCATTGTCAGTAGTAATTCGTCGCCGTATTGAAGCGCAAAAAGCCCGCTTTCACGCTAATGACAATATTTCTGCATTTATTAAGCCAGGTGAGTTAGAGGGTCTGTTAGATGAGGTGGCAGAAAAGATGCAGGCCGTCTTAGAAAGCCTTGTCATTGATACTGAAAATGACCACAACACTCAAAATACGAGTCGTCGCGTAGCGAAGATGTATGTCCAAGAAGTTTTTAATGGACGCTATGTAGATCAACCGACCTTAACGAAATTTCCTAATGTGAGTCGCTTAAATGAGCTCATGATTATTGGGCCTATTACTGTTCGTAGCGCTTGTTCACACCATTTATGTCCAATCATGGGCCGTATTTGGATCGGTGTATTGCCAAGCAAAGCATCCGCTCTGATTGGCCTTTCTAAGTATTCGCGCTTGACCGAGTGGGTTATGTGCCGCCCCCAAATTCAAGAAGAAGCCGTTGTGGAATTGGCAGACATGCTTGAGAAAAAGATCAAGCCGGTAGGTGTAGCTGTCGTGATGGATGCAGATCACTTTTGTATGCAATGGCGCGGAGTTAAAGATCGAGACTCAAAGATGATCAATAGCGTGATGCGTGGAGCCTTTTTAAAAGATTCTAATTTGCGTAGAGAGTTCTTGGCATTAATTGATCGTAAGTAAGTTGGGGCACGTATTGAACACCAAGATATTTCGAATTAGATATCGGTTTTCACTGCTCTTACTTGTTTTGACCGTTGTCGCTTGCACAACTTTTCCCTCGGAAAATCAAGATCCAGCTAAGAATAACAAAGCGGCTTACAACAAAGATATCAAAGAGTGCAAGGAGGATTACCCCGAATCTGGTTCGGGGGTCCACATCCGTCAGTGGATTAATTGCATGAAGCTAAAGGGCTGGAATTAATCGATATTTCCAGTGTGAAATTTTATGAGAACAATTCTCAACTATATTCCCATATAAATCATTGACTTAGGTGTCAGCAAGCATCCCTAAATCTTCTCCACTATGATCACTATGACTTTTCAAAGTTGCGTATTGCTTCTTGATGCGTTTGCAAGTTAATCACTGATTTATTTTTGGAGAATCCATGAAAAATAGTCGTCGCCAATTTATGATTTTGTCTGCTGCTGGTGCCTGTACTTTGGCATTGAACGGTAAAGTTCAAGCTCAAGCAATGGTTGCAGAAACCGATCCACAAGCTGCAGCATTGGGTTACAAAGCGGATGCCTCTAAGGTAGATAAGGCAAAGTACGCGAAATATGCTGCTGGTCAACAGTGCAGCAATTGTGCTTTGTTCCAAGGTAAAGCTGACGCAGCTGCAGGTCCTTGCTCATTGTTTGCTGGTAAGCAAGTTGCTGGCAAAGGCTGGTGCTCTGCTTACGCTAAGAAGGCGTAATAAGATATCAAGCAGTTGTAATAAATTGTTTTGATGCCCTGTTTTAATGGGCACAATAAAAAGCCACTCTAGGGTGGCTTTTTGTATTCTGGCGATTAATGACTATAAGAGTGGGTTGAATAAATGACCGCATCTTATAGTGTCGCGCCTTCCTAATTGCTGCATTGGCTAAGACTCTGATTAAGGGGTGTATCCTTTTCGTAAAAGTCATCCAAGGAGATTTACCCTGAAAGTCTGGATCAAAAAGAATTTGCAGCGCTACGCTTTTTATTTTGGTGGCGACCAGCCTCCCGTAGCTATGTTGGAGCGATTACGCTCTGGTTTTGGCGCTTTTATTGGTCTTATGTTAGTGCTTACTACCGCTAAGTACCTTGGAGAACTTGGGGGCATTGATGAGTGGCTTATGGCTTCATTGGGAGCTAGCGCCTTGTTGGTATTTGCATTGCCAGGTAGTCCAATGGCTCAGCCATGGGCTGTGATCGCCGGCAATACTTTATCCGCCTTGGTTGGAATTTGCATTCTCCATGCAGTTGGGGAGCCTCTGATAGCCATGCCGTTAGCGGCTAGCTTTTCTATTTTGGGAATGTTTTTACTTCGGTGTTTACATCCTCCAGCTGCTGCAGTGTCTTTAATTGTGGTGCTAGGACATGTTTTACATTTCCGCTATGCGTTTTTTCCGGTAATGGTTGATTCGATTCTATTGGTTCTGGCTGGAGCGGCTTATAGCAACCTCACTGGTAAGCGCTACCCTAATAGACCAAGCTAGTCATTCGCGATGAGAACCAGCTTTACGAGCGTAGGGCTATAAAAAAGGGGCAAAGTGCCCTTTTTCTAAATTGTAAAAGGATCTATTTGATGCGTCCGGCTACTATGGAGGCCTTGCAGTCCTTAATTCCATAATTTTGGTATTTACCCGCATTTTCTTTGCGAATGGACTGACCACACTCTGTTAGTGAGTTTCGAAGGTTAATCTTCGGAATATTGCTTATTGTCATTTTGACTCCTTATTTATGGTTTTAAATACTGGCGCGTAACAGCATCTCCTATTGTGCGCCTGAAGAATATTAATAAATAATTGGCACTTTGTAACGAACTAAACCCTATAAAATGGAACTATTCAAATAAAAAAGGCTTTCGATAGACACATGGCTTTAGTTATCCCAGTCATCCTTTGCGGTGGGTCAGGCACCAGACTTTGGCCTTTATCGCGTTCCGGATTTCCTAAGCAGTTTTTAGTTTTGTCGGGTGATGGTTCTTCTGAAAGCCTATTTCAGCAAGCGGTAGATAGAATTAACTCCGCTGCTAGTCCAGATATAAAGCTTGGCAATACATTGGTAGTGACTAATGAAGACCATCGATTCTTGGTATTAGATCAATTGCGCGATTTGCCCTCCATTCATTCAACTTTATTGCTTGAACCAGTTGGACGAAATACAGCACCTGCATTAAGTATGGCTGCACTATGTGCACAGCAACTATCGAATAGCGAAGATCCTATTTTGGTGATTACACCCGCAGACCAAACCATTCAAAATCAAAACGCTTTCACCAAGGCATTACGGGATTGCATTCGATCTGTAGAGGTTACGCCAAACTCAATTGCTATTTTGGGTATTACACCAACCACACCAGAAACGGGATATGGTTATATTCAGCGCGCAGTAAGTAAGGATGTCAATGGTGCTTACGAGGTCAAACGTTTCGTGGAGAAGCCTAATAGCAAGACTGCAGAGATCTATCTGGCCGAGGGCTCATACCTCTGGAATAGCGGCATGTTTGTTATGAAAGCGAGTACATGGTTATCTTGTATCAAAGAGTTTCGTCCTGATATTGATGGCGCCACACGTAATGCATGGCAAGCAAAGTCTGAAGATAGCTCGGGTGGAGTGAGTTTCATTCGCCCAGGAAAGGCTGAGTTTGAAGCTGTTCCAAGCGAGTCGATTGACTATGCAGTCATTGAAAAATGTCCGCAATCCCATTTCCCTATAAAGATGATAGAGCTAAATGCGGGTTGGAGTGATCTGGGCGCATGGGATGCAGTCTGGCAAGTAGGTAAGCAGGATGCAAATGGTAATGTCACGAGTGGCGATACATTGCTTGCAAATACTAAAAACTCTTTAGTGCATGCTAGTAGCCGCTTAGTAAGTGCTGTTGGCATTGAAAACTTGGTCATTGTGGAAACCGCAGACGCAGTTTTAATTGCTAATCGCCAAAATAGTCAGGATGTTAAAAACATTGTTAGCCAACTTGATCTGCAGGGGCGCGAAGAAAAGAGTTTACATCGCAAAGTATCAAGGCCTTGGGGTTGGTATGATAGTGTAGACGAGGGCGAGCGTTTTAAGGTTAAGCGCATCCAGGTGAAGCCTGGCGCAAGCCTCTCATTGCAAATGCATCACCATAGGGCCGAACACTGGATTGTTGTGAGGGGTATAGCGGAGATTACCAATGGCGATCAAGTGGTAACTTTAAAAGAAAATGAAAGTACATTTATCCCCCAAGGACAAACTCATCGCTTAGCTAATCCTGGCAACACACCACTCGAAATTATTGAAGTGCAGTCAGGCAGTTATTTGGGTGAAGACGATATTATAAGATTTGAAGATACATACGGAAGAAGTTAAAAAATGAGCATTAGCATTCATGACAAAAAAATAGCACTCATTACCGGCATTACTGGGCAAGACGGCTCTTACCTTGCAGAGTTCTTGTTAGAAAAAGGATATATTGTTCATGGCATCAAACGTCGATCATCCTCCTTTAATACCGAACGTATTGATCACCTTTATCAAGATCCCCATATAAATCATCCTGATTTGATCTTGCATTATGGTGATCTCACGGATACTAGTAATTTGGTACGGATTATTCAAGAATGCCAGCCAGATGAAATCTATAACTTAGGCGCACAAAGTCACGTAGCCGTTTCATTTGAGTCTCCTGAATACACGGCTGACGTAGATGCCATCGGACCATTGCGTATTTTGGAAGCTATTCGTATTTTGGGTTTAGAAAAGAAAACTCGGTTTTACCAAGCATCTACTTCTGAGCTGTATGGTTTAGTGCAAGAAATTCCGCAAAAAGAAACCACTCCTTTTTATCCAAGAAGTCCCTATGCAGTAGCTAAGCTTTATGCCTATTGGATTACCGTTAATTATCGCGAGGCTTATGGGATGTATGCCTGTAATGGCATTCTCTTTAATCATGAATCTAAGCGACGCGGGGAGACCTTTGTTACGCGCAAAGTCACTCGTGGACTAGCCAATATCGCTCAAGGTCTAGAAAAATGCCTATTTATGGGTAATATTGATGCATTGCGCGATTGGGGGCATGCAAAAGACTATGTTCGAATGCAATGGCTCATGCTTCAGCAAGAACAGCCATCTGATTTTGTTATTGCCACAGGCGTTCAATTTACTGTGCGTGAATTTATTATTCGGAGTGCGAAACAATTAGGTATTAACCTTAAATTTGAAGGCATTGCTGAAAATGAGAAGGCCATTGTTGCATCCATTGAAGGTGATAAAGCCCCGGCCCTCAAGGTGGGGGACGTGATTGTACAAATTGATCCTCGCTACTACCGACCTACTGAAGTGGAAACATTGCTCGGCGATCCTGCAAAGGCAAAAGCAGAGCTTGGTTGGGTGCCTGAAATTACTCTTGACCAGATGATTGTAGAAATGGTTGCTAACGACTTAGATAAAGCTAAACAGCATGCCTTACTACTCAAGCATGGACATAGCGTCTCTGTTGGTAAGGAAAATTAAATGCGTAGCACGATTATTGGAGTGCTTGATTAATGTCTGCAGATTTAAAGCAAAAGATTTATGTAGCTGGCCACCGAGGCATGGTCGGCGCAGCTATTGTTCGCGCTCTAAAAGAAAAGGGATATCAGAATATTGTGACCCGAACGCATGCTGAACTCGATTTAACGAATCAGGAGGCAGTGAAATCTTTTTTTGAGTCTGAGAAGCCGGCCCAAGTATATTTAGCGGCTGCAAAAGTGGGCGGTATTTATGCTAACAATACTTTTCCAGCGCAATTTATTTATGAAAATTTGATGATGCAAAATAATGTCATTCATCAAGCCTTCGTATCCGGTGTAAAAAAACTTCTATTTTTGGGATCTAGCTGTATTTATCCAAGACTGGCTAAACAGCCAATGAGTGAGGATGATCTATTGACTGGAAAATTAGAGCCAACAAATGAGCCCTATGCGATTGCAAAGATTGCTGGAATTAAGATGTGTGAAAGCTACAACCGTCAGTATGGCATGACGCATGGTATTGAATATAGATCGGTAATGCCTACCAATCTATATGGTCCAGGCGATAACTATCACCCAGAAAATAGCCATGTAATTCCTGCACTCATTAGGAGATTTCATGAGGCTAAGGTAACCAACGCACCTGAAGTGGTCATTTGGGGCACGGGGAGTCCAAAGAGAGAATTTTTGTATGTAGATGATATGGCTGCAGCTTCAGTGTTTGTGATGGACCTAGATGAGTCTATTTATGGACAGCAAACTAGCTCAATGCAAAGCCATATTAATGTGGGCTTCGGTTCTGATGTGACCATTGCAGAGCTAGCTAGTACCATTGGCAAGGTGATTGGATATCAGGGCAATATCAGTTACGACTCCACAAAGCCCGACGGCGCTCCAAGAAAATGGATGGATTCCTGCCGTTTGAATAAGTTGGGTTGGAATCCCAAGGTTGATTTGGAGCAGGGGTTGCTGCTGGCTTATGCTGATTTTCAGAAAATAAATTCTCAATAAAACCCTTTATCAACATGATCATTTCCAATGCTCTATTGGGACAGCAGAAGCCGAAAGTTCCTAATTGGGTGATTTGGGTGCAATGCATTGCTTTCGTAGCTCTCTACGCGGTGTGGATATTGCCGGAAGTAGTGGGCGTACGTAATACGACTCTCATTGTGGGCGCACTTTTTGGTGCCTATGTCATTTTTCAATATAAAGAGTTATTTCTCAAGAAAAACGCATTCCCAGGCTATTTCCTCCTCATGTTATTTGCTTGGGCTACGTTGCACCTATTATTCATATCCCACGACTTTAATGCGCAATGGCGTGAATATTTACGAATCTGGAAGTACGCAGTCATTGGGTTTATTTTTGCGTTGGGTCTTGGTTTATCGCTTGCAATGAGTCGGGATAAGAAATATTGGAATGTGATTTATTTTGGAATGTGTATTCCAGTCACTATCTATGTTGTTAAATTTCTACTCACTACCTATGGTCCAAGCTTTGGATATATTGCTCCTAATTATTTGCAGATATACCAAAGTTCCGCTCCTTTTTATATTCCAAAGTCGGACTACATTCCATTTTGCCTGCCTGCTTTAGCGATTGCACTAGGGGAGATAAAGCATATTTTGCAAACTAAACAGTTAAATATGTTTGCAAGTCTATGGAAAATGCTCCCTTATTTAGTGGTAATTTTTATGACTCTTTTGCTGTTTTACGTACAAACCATGAAGAATGGTTTTCTGTATGTACTTCTTTGCGTGATAGTTTTTGTTGGATTTCTATTATTTGAAAAATCTACCAAGTCTATAAGACAAAGAATATTTCTCGCATTAGCGGGAGTGCTTATAACTAGCGTTGTCATGTTTGTGCATGTCCAACAAAATGCGCCGTGGAAAGCCTTAATGGCAGATGCAAAGATTGCAATCCAATTGGATAAATATGACAACTGGAAATATAACGAACGCAAAGGACTGCCAAAAAATGAGTTTGGACTTCAAGTATTCGGAACCAACTATCAAAGAATTGCGTGGGGTATTGCTGGCACTCAATTAAGCTTAGAAAACCCTTTGGGTTACGGTTTAATTGAAGACTCATTTTCTAAGCTTGCCAAGGAAAAGTGGCCAGATTCCGTAGATCTTTCTCATACTCATAGCGGTTGGTTGGATATTGCATTGGCTATTGGATTGCCAGGTCTTGCGCTTATATTGATGACATTGCTAATGCTCATTTGGCAAAGTTTTCAGGTCTCCTACCCATGGGGTGGTTTTGTATTTTGGTCTCTTCTTTCTATATTATTTCTTTGGATTACTACCGAGGCCGCCCAAACAATTACTTTTGTAGGCTTGATATTTTGGCTTTCATTCTGCACCGGGTTGGTTCAAGAGCAATCTTGTCAATCTGATTCCTTAAGGAAGATCTTATGAATATCCTTCTCACTGGTGGCGCAGGATATATTGGTAGTCATACGGCAGTTACCCTCACTGAAGCGGGTCATCAGATAGTTATTTTTGATAATTTTTGTAACAGCGATAAAAGTGTCTTAGATCGCTTGGAGAGAATTTTAAAAAAACGCCTGCCTTTGATTGATGGTGATGTCCGTAATACGGCGCTCATCGCTCAAACCCTCGAAAAATTTCAAATTGATACGGTGATCCATTTTGCCGGCCTCAAGGCTGTAGGTGAATCAGTTGATAGACCCATTGAGTACTATGCCAATAATGTCCAGGGAACGATTAGTCTGCTTGAGGCTATGAGCTTGGTAAATGTCAAAAGTTTAGTATTTAGTTCAAGTGCAACCGTTTACGGTGATCCACAATACTTACCCATTGATGAAGAACATCCTACTAGCGCAACCAATGCCTATGGACGCAGCAAGCTTCACATTGAGGAAATGTTAAAAGATGTGGCTAACTCGGATCGCGAATGGAAAATCATTTGCTTAAGATATTTCAATCCAGTGGGCGCCCATGAATCTGGGCTGATTGGAGAAGATCCTAATGGGATTCCTAATAATCTGGTTCCTTATATTGCACAAGTGGCAATTGGTAATTTAGAAAAACTCAGTGTTTATGGAGGCGATTACCCAACGCTTGATGGAACTGGAGTGAGAGATTACATCCACGTCATGGATTTAGCCGAGGGGCATTTGGCTGCATTAAATTATCTTTCGACTAATCCCGGTTGGATTGCGGTCAATTTAGGCGCTGGTAAGGGCATTAGTGTTCTTGAAGTTCTCAATGAATACGAAAAGGCTTCAGCAAAGTCAATACGCTATTCGATTGAAAAAAGACGTGCTGGCGATATCGCATCTTGTTTTGCTAAAGTAGATAAAGCCAAGAAAATTCTTGGCTGGCAAACAAAACGCAATGTTCATGACATGTGCGCTTCAGGATGGTTGTGGCAACAATACCGGAAAAATCTACCTTAATTGAAGCTAGAAACTTTTTTTGACCCGATACAATATAAGGCCTTATTTCAAAGCCAATTAGCTCGTAATATTTTTACGAATTACTTGGCGGTAATTTGGATGGGAGGGTTATCTATCCTACTGATTCCCTTTTATTTGAAATTTTTAGGTTCGGAACAGTGGGGAATAGTGGCCATATGCATGGCTCTTCAAGGTTTTTTTAATCTATTGGATGCGGGCTTGGCGCAAATTATGCCAAGGGACGTCGCTAGAGTTTCACACGATCCTGATGCCTGTCTAAAAACATATGTTATTTACCAAAGAACTTATCTGTTTTTAGCCTTAAGTGGTTTTCTCATTGGGCAGTTCTCTGTCCCTTGGTTAGTGGATCATTGGTTTAGTGGGGGCAACTCATTTAGCGCTCAAGATAGTTGGGCATTTCATTTGGTGATCGTTCAATTTTTATTTCAGTTTTCTAATAATGCCAATATTGGTTATTGGAATGGAAAACAACTTCAAGCTATGGCCAATTTTCGACAATGCGCTTTTGGCTCTTTAAAACATTTTGGAGCGCTCAGTCTCGTCTATTTTTGGCAGGCCGATGCTATCGCGTATCTCATCCCATTTACTGTGGTGTCTGCTTTTGAATTTTTCACAAATAGACATGCTATTTCTCAATCCCTAAAGGGCTCTCATGCGCAGCCCATTGATTGGATGGATTATAAAAAATTAGGAAGTGAAGGGGGTATGTTGTTTGTAGGCGTGCTCATTGGCATGCTTGCTTCGCAAATGGATCGCATTGTCTTATCAAAGTATGTCGATGTGGCATCCTTTGGTATCTACGTAATTGTAGCTAATTTAGGTTTGGCGGTGATGCAATTACAGCACCCTTTGGTAAGGGCCTTTTTACCGCGGATGACTCAAGATCTTGCCGGTAACAATAAGTCCTCATTCAGAAGGCTGGCCTTTGGAATGACTTTCCTTTGTATTGTGCCTTGTCTGGTTTTGGCCTTATTGTCACCCTGGATTCTTAAGGTGTGGATCGGAAATCCTGAAGTAGTTTCCGAAGGTTCCCTTGTTCTAAGTCTACTTTTTTGCGCGGTAGCATGTAATGCGATTTATCAGCTTATCTACCAGCGAGTTTTAGTTAGCGGTGATGGTAGGTGGGTTATCAAAACAAACGCAGTGATTCTGATATTAATTTTGCCTCTTATATTGTCTATAGTTTCAATTTTTGGAATTACAGCGGGCGGCATATACTGGCTAGCCATGACATTCTTGCAGTTAATCTTTGGTTTGCTATGGTTAAATATGCAATCTAGAGCGACAAAAGACTAAATAAACATGTTCTTTCAACATAAAATTTTATCAATTAAGGCGGGCGATAAAGTCTTGGAAATTGGTCCGGGTGCCACACCGCATCCAAGAGCCAATACATTTCTAGAATACCGGTTTCTTGATGAGAATGAGGCAATTGAGCAAAGGGGCGATATAAAAGCCTCTCCAAATTTTCAAGGTCGACCAGTTATTTATTATTCTGGAGAAAAGTTTCCATTCAACGACGGGGAATTTGACTATGTAATAGCTTCGCATGTTCTTGAGCACGTTCCCAACCCTGAAGTATTTATGTCGGAGATCTACCGAGTGGGAGGCGGGAGAGGATACTTAGAGTTCCCATTGCCTCCTTATGAGTATTTATTCAATTTCGATGTACATACGCAATTTGTGTGGTTTGATCTGCAAGAGTGCGTGATTAAATATTTACCAAAACGAAAAACTGCATTATCTCAATTTAACTCTATTTCTTCTGAAATGCGCACGGCCCTTGAGTTGGGTTGGGATGACTTAGTGAGCAACAATTTAGAACATTTTTTTATTGGCTTTGAGTATGAGAGCCCAGTTTCAATTATTGAGCAGAAAGACTTGTCGCAATATGACAGTAAATGGCAGCAAAATGGTAATACATTATCTCGTAGACTGATTAGAAAGTTCTCTCGTTTAATTAAACTATTGGGGCTCGGTAGGAGCTAATTCTACCTATGAATCTCAATGATTATTACTAAACTAAATGGAGGGTTGGGCAATCAATTATTTCAGTATGCTGCTGGGCGCTCACTTGCAGATCACCACAATACTGAGTTAATTCTTGATTTAGAGTGGTTTAAGAATGCTCCAGTTGGAAATACTCGCAGAAAGTTTGAGCTAGGTAAATATCCTATTATTGCTAGAGTAGCCTCACCAAAAGAAGTTGCTGCTTTTACTTTTTATCACGGTAGGGTTCTGCGCAGAATTCCTTTTTTACCGCGCCTTTGGAAATATCAACGTGAAAAACACTTTCAATATGATCCGTGCTTTTTTAACTTTGCTAATAATTGTTATTTAGATGGATATTGGCAGAGTCATCTATATTTCGATGATATCGGAGGGTCCCTTAGGGCTCAATTACAGCCCAATATAGAGCCTGGACCCGCTAATCAAAAACTTTTGGATGAGATAGCTATCGAAAATTCGGTTGCAGTTCACATTCGTCGAGGTGATTACTTAACTAATCCTAGCGCATCGAGTCACCATGGAGTATGTTCTCTAGATTACTATCAACAAGCGGTTGAGCAGATTACCTCAAAGGTAGCAAATCCACATTTTTATGTATTTTCGGATGACCTTGCTTGGGCTCGTGAAAATTTAATCTTCCATTTTCCAGTAACATTTGTTGGGCATAACCTTGCAGAGCAATCTTTTCAAGATTTGCATTTGATGTCGCACTGCAAACACCAAATTATTGCCAATAGTAGCTTTAGTTGGTGGGGTGCTTGGCTTAATTCCAATCCTGAAAAGATTGTAATTCACCCTAAAAGATGGTTCTTGGTGAATAAAGATACGAGCACTTTGTTTCCTTCTACTTGGCTTGGAATATGATGCGGGATGACCCCCTCTTTTCCATCATTATTCCGATCTTTAATCGCTCCTGGCAATTAAGGCGATCATTAGAGTCTTTGAAGTCTCAAACCTTTAAAGATTTTGAGGTCATCGTTTGTGATGATGGCTCTACTGAAGATATTGCCTCGGTCGTAAAAGAATTTGAGCAGACACTAGACATTGGACTTAATCAAATTCCAAACTGGGGCGGTCCCGCTAAACCCAGAAATGAAGGTTTAAAACTTGCACAGGGCGAATGGATTGCTTTCTTGGATTCAGATGATTGGTGGGATGAAAATCGCTTAGAGGCGGTTGCACAAGCCTTAAGTGAAAGCGTAGATTTTCTCTATCATCCCTTAAGGGTGATTAGGGAATTTGACTCTGGTAGCTCTCGAGAAAAACGCTCACGCTTAGGGGATCCTCTAAATGGTGATCCTTTTCAGCAAATGCTTTTGTTGGGCAACCCAATCCCAACCTCAGCTGCGGTAGTGAGAAAAGATCTGATTCTTTCTCATGGTGGCATGTCTGAGGAGAGGGGTTTAATTGCACTTGAGGATTTTGATTGTTGGCTCCGACTGGCAAGTTCGGGAGCCCATTTTTATTTTCTCAATCAATGCTTAGGTAATTACTGGGTGGGGTCTGATGCCATCAGCACTATCTCCCCTAAACAGATTGATGGTCAAAAGCTTCTTTATCAAAGGATAGAGTCTCGAATTAATCAAACCGTCATTCGGAGCGCATTAGGCCGCCAAAATTATGTATTGGGTTTACTCTACTTCAAAATTGGAAATCCTCATTTAGCATTTAAGCATTTGAAATTAGCATGCCCTCTGAGTTCTTGGAAGTTGCTGACTAAGCGTTGGGTGCTGATTGGTTTTTCCTTAATTAAAATGGCTGAAATGAAGCTCCATTATTTTTTGACTGGTGCTCATTAGTGCGAATTACATTAATTTCACGTTCTTGGCCGCCATTTGAGCGCTCTGGGGTATCGCTCAGTGCTTTCAGCCATGCTCGGATACTGCTCAAACAGGGCCATGAGGTTTCTATTATTGGCGCCATGCAGGGGCTAGATGCAATTTCGCTCTCATTAACTAGTAGAGTTCAAATTCCTGCATCTGGGTCGGGCGCGCTGTACTCACCAGTTCAGCTCGATAAAAATAGACTAAAACAAGTGCTCTCTGAAAATAAACCCGATCTAGTTATTGTTGAGGCTTGGCAAACTGCTTTAACCGATAGCGCGATTGAGATTGCCTCTGAATTGCATATCCCTATTTTGATGATTAGTCACGGAATCTCTTTGCATCCTTATGAGAATTCGCTTTCTCAATTTTTGCGTTCAATAGCATGGTTGCCGTATCGTATTTTCAAGCTTCCTCGCTTGATGAAAAAGTTGAGTGCGATTACCACCCTAGACGATCAATCCACTTCCAATAGATTTGCAGATCGAGATCTTGCAAAGGGAATGGGCGTCCCATTAGCAGTGCTCAAAAATTTTCCAGCCCATGAAATTAAATTGAATGTGCCTAGGGTAGAGCGCAAAATTCAGATCCTCGTGATAGGTTATTTTTCTTCGGTCAAAAATCAGCTTGCTGCCATACAACTGTTGTCTCGCTTAGAAAACCACATTAGCTGTCGTTTTATTGGTGATCGTCAGGGCAGATATTTTGAGGCATGCCAAAAACTTGTTTCTCAATTGAAGCTTCAAAATCGAATTAGCTTTTTACAGGATGATGAGTGCAATATTGCTCAAGAGATTGCTGAAAGTCTTTTGGTATTCTCACCATCCATTACTGAGGCATTACCAATGACCCTAATCGAGGCAATGGCTTGCGGCACCCCCTTTGTCGCAACGAGCGTTGGGGCTGTTAGTAGTTTTAAGGGGGGCATTTTGGCCAATACTGCGGATGAGCAATTGAAGGCCCTTCAGATCTTGATAGATATCCCAGAACTCTGGGAAACATATTCTGTGGCCGGTGAAAAACAATATCAAGCAGATTTTACGGAGGCAGCAATTTCAATTCAGTTGACCAATGCAATTGATCTTGCAGCTCAAGGGTATTCCAACATTAAAGGCTAATCTTGAGTACTTTGTATACTTTTCCTGGTGGATTTTGTGTGTTGATGGCGCTTTATGGCAAAGATAAGCCGACTTTATTTAAAAGGGCTTTGGCTAGTGTATTTGCCAATACCCTATTGCCTGACCAATGCATTGTGGTGATTGACGGACCTCTTCCAGCCGAGTTAGAGAATTTGGTTGGTCAACTCAAGGTTGATTACCCTCTAATTGAATTTATTGTCTTACCCCACAATGTTGGATTGGCTAAAGCCCTTAATGTTGGATTAAAGATGGTTAACTACCCTTGGGTTGTCAGGGCAGATTCGGATGATGTGAATTTGCCGATACGCTTTGAAGTCTTGGCAAAAACCCTAGATCAGCAGCCTGATTTGAAGCTCTTCGGTAGTGCCATATTGGAAATTGACGAGAATGAAAAGCCGCTGACTATGAGAGAAGTTCCTTGCAATGAGAAAGATATTCGCCAATTTGCTAAGACTCGTAACCCTTTTAACCATATGGCGGTGGCATATAGTCTTGAGGCTGTTTTGGCTTGTGGTTCTTACCCCAGTATTTTTCTCAAAGAGGATTACGGTTTATGGTGCCGCTTTTTAGAAAAACAATTTCCAGTAGCCAATATCAAAGAAGTGCTAGTACATGCTTCTGCTGGCATAGGGATGTTTCGTCGGCGGGGAGGAGTGGGTTATGCTAAATCTGAATGGCAGATTCAAAAAGTGTTGGTGGAATCTGGCTTGAAGGGAAGAGTACGAGCGGTATTGGATGGAGCGATACGCGCTATCTTCTTTTTAATACCATCGAGTGTGCGGGGCTTTCTGTATGTGCGACTCTTGCGTAAGCCAGCTGCAAAAGAGTCCGTTTAAAAATGCTTCAGAGTTTTTGGCGCTTACTTTAACCACCGTGGCGTATTAAATTGCACGATGCTGCGATAGATATAAACGTAAGATATGCAAAATAGAAGGCTGAAAGCTTCTAGCATCCAAGTATTATTCCACCAAAGTGCCGCAGGAAATACTGCAAGGCTAGATAAAACCCATAGAAATGGAGATGTTCTCGCATTGCTGGAAAAAAAAGGATTTTTTTGATCGGGATTTATCCAACGTGCAATCCGGCCATAAATGAGCATATGCAAATGCGTACCATCTGGCAATCCAGGATTCATTTTTTTGATAACCTTTTTTCTCCAAATAGAAAATAGAGTTTCAAAAATAGGGTATATGTTAATCAGACAGGCAAACCAAGGAGAAACGTCAGGGTTACGCATAATTAATAAAATAGACAGAGCGCCAATCCAAAAGCCGATTAGATATGCGCCACCATCACCCAGAAAAATCAATCCGCGTGGGAAATTCCAGATGAAAAATCCCATGATGCTACCGATAGTGGTAACCGCTATAAAAACCAACGCATAGTCATGATTACGAAAGGCGACATAGCCAATTGCTGTTAATGTAATCATGGCCACCATACAGGCAAGACCATTAAAGCCGTCAATAATATTGTACGAGTTTGTTAAGCCTGCAATCATGAGGCACGACAAGCTAGCCGCCACTATCGGAAAGCTTAGGATAGGATCAATCCAAGCAACTGAAATGGTGGTAATGGAGGTATGAAGAACCCAGTAAGCCAAAATACCAGATCCAAAACAGGCGCTTAATCTTGTCAACGGACTAATGCGTTTAGTGGCATCTTCAATTAATCCAGAAAGAAAGGCTGGTAGTGCGCAGATTAACATTTGTAGCATCAAGATGCCACTCGGCCAATCGGACAATAGTCGAACCAGTGCACCAGCAAGGAGTGCTGAGAAAATAGCAACTCCACCAATGCGCGGGACCGCAACGGTATGAAATTTCTGCGGCCCATCAAAATTATTATCCGTTGAAAAGCTCTCGTGAATAAATCGATAACGCACAATCAGCGCTGTCAATAGACAAGAAAGTACAAAAGCAACAAATAAGGCGGCCATTTAAAATCCAAGGCAATGTTAGGTGGTAAGATTGATCATTAAAACATGATCATCCAATTTTCAAATAATTTTGAGGTCTTAGGGGAATTGATCAATATCAAAAAGTTAAATATAAACATAAATGATAGAAGAGTCATTTATGCCATGCTATTCCCGGTGTTGCTATTTGTGATACAAGCCATAGTGGCGGCTAATTCACATCTCAATAATGTATTAAATTATTACCTAACTTTTCTTATTTCCTATTGCTTATTTTTTTCATTAGCCTATAAATTTACTAAAAAAGCTGAAAAAAATCAGCCTATCGAAGCTGCTTATTGGCTATTTAACTTTTTCTTGCTATTGAAATTAATTGTTATTGTGTATTTTTCATTGATTTTTGCCGAATATATAAGTCAAAATGGGTATTTGGGTATTCGTGGATATATGACTAGTGAAGCCATAAAAAATAATTCATTTTATTATGCGCCATTAATGTATTTAGATTCGTATATATTATCCCCTTTAAATTACATTGCCATTATTTTCTTTATTCAAACTAAGAAATTTGTTAAATTAATACTTTTGGCTTTAGAGATTATTATCCACTTTTCGTTATTCTACGCATCTAGAATGATTATATATAATTTCTTTATATTATTTATTATATATAGTTTGTATGCTGGTCAATGGAAAAAGGGATACACAGTTGCGCTATTTGTATTGGGTATCAGCTTAGCAACTGTATTACAAATGAATCGTGACAAGGACCCCTTTTTTTTGAGTCTAAGTCACAATTAGCTTCCAGTCTAGCAAGTTTTAATAGTGTGATTGCATACCATGAAGTGCCGCCATTCATTTTAAGTAAAATAAAAGAGAGGTCCGAGCTATTTAATAGCCCTATTAGACATAGTTTGGCGACTTTTGGATTTATATCTGACCCTTTCGTAGCTTTATTTGTTAAGGATAATTCGCGACAATATATGGACTCAAAGCTGATGAGTCAAGAAACTCAAAAATTTACGATAGAACATAAAGGTAATATTTATAATGGGTTTACAACCTTTTTATGGCCAGCTATCTATGACTTTGGGTTTTGGGGGCCAATAATATATGGGATATTTTTTGGTACTGTGCTAGGTTGGTCCCTAAAGTGTCGAGATCTTAGCCGGCAATTAATTTTTATTATTACCTCTTTCTTTATCTATTTCAATTCATTCACCTTTTTTATTACTGGAGACTGGTTTATTGTCCTTTTAATAGGCTATTTCTTTTACAGAAAAAATAATGTGAATTCGAAGTCTCCATTTAATGCATGAGTATTTAATCGGTTGCCTAATTTGCAGGGTTGATCTATTGAGGTATGGTCTTTAACCCAATTAAGTCAAAGTTAAGCAACAATTAATTGCGTAGTTCCTTAATCAATTGGCAACATTTGCAGTTATTTTGGTAAACTAAACTTGTGTGCTTTTAGCTGAATATTTTTTGTTAAGGTGGGATATGAAAATTAGTAAAATTGTTACAACAGGTTTTTCTGCCTTAGCCCTATGCTTAGGTCCATGGTTAGCTCAAAATGCTTTTGCGCAGTCCGATGCTGCGGCCCTATCTGGTAGCGGTGTTACTGCAACGGTAACACCAAGCACAACGGATGCAGCAGGTGCAGCACTTCTTCAGACAGGTGGCGGGACTACTGGTGCAGCAGGTGCGGCAGGTGCTACCGCAGCAGCAGCTGGAGGTTTATCTACCTTAGCTATTGTTGGCGGCGTTGTGGTGGTTGGCGCAGCGGTAGCTATTGGAGCATCTGGTGGCGGCGGCGGCGGCGGTAGTTCTGGCACGACCGGTACACGGTAATTCATTGAATGATGAAACCCCCCACTGTGTAGTGGGGGGTTTCATTTTTTAGAAGCAGCGTTTGCTAAGCTCATGAATCTATGTGAGTTCTTGATGGTCTCCTTTTGTGCCAACCCGATTAAACTCTAAGCCGCGCTTTTGTAGCGCTCTCTTCACCCTCGCTCTTTTAATCAACCTTAGTGGCTGCGTAGGAGAGAAACAATCCCTTATTTGGGATACTTTCAAGCTGGGTATTTTAGGCAATGACAGTCTCATTGATCAGGCGAATTTAAATCCCAGTTACCGTTACTTACGTGCTGATGTCAATGGCAACCCTGCGCTTTTAGTGCTCGGTTATGAAAATACTAAAGCGGGTAGTGCCATTGAAACTTGGTACTCAAGTAGTAAAGAGGTTTTACAGCTAGAGGGTGGGCGCCTAGCCGGAACGGGTGGCCTGGATACCAATTGGACAGACGTTTCTTTAATGGATGCACCCGCCATTACTTCACCAGAACTCTTTCCCAGTGATGACAGCAACACAGCAAAAGGAAAGCGCAATCCAAAACTCTTTTTCTTTCGTATCCGTAGTGTTATGCCGCAATACATAGTTAATATTCGTGAGGCCGTGGTGATGCAGGGCTTAAATGAAGCTCCAGAAGACGCACCAAAAGTATTGCGTGATCCTGCAAATAATTTAAATCTAAGATGGGTTCAAGAAACGGTTGTACTCCAGCCAAATAATCCAAGTTTGCCAACTCTGAAGGCAATTTATGCCTACGACAAAGCTACGAAAAAGATTATCTTTGGCCGTCAATGTTTAAATGAAAAAGAATGCCTATCCTGGCTTGCATGGCCATACCCTCAAGGGCAATCACAAGTGAGAGCAGTACGATGAGGGAAGTATTGCTCCGAGCAAGAATGCATTTCCTCATGAACTCTATGACGAGTGAGGATGGCACTCCACAATCGTTTTGGATTCAGTTTCCGTACCCTTTTTTGGTCAAATCCTTGTTATGGTCTTTTGCCACTATTTATTGTGTGTTGAATGCTGGGCAGAGTCAGGCTCAAGCCAGAATAAATGAAGTAGGTACTCAGGCTGTAGACCAAGTGAGCGTCTCATCAGTAACTGCTGAAGAGTCTTTGTCGCCAAAAATAGTAAAAGGTGAGCGCTTAAGCGATTGGTTATTACGAGATCATCAGGCGGAGCAATCTCCCGCTCAACAACAAACCCCTGAAGGCAATCCTAAAGCACCTTTCTATCTAGGAAGCTCATGGCTAACGCCTGTAGAGATACCGGACCAAGCAAAAGCGAAACAGAACTTATTAGATAGCTTGGATAAAATCCCGTTTCCTGTGGATGACCCAGCAGCTTTGCAAACGAAGGCATCTTTAACGAGGTTGATTGATTCCATGTCGGTGACTGGGCGCGTGGTGTTGCCCAATACCAATCCCCGTTTCTTGCAGGCTAACCCAAAGCAAGATCCCATTTTGCGTGGTAACGAGAAGGTGGTTGTTCCAATCACGCCGCAAAGTGTGACAGTGATTCGGAATAACGGAACTTTGTGTCAGATTGCCTATCGCCCTCATATTGAGACTCGGGTTTATTTAGAGGGATGTGCGCTCAAAGGCAAGGATCGAGAGCGTCAGCCAGATTGGGCATGGCTAGTCGAACCAAATGGCTCAGTCCATCAAGTTCCCACAGCCGCTTGGAATGCTGCCCAACAAATATTTCCGGCGCCTGGCTCTTGGATTTGGGCTCCTCCTCGGTATAGTGAGTGGACCAGTGCAGCAGGGGAAGCTTTTTCAAAAAATCTGGCACAGTTCTTGGGGACACAAGGACCCTCTGGTTTACCGCAAAGCCCTGGTATCAATGAGTCACAAATCGCCTATTTACCAAGATTAGGACCTCGAGAAATTTATAGCGCCTCTCGTAACCTCCCCATCTCTAATAATTTATGGGGTGAGACCGGCTTACTTCAAGTCCCATCAGCAAGAGTAGCTCCTGCCGGAACAGGTTCAGCCTCCTTGGCTTTGTGGCAGCCTTATGGCACAGTCAATTTAGGCTTTGCCCCATTAGATTGGTTTGAATTTGCCGTTCGATACACCAACATTAATAACGTACCGTACGGCTCCCAAGAACTCGCGGGTGGGCAGTCTTATAAAGATAAAAGTGCAGGTGTGAAATTTAGAGTTTGGGAGGAAAGTGCTTATATTCCCCAAATTGCTGTAGGTATACGTGATATTGCTGGTACAGGATTATTTAGCTCCGAATACGCTGTTGCTAGTAAACGGTATAACGATTTTGACTTGAGTTTGGGTGTGGGCTGGGGTCAGTTGGGTACCCGCAATAATATGAGCAATCCCATGAGTATTTTTGGCTCAAGTTTTAAAACTAGACCAGCACCAACGGTGGGCCAAGGCGGCACCGTCAATACTGGCGCCTTGTTTCATGGTACGAGTGCCCTGATCGGGGGGGTCCAATACCATACCCCTTGGGATCCTTTGGTCTTAAAGTTGGAGTTGGATGGCAATAGTTATCAACAAACACCGCAGCCAGATTTACCGTTTGGGCAAAACTTGACCACCAAAACGATGTTCAATTTCGGCGCAACCTATCAAGGCAGTTTTTGGGACGTCACAGTGGGTTTGCGTGGTGGACAGCAGGTGATGTTTGCCCTCAATTTACATGATCGCATCGATCTATTAAGCACTCCGAAAGTGGCTCAAGCAAAACCCGTTACAGTTGCACTCAAACCTGTTGGCTCCTATGACCCGGTAATGCCTGAAGTACTTGCTTCCAATAGCGGCAATGTAAATGGTGTGATTGGCTTCAGTCAAACTCAGAGTGCCACCAAGAGTCAGACTCAAGCAGCCCTCAAAACAAACCTTAAGGCTTCAGTCAACAACATCACGAACCCTAGCAATCAAAATGCTCAAGACATCGCAAATCGAGCGATTAAAAAATATGCTTTAGAGGCTCAGTCAAACAAGGGGCTGGTTTCTCAAAATGGAGGGGGGATTGATTTAAATACCCCATCAACAATGAGGGGCAGCTCCTCCTTGGAGGGGGGTTCTGCAAATGGCCTACGTGAGGCTAGTCAGTTAACTGCGGTCTACCACCAGACCTTGCTCGATTTTGAGGCTCAAACCCAGTGGAAAGTAAGCAGTCTGAGTGCGCAGGGTGATGTTTGGACATTGAATTTACAGGATGCCAGCGGTATTTTCATTCGCAATCGACTGGCTCGCGGTGTTGCGGTAATGCATCGTGATGCGCCCTCTCAAATTCAGTATTTTGAGATTCGTCTCAATAACTGGGGAATGTTAGTCAGTCAGTATCGTATTAATCGCAAAGATTGGATGTTGGCAGAGACGCAGTTATTACCACCCTCTGAGAGGCATCCTACTGTCCTCACGCAAAATCCTAGCGCTTACTCCACGCTGTGGAGCAACCGTTCATTGCCATCGGAATCTTCTTCTGCGCCTCCTTTATCAAATGCTACGGAGGAGTCCTTAGGAAAAACGCTAGCGACTCTGGAGCAAAATCCACTACAAACCAATTTGGGTGTCAGCTATAACCAGATCGTTGGCGGCCCTAACACGCCCTTGCTATTTGCATTGGGCGCGAAAGGTGACGCATCTTATAAATTCAGAGAGAACACCTGGGTTACGGGAACCGTGAATGCCCGTGTATTGGATAACTTTGGAAAGTACACCTATCAGCCTCCCCCCGATGGACTTTACCCAGTTCGCACTAATATTAGGCAATACATGACTACTTCAGTAGTTACCATGCCTAATTTGCAGGTGACCAATGCCGGTCAGTTAGGCGGGAATCACTTTGCGAGTGTATATGCAGGCTACTTGGAGATGATGTTTGCTGGAGCAGGTGCCGAGTATCTTTGGCGTCCTGTGGATAGCTCTATTGCATTAGGAGCAAATATTAACCGGGTCTATCAGCGCCAATTTAACCAGTGGACTTCATTTCAGAACTACAAGGTAAATACTGGCTTTGTAACGGGCTACTGGGATACTGGTGTACAAGATATTTTGGTAAAGCTCAGTTTAGGTCAATACTTAGCAGGGGACCGCGGAGGCACCTTGGATTTATCTAGGGTCTTTCAAAACGGGGTCAAAATTGGTGCATATGCAACTCGTACCAACGTGAGTTATTCGGCATTCGGTGAAGGCAGTTTTGATAAAGGTCTTTATGTAACTGTGCCCTTTGATGCCTTCTTTGCCAGAAACAGCGACTCTACAGCCAATTTATTGTTTACCCCCCTTATTCGTGACGGTGGTGCCATGCTCTTTAGGAAATACCAGCTCTACGATATGACGCGCACCCGCGATAGTCGGGCATTGTCATTTGGACCGGATTAAGTTCGGCAACATGAAATTAGCGGCATTAAGATTCTAAAAGGCCGGAATTGGGCTGAAAAGCGTGTTTGAGCGGGGAATTTTGCTAAAATCGTCCACTTAGTATTAAGTATTTTAAGTATTAAAACTTATTTTTTTAAATTGAAGACAGGTTACTAGCCTTCTGAAAATATCGGCAATATCTTAATTAATTAAACCTTACGCACTTTTACTTCATTAGCACTTATTTTTTAATTTAACCCATGTTCAAAATAAAACTGCGCCATTATTGGAATCGCTTTTGCGAGTTAGGCAATGCTCCTAGTAGCAGTCCCTCGTCCAAAAGAAATTCATTTCGCAGTGGTTTTCAGCGCTCAGTTTGGGCGTTTATTTTTCTATTTGGGTATCTAGTGCTTGCATCAAAGCGGCTTTATGGTGCGAAAGCCTCCATGAATAACAATGGTATTTATCTGCTTCTATTGTTTGGAATGATTGCAGCCGGAATGGGAGCCTTTTTTGCACCCAGAATTTCTGCTTTTATTCACTCACAATCATTATCGGGGCGCCGTGAGAAGTCGAGTAAATCTCGCCAGTCATCAAGGTCGCAGTCGGGGCGTCGACATCACCGCGAAAGATCCTCTGGAGGTAGTAGCAATCAAGGTCACCAAACAGAGACAGTCGATTCAGCATCAGAATTGAGTCAAGCTGCAAGCTCAGACTCCACCCACTCTGGACGATCAAATTAATGGCGTTTCGGATTATGACCGTCTGTACTGCAAACATTTGTAGAAGCCCCGTAGCTCAAATTTTTTTATCTCGCTTTTTGCATCATTTACCCGTAGAAGTACATTCGGCTGGAACTTTAGCAATCACAGGAAATTACGCTGACCAAACAATGCAAGCTTTACTCAGAGATAAGGGGTACTCTCATATTAATGACCATCGCTCGCAAGCTTTGATGCCTTCGCTCATTAGTAAATACGATCTACTCTTGTGCATGGAGGATGCGCATTTGAATTGGATTACGCAGCGCAGTCCCGTTGCAACTGCTAAGGTGAAATTATTGGGGCATTGGGATAATAAGAGGCAGGTGTCTGATCCAATTGGGCAAGAACGTGCCGAGTATGAGCGCTCTGTAGAGGAAATCGAGTATCTCTCTACTCAGTGGGCAAAAAAATTGATTGATTTAGGGGTGTGCGTATGAAACGAGGATTGATCCTTTGGACCATCCTACTGATGTTGAGTATCTCTGGTTGTACGTTCCTACCAGGAATGTCTTCGCACTACTTTGCCCCTGAAGTAGTGGATGAGGGCCCCACTGAAGCGCCGTATACATTAGTGCGTATTACTCCCTCATTTTTAGATAATATGAATGGTGTTCAAGCGGCGCGCAATAAAAAGCCCGCAGGTGTTGGCCCATTTAATCCGCCTGCTTCTGACGTTTATAAGCTTGGCCCACAAGATGTATTACGCATTTTTGTTTGGGGCAATCCTGATTTAACTCCAGTGATCAATACTGCTACTGGTAGTAATGTGGCTAGCTCGCCGGCAGGAAGAACCATTAATGAAAATGGTGATGTCTTTTTCCCAATGGTTGGTGAGATCCATGCTGCTGACATGACGATTTCTCAGTTTCGAAAAGTGCTGACTCAGAAATTAAGTAAGTACATTAAAGACCCCCAAATTGACGTAGACGTTGCAGGGTTTCGGAGTCAAAAAGTCTTTATCTCAGGAGAAGTCAAGGTACCTGGCATTATTCCTGTGACAGATCAGCCTCTACGTATTACTGATGCTATTGGTTTAGCGGGTGGACTCACTCCAGAGGCAGATCTTTATAACCTAGTGCTCACACGTGGCAAGGTGAGTGCCCAGATTGACCTAGACCGTATTTATTACGGTGGAGATACCTCGGCTAATTTATTGCTACAACACGGGGATGTCTTAGGGGTACCAGATCGTAATGTGCGCAAAATCTTTGTCTTGGGCGAAGTGGGTAATGCGAATGGTGTCAATCAATCTCGTTCCTACATCATGCGTCGAGGCAGGATGAGTTTGGCGGAAGTTTTATCTGATGCTGGTGGAACCAACCCCTTCTCTTCAGCCTCAAATAAAGTGTATGTCATGCGCGCTGATGAAAATGGAGATCCGATTATTTATCACTTAGCCGCAAGAGACCCTGTAGCCATGGTGATGGCTGACCAGTTTGAAATGCGCCCACGCGATGTAGTCTTTGTATCGCCGACTGATATGGTTGAAATCGGCCGCTTCATAGGTCAGTTTTTTCCTCTGACCTCCGCAGTTCAGACTGTCAAAGCAACCCCCTTTTAAAAGTAAGCAGGCTCTATTCATGAACACTGAAGTTAATTCAAACGGACAGCCCAATCAAAATGATAGTGGCGCACGTTTGATTCAAGAAGAGTCTCATGGCATTTCAATAGTAGAAATTGTTGAGAACGTTTATTTTTTTCGGTGGTTCTTTTTTGCCACCTTTGCGCTCATTACTTCCTTTGCTATTTTGTATGCGCTCTTTTCTCCCCCAATCTACAGAGCCGACACCCTCATTCAAGTGGAGGAGAAAAAAAGCGCTAGCTTAGGTGCTCTGAAAGATCTGACGAATGCGTTAGGGAGTGGCGGCAGCTCACCCGTTTTAGGGGAGATCGAGATTATCCGGTCCCGCACGGTGATTGGAGAGGCGGTAGAAGCGCTGAAAGCCAATATTAGCGTTAGCGTAGATAACCGCTTACCTATTGTAGGTGGTTGGCTTTCCCGTATTCTGAGTAAAGGCTCGGATGGCTTGGCGACTCCTTTATGGGGCGGTAGTTCTATAGCTTGGGGTGGCGAAAATTTAAAAATTGGGCGCATGGTTGTTCCGCCTAATATGTATGGTGAACCTTTTTATTTAACAATCGAGCCTGACCAATCTTGGAATTTGAGGGGTAGAGATGGCTCCAGCATTTTGACGGGCCAAGGTTTGAATACTGAGGCAGTCAGTGAAGATAAGAATTATTCACTCATGCTGGATCAATTCAAAGCCCGCCCGGGAACCGTATTCAAGTTAGTCGTCTATTCACCTCAATTGTTTATTTTAGATGTCCTTGATTACATCACTGCCGCTGAAACGAAGCGTCAATCAAGCATTATCAGAGTAACCTACGAAAGTTCTGATTCCCAGTACGCAGCAGGAATGTTGCGTGCGATTGCCGATGCTTATGTTGGGCAAAATATTAGCCGGCGCTCAGAAGAGTCGCAGAAAAGTTTAGCGTTTCTGAATAAAGAATTACCGCGCTTGAAGGCTGAATTAGAGGCGAACGAAGAGACTCTGAGTGAATATCGTCGCCAAAATAAATCGGTTGATATTCCGGGTGAGATTAAAGAATTGCTCACCCAAACAACAAATATTGAAAAAGCCCGCCTTGAATTGGAGTTAAAGCGTAAGGAGTATCAGACGCGTTATCAGCCCGATCACCCATTACTTAAAGGCGTGAACTTCCAATTAGCTCAAATTCAAACTCAAACTGGGCAGATGAATAAGGAAATTTCTAGTCTGCCTCAAGTTCAGCAAGACTATATTCGTAAAGAGCGAGATGTGGTCGTAAATAATCAGTTGTACGTCTCATTACTCAATAACGCCCAGCAACTTCAAATTGCTAAAGCGGGAACGATTGGCAATGTATATGTAGTGGATCCACCCGTCGCCCCTGAAATACCCTCTCGACCAGTCAAGCCTTTAGTGGTCGCTATTGGCGCACTCCTAGGACTTGTTTTAGGCTTTGTTGTTTGCCAGCTATTAGCTTTCTTATCGGGTGTTGTTAGAGATCCGAAAAAATTGGAGCAAGAGGTTGGCTTAAGTACTTTTGCAATTTTGCCGGTTGCTCAGGAGCAGATCGACATCATTGATGAAACCGATGATCAAGCGGTGTTTATGCTTTCTAAAGAAAGGCCTACTGCTATTCCAGTGGAGGCATTGCGTGCACTGCGAACCTCTACATTATTTGCACTTTCCGAGAAGCCTCGCTCTAAAGTTATTCTGATCACTTCAGCGGTACCCTCCCAAGGAAAATCGTTTATTTCGGCTAACCTTGCTTATCTATTGGCATCTACGGATAAACGCGTGCTCCTAATTGAGGCTGACGTGCGCAGAGCTTCACTGCACCGCTATATTGCTTTTGGTAAAGATGACCCAGGCTTAACAAGCGTTCTAAGGGATAAACATAGCGTAGATACCGTCATTTTGAGTAATGTCTACGAAAAATTAGATTTTCTACCGGCTGGCTTAACCGTAAAGAATCCTGGCGACATGCTTTCATCCGATGCCATGATTGAGTTAATTAATACCATGGCTGAACGCTATGATTATGTGGTGATCGACTCACCACCGCTTTTACCAGTAAACGATGCAAGATCATTAGCACGGGCCGCGGATGTAACCCTTTTTGTGGCACGTCAAAATATGACTTCGATCGCTGAGATTCGGGAAGCGATAGAGATTTTTGAAAAGGGTGGCTCAAAGATTGATGGTCTCATTTTTAATGGCTTTATTCCCTCACAGATTCGTTATGGCTATAACTACGGTTACGGCTACCGTAACTATGGTTTATATGGCCGATATGCAAGCTATGGCGGAAAATATGGACGTAAATACGGGCAATCGTATGATTCTCAAAAGGAATATCGTTACAAGGATTACGGTACAAAAGATACCAAAGCTAAAAAATGATTTTACAAAGACCTCAGTGGATAAATAACCGCTATTTTTTGATTGCTGCGATCTTTTATGCGGCAATGTTTATTCTTGCCTCAATGCACGTCTTGGAAAGTTCTTTGATATGGACTTTTAACGACAAACTTTTACATTTTGTAGCCTATTTTTTCTTGACTATCATGGTGTATTTGGGATTACGCGGGAGCCCCATTGGCGAGTTTTTGTTGCCAAGAGTGTTATGGTGCTTCGGTCTTGTTTCAGGGGCTGGAGCGCTTGATGAGTTTGCGCAATACTTTGTCGGTAGAGATGCAAGCTTTGATGATTGGTTGGCCGATACAGCCGCAGTCATTATTGCCCTCATGATAATCTTGCTCGGATATATAAGCCTAAAAGCTTTCAGACCAGACCCTATATCAGAGGATGATGATGAATAAGGGTCAACAACTTTCGTCATGTCCTTTGCTAGACCCCTCTGCAGAAGGTCAATAGATTATTATGTTTGAAGGTGAAATCCTAAGCACTTTCTTAGCTGGCATGCTTACTAGCATCCTAGTATTATTAGTCATTACCCACACAAGAGAAATTCATGAGGTGTGGACCTCGGGACCAAAAGAGGCGATTCAAAAAATGCATGCAGGTGCTGTGCCTCGTATTGGTGGAATAGGTATTCTTCTGGGAATGGGAGTAATGGTTGTGGTTTACCGACCCATTAACTCCATAGTCTTCTCGACCTTCATTGCGTCTAGCTTTATTTTTGCGATTGGATTTGCGGAAGACTTGAGTAACAAGATAAAAGTGTCTTGGCGTTTATTGCTTACTTTTATACCGGGTATTTTTATCGCAGTAAATTCAGGTATTTATCTAACCCATTTTGGTTGGGGGTGGATAGATTCATTGCTTTCCATTCAGTTTTTAGCAATTGGTTTTACTGCTTTCGCCCTTGCAGGAGTTAGCCATGCTTTTAATATGATTGACGGTTTGAATGGCTTAGTAAGTTTCACTAGTTTATGGATTTTAGGAGCTTATTTAAGTCTGGGATTTTATTATGACGATCTTCTAATTGTGCATATGTGTCTACTTCTGGCTGCCCCAATTCTAGGATTTTTGCTATTTAACTGGCCCTTAGGAAAATGCTTCTTAGGTGATGGAGGGGCATACCTGATCGGATTCTTCTTGGCATTTATTGGGGTGCTTTTAGCTGAGCGCCATTTGGTAATCTCACCCTTTGCACCATTGCTCATTTGCTCCTACCCAATTATTGAAGTTTTATATTCGAGTGTGCGCCGAATCTTAAAAGGTCGTAACTCTGGTGCTCCAGATAATCAACACTTACACCAACTCTTTAAATTTAGATTGATTAAGCCTCTGCTGAAAAAGCACAATCTTCAGACAGTGATTATCAATTCAATCACAGGCTTTGCTATTAGTTTGATTTGCTCGCCATTTTTGGTTTTGGCTGTTCTTTTTAAAACAGATCAAAATGTTCTGATTGGTCTATTTTTAATTGAGTTTTTTCTATACAGATTTCTATATAGATTTTTAGTTAACTCTAATGTGGAGCTTAAAGCCATAGTTAAGTCTTTTAAATAGAAGAACTTATAAAAACTAACAATAATTAGTTCGAAAATTTTTTATTAGCACTATTACTAGTTTTAATAAAGGCTTGATAGCCAATTTTTGCAAAGTCAAGTTCAATATTTTTATCCAAATTAAATAAGTTCATCAGATTGAAAATAAGAGACATTCTCTATCTAGCTCGGCTGACCCTACATGTTGAGGAAACTAAGGGTGATCGCCATAAAGAGCGATATAGATTGGCTAGAGTTGCTGCAATAAGCAATCTATTCTATAAAATTTCATTAATGGTTGTAATGATTTTCTCGGTTCGAATGACGCTTTTGTATTTGGGTGTAGAGCGTTATGGAATTTGGTTGACAATTTCTAGTTTGGTTGGGATATTAAATATTTTTGATTTAGGGGTTGGAAATGCATTAATTAATAGAGTTGCATCCGCATCCTCTAGAGTTAATAATAAAAAATTATGCAATATTATTAGTGGCGGATTATTCACATTAGGCCTTATTTCGTTTGCTGTCGGGATCTTATTTTATCTAGTGGTTGCTTTTGTGCCTTGGCATAGCCTTCTTAAAATTGATAATCAATTAATCTACCTAGAGACCTACGCAACTATAAAAACTTTTGTATTAATGTTTGCACTTACCATGTTTACAGAGGGGGTGAATAAAGTTTTTTATGGAATGCAACGAATATATGAGGCTAATATAATGCGCATTATTGGCGCATTTTTGACTTTGCCCTTTATTTGGTTTGCAATCAAGCTAAATGCAGGTATGCCCTATCTGCTGGTGGCAAGCATGTCTGGAGCTATAGTTGCAAATTTAGTGCTAATGGGATTATTGTTCTTGCGAAAGCAATTTTCACTAGAAAATCTATTCCTGAATTCAAGAATTGAGATGCCTCATCTTTTTAAGATGGGCGGACTATTTTTCTTCCTGCAAATGGGATCAATAGTAGTTTATGGGGCGGATAATCTAATTATTGCCAATTTTCTTGGTGCAACTTCTGTCGCAATTTACGGAGTGGTGCAAAAGATGTTTCAATTTACTAGTCAATCTTGTTTGGTTGTTAATAGTGGCCTTTGGCCTGCATATGCCAATGCAAAAGAGCATGGAGACAGCATTTTTATAAGGCATACATTAATAAAATCAATTCTTTTGACTTTGGCTATTGCTGTAAGTATGGGATTGATACTAATCATTTTCGGCGGTTCAATAATATCGCATTGGACTAATCATGAAATAATTGTATCGGTTGCATTACTAAGTGCTTTTTGTTTTTGGTCAATAGCTGATGCGGTAGCAAACTCATTTGCTATGTTTCTCAATGGACTTTCGTTACTAAAACCTCAGATGATGGCCTTGTTTACTCTTATTTTTTTTGGGATGCCTTTAAAGATTTGGCTGGCCAGTCAATTTGGTCTTGTGGCCATGTTGACGGGTTTCACAATATTCTTCCTAGCGAACATACTCTTTTGGTACTGTTTAGTAAATAAAGAGATAATTTTTTCTACGCTTTATGAAAAGAAATTTATATGATATTAATTCCAGTTTATAAACCTTCTTTATTTGGAAACGAAAGAAAATATGTTCTTGATTGCTTAGATTCAACATGGATATCGTCCAAAGGTGAGTACTTAAGAAAATTTGAGGATAAATTTTCAGAAAAAATAAATGTTAATTACGCTACAACCACATCCAACGGAACGGTGGCTCTGCATCTTGCACTTCTTTCTTTAGGAATTGGTGAGGGTGATGAAGTTATAGTGCCAACACTAACTTATATAGCTTCCGTAAATGCCATTACATATACTGGAGCAAAGCCGATTTTTGTTGACTCGCTGAGTGCTACATGGCAAATGGATCCGGCGGATGTAGAAAGAAAAATTACAAATAAAACAAAGGCGATAATGGCAGTCCATTTATATGGGCATCCATGTGAAATGGATGCGATTATGAGGATCGCTAATAAGCATGGATTATTAGTAATTGAAGATGCTGCAGAAGCTTTTGGGTCAAGATATAAAAATATTCCTGTCGGAGGTATTGGACATATAGCTACCTTTAGTTTTTTTGGTAATAAAACCATCACCACCGGCGAGGGAGGCATGGTTGTTACTAACGATAAAACCTTGATTGATAGAGCAATTCACTTTAAAGGCCAGGGCTTAGCTGCACATAGGCAGTATTGGCATGACGTAATTGGCTATAACTATCGAATGACAAATATCTGTGCGGCAATTGGGTTGGCGCAGATTGAACAGGCTGATATTTTTATTAAAAGAAAACGAGAAATTGCCGCGAGATATATTCAGGGCTTAAAGGATCTTCCTATTAAAGTTCATGAAGAGTCTCCGGATGTGTTTCATAGTTACTGGATGTTCTCAATTTTAGTTGATCCAACAAAACGAGATGGTTTACGAGAATTTTTGCTTGAAAATGGAATCGAGACTAGACCTCTCTTTTATCCCGTTCATACAATGCCAATGTATAGCAATTCTTTTCAGTCCCATCGTGTCGCAGAGGATTTGGGCTGGAGGGGGTTAAATTTACCTAGCTATCCAAGCCTTGAGGATGATGAGATTTTATTAATTTGCAACTGCATCCGAAAATTTTTTCTTAATTCAAAATCTATCGATTTTAAAAAAAGGTGAGGATATAAAGCATATCAATTGATAGTTTGATTTGAGCTGGATAGTTGAATTACCTTCTCCTATAAGCATAGGGCTTATCGAATATTTCAATTAGAGGGGCTTAAATTTTCTGCCGGAGTAGAATCATCATTTCAGGTATGGGTCGCCCTCAAGGCGGCTTCTAACTTGTTTGGCAGGCGTTCCGTAAGCGACTTGATTGCTTGGTAAGTCTTGATTTAAGTAACTATTAGCGCCAATGACGCAATCGCTACCTATCTTTAGCCCGTGTTTAATTATCGCGCCAATTGAAATAGCAGAACGCAAACCGATTTCAACTGTTCCGCCGGTTATCACTCCTGGTGCTAGAGATGAGTAATCAGACATTATGCAGTCATGGTCAATTGAGGATTGAGTATTTATTAAGCAAAATTTGCCAACCTTTGAGTTGGGGCCAATAATTGCATTTGGCATGATCACTGTGCCTTCTCCAATGGACGCGAATGAGGAGATTATTGCGGATGCATGAACTAAGGGCGGGAATTTCAAATTAGCATGTTTTGACCGTAGTTCATAGTAAATGCGCTCCCTAGTTGAATTATCACCAATAGCTATTCCAAAGTTATAAAGATCCAAATCCCCCAACTCTGCAATATTTCCCGCTATGTTGATGCCAAGTAAGTTCTGTCCAATTTTATTTTTGTCTACAAAGCATTTAATTGCATAGCCGGCTGAAAGGGCAACATTTGCAAAGCTTACCGCGTGTCCACCGGCACCAATAATCACCAATGATCCTAAGCATGTCGATTTATTGATATGTCTAACATGCTCGTTGTCTATTTTTTGCATTGAAATTCACTTTTGGTTTGATGGACGCTTTTTAATTTTACGTAGTGTAACTACAGAGGTGAGGAATATTAAATTTTTAACCGAGAGATAAAAATAGACTTATCCATCACAGACTACCATTTTTTTGATAAGAATCTTCAGAGAGCTGAATAAGACTACATTTACTTGCACAGTAAATTGGCTCTTACTAAATGCCATGATTAATGTATTAAAAATAAGCCTATAGATGCCCAACAGGTAAGATATTTGGAGATAAAAAAATTATAATTACAATAAGATCTTGATCATTCTTCTTTATACATCTAAAGCTGTTGGAAAATTCTCTAGCATCAAATGTTGGTGGTATCTATAATCTATTCATCAATTCAATGTGTTGAAAATTTAAGTTTTTAATATTACTTTTTTATAGATCAGGCAGAAATAAAGAATCAAAAATTTAGAATTTCGGGAATTTTTATAACTAACCCGCTTTAACGTGTTGCAAATTAATTTCAAATAATGGGTAATGATGGAGAAATTAAGAAAATTCCGAAGCATATCTACGTAGGGTGTCGATAAAAAATTTAGTTAATGTTGAAAGTCAATTTAAGCAAAAGGTAGCAGTGTGAAAAAAATAGGAATTCTTTTTGATGGTTTTGATTGGTGGGGTGGGGGTATAAGTTTTGTAGAGTTTATTCTGAGCGGAATTGTTAGTTATGCTGAAACTCAAGGTGATTATAAAATATATGTAATTAAAAAAAATAATATTTCAAGAAAATTACTAAGCTATATTTACTTATGTAAAAATATTTTTAGTAAAAATATACTAAATTCAGTATCTCTTTTTAAAAGTACAAAGAATCCCTTGGGATCGGAGGCAACTAGACGCTTAAAGAATATTTCACAAAAAATATTATTTATTCAGTATTTTCAAACCTTAGCCTCTCTTAATTCTCTTCTCCATAAGCACGATATAGATTGCGTGACCTTAACCTTAAAGCCCTTGGGTAAATTGCGCACAAAGTGGATAGGATATGTTCCAGATTGTCAGCATAAATATTTCCCGTATTTTTTTTCTGAAAGTGAAATTAAGGCAAGGGATAAATTAATATTGCAGATGTTAAATTGTGCTTCAGATGTAATATGTAATGGAAGAGAGGTAAGGGCCGACTTGTTGAAGTTTTATGGTCAAGAAATTAATAGCGTACCAAATATTCATTCGTTACCTTTTACCCCATATCTCTCCCGTACTCAAATTGAGGCAGCATATAATCCTAGCCATAACTTAAAAAAATACGGTTTGAAAAAAAATCAGTACTTTATTATCTGTAATCAATTTTGGGCGCACAAAGATCATGCTACTGCATTCGTTGCTTTCAATAATTTTTATAAAAATTTAGATAATGCTGAAAGCGATTGGCATTTAGTTTGCACGGGAGCACAAAATGATTATCGAGACCCAAGTCATTTTGAAAAGCTAACTAAATTATTGGAAGAGCTAAAGATTAAAAGCCAAGTTATATTAACTGGTCATATTGATCGATTGGATCAACTGTGTCTGTTGGCTATGTCCGCTGGTGTCATTCAGCCCACGCTTTTTGAGGGTGGTCCCGGTGGAGGGGCAGTTTATGATGGAGTTTCTTTGGGAAAGGTTTGTTTTACCACCAGTATTCCAATTAATTTAGAGGTTGAAGCGGAGCAGATTGAGTATTTCCCTCCGGGGGACTCAGATGAATTAAGTAAATTACTGAACCATCAAGCCTTGTTGATGGAAGATAAAGATATTTGCGTCGAAAAACTAGTGGAAAAAAGTAAAAAAAATCAGTTAAATTTGGGGAAATTTATATATTCTATTATTAAATGATAGTTTATTTAAAATGGATATTATATAAATATAATGCTTAAACTCTATTGGTGGAATAAAGAAAATTTCGGAGATTGGATTTCTCCATATATTTTTAAAAAATATTTAATCCCATATAAATATAGTGAGTTGATTGATGCCGATGTTGTATCCTTAGGCTCTACTCTTGGATGGAGTATTAAATCTTTTAAATTCATATTTCGAAGAAAAGAATTATCAGTTTTGGGTACAGGTTGCATGTCTAATTTTAGTTTATCTTTTTTTGACAAAATTAGAGTTAAATCTCATAAATTTTTATTATTGAGAGGGCCCTTAACTTTAAATATATTTAGGAACTATGCTGGTATTCATACTCCATGTGGAGACCCTGGTCTACTAGTTGGAATATTTAATGAAGCAGCTAAAATTAAAAATTATGAATGTGGAATCATACCTCACCACTCTCAATATTTAGACTTTCTAAAAATTGATATTCCTTCAAAATGGAAGTTAATAGACCCAAGAACAACTGATTGCGAAGAAGTAATTAACGCAATAGCAGATTGTGAATTTATAATGAGTCAATCTCTTCATGGGTTAATTGTTGCAGATTCTCTTCAGATTCCAAATGCTTGGATATGGAACCGCGACCTACATGAAGGAGGAAAGTTTAAATTCTTTGACTATTTTTTAACTGTTAAAAGACCATCCCCTTTGGTTTATCAATTTGAAGATTTTAGCGATATTAATTTGGATAATTTTGAAACAATTAAATATAATAAATTTCTAATAGATAAAAATACTCTTGAAAGTAGACAGAGAGTAATAATAGAAGCATTTAATCTTGTAAAAAATAAATATCCTATTTAGTTATATTAATGTGAAAAAAAATAATAATTTTATTAATATCTACCTAGTATTAATTCCATCTCTCATGTTTATAGAGATGAAAGTTGTAGGACGACTCTACTTATCTGAGGCTATCCTTCTATGTATTTTGCCTTTTGTGTATAGGATTCGCTCAAGACTTCTTTTCTCTCACTGGCCAAAAACTTTAATATTCCTAATAATACTGTGGCTTACTTCACAAATACTGACTGATATCATCAGGATGACACCTTTTGAGGACTGGACTAGGGGTTGGTCAAAGATTATTTTCTTATTAACGGATTTTATTGCTATATATTTATTAATAGATAATAGGGTAAATCGTTATTTATTATTTGCACTGGGCTTGGCATTTGGAAAATTGCTTACTTTTTACTTTAATCCCAATATTTATGCTATAGACGAACCTTGGAAGTTTGGATACGGAGCTGCAATTACCATCTTAGCAGTCATTTATGTTCAGTTGGGAATTTCTAAAAGGTCCGTACTATATAACATTAGTATATTAATTATCTTAGCTTTTGCTAATATATTTATGGGGTTTAGGTCTCTTGGTGCAGTTTGTTTGGCAACTGCCATTATGTTTTACGTACTTATTAATAATCAAAATAAAGTTGTACGGATTAAATTTAAAAATATCGTATTTTTATTGACATTAGGTATTATTTCATTTTTCATTTTTTATAAAATGTATGAATATATGGCGCTATCTGGATTATTGGGGGCTGTACAAGAAGATAAATTTTTAAATCAATCATCAGGTGATTTTGGTTTCCTATTGGGTGGTCGCAATGAACTTTTCGCATCGGTACAGGCCGTTATTGACTCTCCATTAATTGGTCATGGATCTTGGGCTAAAGATCCTAAGTATCGAGATATTATGTTTGATGCATTAATTGAGCATGGTTATATCAGTGACAACTTAATTATCAATGATAATGATTTAATTCCATCGCATTCTCATATAATGGGTGCATGGGTTGAAGCTGGACTAATGGGAGCTTTATTTTGGATTTGGACTGTTAGTATTTCTTTTAAAACATTATCTAGGCTTCTTGCTGGCCCTAACCCATTATTCATCTTGGCATCTTTTTTCACTATTGGATTTATTTGGGATATAATATTTTCTCCTCTCGGTGCTGAAGCTAGGGTTAACGATGCTTTTACATTATCTTTGATGATTTATGTATTAACTTATAATAATAAAAATATAAAAAAATATTAGATTTTATGATTTCTATATGAGAATATCTATTGTTACGATTTCATTTAATCAGGCCCAATTCTTGGAGGAGGCAATCTGCTCAGTATTGGATCAGGATTACCATGATGTTGAATATATAGTTGTAGACCCTGGCTCAACTGACGGCAGTAGAGAGATTATTGAAAAGTATCGCTCGAGAATTTCAAAAGTGATACTTGATTCAGACTTTGGTCCCGCAGATGGCCTTAATAAGGGGTTTGCAGTAGCTACTGGTGAGATTTTTGGTTTTCTTAATTCGGATGATGTGCTTGAAAAGGGGGCACTTTCGAGCGTTGTTTATTATTTTGATAAATTTCCATTGATAGATGTCATATCTGGAAATACTTTTATAGTTGATTCGAATGGGCATTTAATACGACGTTTCTTTTCCGATAGGTATTCAATTTGGATGGCTGCCCATCACGCAGCAATTCTCTCTCAAGCATCCACATTTTTTCGATCAAAAAGTTATTTAAATGCTGGCGGCTTCAACATTAAAAACCGAATTGCATGGGATGGTGAGCTTTACTTGGATATGGCTTTATCGGGTGCTCGTTTTGCTTGTGCAACTGAATTTTGGAGCAAATTTCGGATTCATCAGGAGGGGATTACTGGCTCGGGAAAATTAGACAATCTCTATAGTGATTACTATGACCATATCTTTACTAAGGTTATGGGCCGAAGTCCAACAAAGCTAGATAGGGCACTCACTTTTCTCGCCCGATTTATAAGAAAAATTAAAAACCCTAGCGACACAAAAGAACGCTTATTTTACGGTCCAATTTATAGAGCTTCTTCTACTTAATATGCGTATTTTAATTACTGGGGGATCAGGATTTATCGGAACTAATTTGTTGGAATATTTTATTCAACAAAATCATGAAGTATGCAATTTTGATATAGTTGAACCTCGAAATTCTGCTCACTATTCTTATTGGCATAAAGGGGATTTGCTTGAACTTGAGAAATTGCAATCGGCTATCTTAGAGTTCTCCCCACAGATAATTTTTCATTTAGCTGCTAGAACAGACTTAAATGGGCATTCAATTGATGATTATCCTGCCAATACAACTGGAGTAAAAAATCTTATTACTGCAATTCAAGGCGTCAATTCGCTAGAGCGAATAATATTTGCCTCAAGTCGACTAGTTTGCAAGATTGGTTATGTGCCGAAGGACGAGTTCGACTATTGCCCAACTACCCCTTATGGTGAAAGCAAGGTAATTGGAGAGGAAATAGTACGTAATGCTTCCTCCAGCCTGAAATGCCTCAGTTTTATTGTAAGGCCGACATCTATTTGGGGTCCTTGGTTTGATGTACCCTATAAAAACTTCTTCCTAACCATTTCAAATAGTCATTACGTCCACCCGGGTGAAGGTAGCGTACTTAAGTCATTTGGTTTTGTTGGTAACACCGTTTATTGTCTTGACAGGTTGATGAATGCATCCAAGGATGTAGTTGCTAATCAGAATTTTTATCTCGCTGACTATCCGCCTATTAATCTCAAGTTATTTGCTATTCAGATTCAGCAGAAAATTGGCGTCAATCCAATTAAAACTCTTCCAATATTTTTATTGAGAGCAATTGCCTGTTTCGGTGACTTTTTGAAATTCTTGGGCTGGAAAAATCCTCCTTTAACCTCATTTCGACTGAGTAACTTAATAACACCTATGGTTTACGACACTGCTCCATTGGAAACTCTTTCTGGGGACTTGCCATACAGCATGGAAGAGGGTGTCGACATCACTATTAATTGGTTGCGTACTCAAGGCGATATTTAATGGGTGAGAAGCATCTTTTTCGAATAGTTCATGTAGCCGAGGATATGGCCAAAGTGTCAGGAGGTATTCCTGCGGTAGTTTGTCAACTTTCAGCACATCTTGCTTCAAGTTGTAACCATATTGATATAGCGCATGCAACTGGTAACCCTAGGTTGGCCCTATTCAATACAGAGGTGCACAATTTCCCTCCTAGCGGCTGGGGGAATTCATGGTCTTTGGGTCCTAGCCTGCGTCTTGGGCTATCTAATCTTATAAGCCCTAATAAAGAAAGTGGCCAAATACTTCATATTCATGGCGCCTGGTCAGCCCCACAATTTTTTGCAGCACGTAGAGCTCATAAAGTTGGCGTGCCATTTGTCTTTACAGCACACGGGATGTTGGAGCCTTGGCTTTGGAATCAACAGGGTTGGCGAATTAAGATGAAGAAAGAGGCTTACTGGGCAGCAATGGCTTATCCCGCTTTAAAAAATGCTAGTGCACTACATGCTATTACTCCTCTTGAGCGTGACTCACTATCTCGTCTATTTCCGCGTAAAAGTATTTCAGTTATTCCAAATGCAATTGAAGTAAGTGAGCAGGATTTGGGCCATCCTACCCAAGCGGAGCGAACAAAGAGCATCTTGTTTCTAGGTCGAATTGAGCCCAAGAAAGGTGTAGACATACTTCTTCATGCATTTTCAATTGCCTCTATTGGCAAAGAATGGGCAATGGATATTGTTGGTCCCATATGGTCAGATGCTTACATGGAGTCATTAAGATCAATTGCCAAGAAAAGTGGTGTAGGTGATAGGGTGCGATTTCATGGGCCAGTGTTTGGCGAAGAAAAACTGAGGCTAATTGATCGGGCATGGGTACTCGCAGCCCCCTCACACTCAGAAGTAATGGGCCTTGTCAATTTGGAGGCTTCTGCTAGATGCTTGCCTTCAATCACTACTTATCAAACTGGTTTACATGATTGGGAGAGGGGTGGGGGGATACTAATTGAGCCCAGTATTAATGCCTTGAAGCGAGCATTAGAAAATGCATGTTCTTGGAGCGATCTAGAGCAACGCGAGCGAGGGCTGTCCAGTCAGCGTTTAGTGTTTGAGCGCTATAGTTGGCACGCAGTGAAACCGCAGTGGATAGAGCTATACAATTCATTATTATAAATAGGGTTACTCAAGAATGATTTCTCAGCTTATTAGATTCTTAGAATTAATTAATACTCCTGGTGCTCTATTGGCATTAATAAGCTGGCCAAAATTTTCACTTGCATCCTACAAGATTATTTCAAGAGCCAAACTAGCTGGTGTTGTCCCAAAAACAGTAATTGATGTTGGTGCCAATGTAGGACAATTTACCGTAGCTTCAGATAAGCTCTTTAAAAAAGTCAATATTTTTCCAATTGAGCCCGATCCGCGCACTGCAATCAAATTGAAAAAAAACGCTGGTTCACGCCTGGAAGAGAATATTCGGGTGACTGCAATTGGTGACATTATTGAATCTGGAATACTTAGAGTAAATAGCGACTCACAAGTGAGTTCATTATTGCCGCTGGGTATTGACAGAATTGAGTCTTTTCCGGCATCTAAAGTAATTGAGGAAATTTGTATTCCAATAACTACACTTGATGCTTTGTTCAATGGGATTCATTTAGAGCGCCCAATCCTATTAAAGATTGATGCACAAGGTTACGAGGATCGAATAATTCTTGGTGCAAGTAAAACTTTAAAAAATATTCAATGGGTATTGATTGAAGTTT